>JAFWJU010000103.1 GCA_017511465.1 Eggerthellaceae bacterium | reverse complement strand
TGCCCGTTTCTCCGAGGTCGCATCGATGGCCGATGTGCCGTACAAGGCTATCGCGCTGGTGGGCAGAGCGTCTTTCGCGTTTCCGGCATACGACGATTCGAGCGTCGAGTTAGCGACGAGCACCGATCCGGTTTCCAAGACCGAGACGATGGGCGATTTAGTCGCCGTGCCCTGCACGTTCTCGGCTTCGAGGGTGCCCGCGCTCGAGAGAAGCGGCGCTTCCGAACCGCTTGTCGAAAGCTGCGAGTTCACGATTGAAACAGCGCTATCGGATGCGTTTGCCGACACAGCCGAGGCCCGAGCGCCTTTCGTTTGCACGTTCAGGGCGTTCGCAATGATGGTGGCGCCGGCTTTTGCAATCACGCCGCAGGCATCATCGTCGGTCGTGCTGATGTCGTTTTCGTTCAAGTTGGTTGTCGTCGCGGCTTCTTCGTCATCTGCGAACGCGGCGACAGGCGTCATGCAAAGCGCCATGGCAAGAGCCATTGTCAGGGCCAGAATCGCGGCGAATAGCCGTCCGAGCCCGGTTGCCGTACTCGTGTGCTGCATTGGTGTTCCGTTCTTTTGCTCGTCCGTTCGCTTTCAATAATGATGCGCTTTGCTGAGAGGAAGCTTACAATCCTCCTTGACGACAGACAAAAACCACCTGCCCGTAATGGGACGGTTAGCTGGAGGTGGCGAATTGGCGGGAATGTTCGACAAACTGACAATCGGGCCTATGGTGGCCCGCAATCGCATTGTGCGCTCGGCGACGGCTGAGTCCCTTGCTACGATGGCGGGCGGCCTTTCTCCCGAGCTGCTCGGCATCTATGGCGAGTTGGCATGGGGAGGGGTCGGCACTATCGTCACGGGTTACATGTACGTCGCGCCCGACGGCAAGCCCTCCGAAGGCGCTCTTGGGTTATACGACGACTCGCTTCTAGGTCATCTGCGTTCGCTGACGGACGTTGCCCACGAAAACGGCGCATGCATAGTGGCGCAATTGGTGTATGGCGGGTCGAAAAGCAAGTTGTCCGCAGACGATTCACGACGGTTGCAGCCGGTGGACGCGGCTGCTGTCGACGGTGTTCCCAACACGACGATCCTCGGCGCTTCAGCCATCATGCACCCGCGTACGCATTTGGTGCCGACCGAGGCGACTTCCGAACAGCTGGCAGCCTTGGCAGACGCTTTCGGCCTAGCCGCAATGTGGGCGCGTGCATGCGGGTTCGACGGTGTCGAGCTTCATGTGGCGCACGGATACCTGCTGTCGCAGTTTCTCAGCCCGAATTTCAACAAGCGTGCAGACGAATACGGCGGCTCGCTCGAGAACAGGGCGCGACTGGCCGTGCAATGCCTGCAAGCCATACGCGCGCAGGCGGGTTTGGAATACCCGGTGTTCGCGAAGCTGAACTGCTGCGACGACTGGGACGATCCCGCTGGGCAGCGGGGTGGCCTGAGCCAAGATGAGAGCGCCCAGGTGGCAGCAATGCTTGTCGAAGCGGGCGCGAGCTGCATCGACGTGAGCGGCGACTGGCATACTGCGTCTCAAGCCGTCGAAACGGGCGAGCCGTATTTTGCAACATTCGGCGCACGGTTGGCGGGCGAGCTTGGTGTGCCTGTCATCGTCACGGGAGGATGGCGCGATCCCGATACGATTACCCGGCATCTGGAATCCGACGGCATCGCTGGCGTTGCCATGAGCAGGCCGTTCATCTGCGAGCCGAACTTGGTGAACCGTTGGCGCGAAGGCGATTCGTCTGCAAGCGCGTGCATCGAATGCGGAAAGTGTCAACAATACGTTGGCATTCCGTGTCCAGTACGCGAAAAATGCATGGCATAATGGCTTCGCGACGTAATAGGGTCGAGGAAGGAGCCGCAATGGCAGACCTGGAAGAGATCAAAGAAGAGTTCGAAGAAACAGAGGTTCAGGCCGAAGAAGTTGCCGATGAAGCCGTAGAGGCCGAAAAGGGTGCATTCGACGATATCGTCGGAACCGTGTCGGCTAAGGCCGCCGAGGCCGCCGAGGCCGCTAGGCCCATGGTCGAGGGTGCGGTCGCGGCCGTTTCCGCCAAGGCCGCCGAGGCAGCAGAAGCCGCCAAGCCCGTGGTTGACGATATCGCAGCCAAGGCCAGCGAGGCGTTTGAAGCTGCCAAACCTGCGGTCGAAGGCGCAGTTGCCGCCGTTTCCGCCAAGGCCGCCGAGGCCGCAGAAGCTGCCAAGCCCGTGGTTGACGACATCGCAGCCAAGGCCAGCGAGGCGTTTGAAGCTGCCAAACCTGCGGTCGAAGGCGCAGTTGCCGCCGTCACCGCCATGGCCGGCGATGTGGCCGATGCTGCCAAGCCCGCGGTCGAAAGCGCTGCGTCAGTGGTGAAGAACAAGGCAGAAGAGCTGTTCAATCGCGACCTTGATGGCGATGGCGTTATCGGCGAGGTAAGTGTTGCCGATGCCGAGGAAGTCATCGAAGAGGAAGCCGCCAAACCCGTTACCGGTTGGAGGTCGGGTACTGTCGGTGGCAAGGAAGCTTCCGAATAAGCTTCACATCAAGCGATAGGCAAAGCGTGCCGGGGGATGGTCGAGAGGCTATTCCCCGGCCGTTTCATTTCCGGCAGCGGCAGGTTGCGCGAGGCGCTGCTGGGCTATTTCGGCAATGCGACGGTCGCACTCGGCGCGGAAGCTATAAAACCTGTCGCTGAGCCCCTCGGCGGCGGCAAGCTGCTCGACATCGGTCATGAGCTCTTCGACGCGGTAAATCTTTCCCGCGTCGATAAGCGTCAGAATCGCTTGTTGCAGGAAGCGCAGGCGCACGTAGTTGTCGTGCGGGCCAATCTTCCAAGCCTGGTATGCCTCGATGAGCGCGTCGTCGTTTGCGTCGTCCTCGAAGCGGTCGAGAATAGGCTGGTATGTCTCGTCGTCGGCATAGGCATCGTCTTGTTGAGCCTGCTGCTCGTAGGCGGCTTTCACCTGCGGGTGAATGCGCCAGAAGTAGAACACCGCGAACAGCACGAAACCGCCGGGAATGAACAGCGGCTGTTGCAGCATGTTCGCCGCCGTGGCCGTGATGGCGGCGACGAACAGCGCGAAGGCGATTCCCTCGCGAACTGGTTGCGGGATTTTATCGAGTTTTGCCATGGGCACACCTTACCATATCGGAAGGTTGTGGCTCGGGTCTCCTCAAAGCAAATACCAGCAAGAAGTTGGTGTTACTAGTTTGACATTAGTAACACCATTTGTCATAATCTTGTGTTATGAATTTCAAATACGTAACACGATTAGCAGGCGAGTGAAAGGACCAATCATGACGTACAAAACGCTTTCTCGAAGGGGCTTCCTCGGAGCGGCGGGAACGCTTGTATTGGCCGGGCTTGTAGGATGCACGTCGTCAGGCGGCACATCGTCAGCATCTGCGTCGGCATCCGCTTCTACGGCTTCGTCCGCAGGCGCTCTCGAATCGTTGACCATTTACGTAGGCGCAGAACCCGAAAGCGGGTTCGACCCGATGACTGGGTACGGCTCTTCGGGCGCGTACACGTTCTTCCATTCAAGGCTCCTCCGTTTCGACAAGGACATGAAGCTTCAAGCCGACGTGGCCAAGGATCACAAGATTTCCGAGGACGGCCTGACCTATACCTACATGCTGCGCGACGACATCATGTTCTCTGACGGTACTCCCCTGAAGGCGTCCGATGTCGTGTTCTCGTATCTGACTGCACGCGATGGTGCCTCTTCCAGCCTGAATTTGACGAAGCTTGCAGATGCAAAGGCAATCGACGATTACACCGTCGAGTTCACGCTTTCCGAACCGTACTCGAGCTTCGAGGCGATAACGGGCAAGCTCTGCATCGTGCCCGAAGCTGGTTATGATGCGGAGAACTACCGCACCAACCCCATCGGTTCTGGTCCCTTTAGAATGGTCCAATGGGACAAGGGCCAGCAAGTCATCATCAAGCCCAATGAGAAGTATTACGGCACCATCTCGCCGTTCAAGCAAATCACCGTGCTGTTTCTCGATGGCGAGGCCGTGTTGGCTAACGCCCAGTCTGGATTACTCGATGTTGCGATGGTCTCGCCCGAATACGCGAAGGAGACTGTCAAGGGAATGCATCTCGAAACGTGCGCGACCATCGATACGCGCGGTTTCAACCTTCCGACCCAGCCCGAATCCGAAGTTGACGGCAAAATCGTCGGCAACAACGTCACGTGCGATCCGGCAATCCGCAAGGCCCTCTCGATCGGAATCGACCGCCAGGCAATCGTCGATAACGCCCTGAACGGAATAGGCACTCCCACGCCGGCGCTGATCACCCAGGTACCCTGGGCAAACCCCGATTGCACGTTCAAAGACGGGCGCGTCGACGAGGCGATCAAGATCCTCGAGGACGCGGGATGGGTTGCAGGCGCCGATGGCGTTCGCGAGAAAGACGGCATCCGTGCGGAGTTCTCCATCACCGGCCGCACCGATGATCTGCAGCGCTACAACGTTGCAGTCGGTTTTGCACAGGAAGCCGAGAAACTCGGCATCAAGATCAATGCCACGGCCGAAGAGTGGAACAAATGCAAGGAAATCTCCGAGAACACCCCGACGTGTTGGGGCACGGGCAATTACGATCCAGCCGGCGATTTGACCGGCTATTACGGAACCGGTTCGTCGACGAATCACTCGCAGTACTCCAATCCCGTGGTTGACGAGCACATCGCGAAAGCCCAAAGCGCGATTTCGATGGATGCCGCCATCGAGGAGTGGAAGAAGGTCCAGTGGGACGGCCAAGCCGGTCCCGAGTCCGAGAACGGCGACCTTCCCAACATCTGGTTGGCGAACATCGACCACACCTATTTCGTGCGTGATGGCCTGAATCTGGGCGAGCAGCTGATCCACCCCCATGGTCACGGTTGGCCGGTCGTGTGCAACATCGAAGAGTGGAAAATGGAAGGTTAAGCCCACGTTCAAGGAAGGCTAGCCGACCAACGTGTCAGCGCAAACGAAATTCATAATCAAGAACGTTATCCGCGTGGTCACGCTCCTGTTCGCAGTGAGCGTGATCACGTTCGCGCTTGCCACCATGGCACCTATCGACCCTGTCGAAGCGTATGCGGGCTCCGAAAACCACCTTCCCCAAGAGCAGCTTGATCAAATCGCCGCGAAATGGGGGTGGGACCAACCGCCCATCCAACGCTACCTCAATTGGATTGGCGGCGTGCTCACCGGTGACTGGGGCATTTCTGTCATCTACCATCGTCCGGTGTTCGATGTGGTGGGCGAGCGTTTTCTGACGTCATTGGCCCTGATGGGCACTGCCTGGATCATATCGGGCGTTCTCGGGTTCGGTTTGGGCATTCTGTGCGGCCTTCGTCAGAACAGCTGGGCCGATCGCATCATCAAGGGCTTCTGTTTGGTGTTGGCCGCAGCGCCGACGTTTTGGTTGGCGTTGCTGGCGCTCATGTTCTTCTCGGTCTTCCTCGGTTGGTTCCCGACTGGCTTGGCTGCTCCGGCGGGCATGCGCGCTGAAGACGTGACGCTTGCCATGCGTTTGCACCACCTGTTCTTGCCCGCGCTCGTCTTGTCCGTGACGGGCATTGCGCAAATAACGTTGCAGACACGCGAGAAGACCATCGAGGCCCGCTTGAGCGACTATGCCCTGTTCGCCCGCGCTCGCGGCGAAACCGAGCGGCAATTCACGAGAAGGCATGTGCTGCGCAACATCGCGCTTCCCGCCATCACGTTGCAATTCGGCTCGATATCCGAGATTTTCGGTGGTTCGGTCTTGGCTGAGCAGGTGTTCTCGTATCCGGGTATCGGCAATGCCGCTGTCGCTGCCGCACTGCGCGGCGATATCCCGCTGCTCTTGGGTGTGGCCTTGGTTGCGGCATTGTTCG
Source organism: Eggerthellaceae bacterium (assembly GCA_017511465.1). Lineage (GTDB taxonomy): Bacteria > Actinomycetota > Coriobacteriia > Coriobacteriales > Eggerthellaceae > UBA9715. Next base: position 28,228 of record JAFWJU010000103.1, on the reverse strand, counting down.
TATTCGCCGGCAACATGGTGGCCAACATCCTATACGGCGTGGTCGACCCGCGTATCCGCGCAGGAAGCGAGGCTATCGATGGCTGAGCTTGTTGCAAGTCGCGCCGCTTCCCGAGAAGCGCGGAAAAATGTGCGCACGTCCAATCGACGCCGTCGGGCAATCATGTTGGCAATCGTGCTCGGCGTCATCTTGGTCGCTGCACTCGTCGCGGGACTCACCATGTCGCCCGATTTGTACGCATCGGATTACTCTCAAAAGCAGCAGGCCCCGAACGCCGTGCATTGGTTCGGCACCGATTTCCAAGGGCACGACATGTTCTGCTTCAGCATCAGGGGACTTGCGCTTTCCATCGTGATTGGATTGCTTGCATCTGCCGTGTCGGGGTTCGTCGCGTTGATTCTCGGCAGCATATCGGCGATATGCGGGGGCTGGGTTGATAAAGTCATCCTCTGGCTTGCCGACCTGTTCATGTCCATTCCGCACATGGTCATGCTTCTGCTCATATCGTTCTCCGTCGGCGGCGGCACGCTCGGCGTCGTGTTGGCTGTCGCCCTAACCCACTGGCCCAGCCTCACCCGTGTCATCAGGGCGGAGGTTCTGCGCATACGGACCGGCGAGTTCGTGGCCGCCTCGCGTGCCATGGGGAAGGGCAATGTATGGATTGCCTGGCACCACGTTGTTCCCAATGTGCTGCCCCAGTTCATAGTCGGGACAATCCTGCTGTTCCCTCATGCCATCCTGCATGAGAGCGCGCTCACGTTCTTGGGCTTTGGCCTTCCGCTCGACTCTCCTGCAATCGGCGCTATCCTCTCGAGCTCGATGAAGTACCTTGCGACGGGAGCTTGGTGGCTTGCTGTGTTCCCAGGTTTGATGATGGTGGCCATCGTGCTGCTCACCTTCACGCTTGGCGACGATATCAAGCAGCTCACGGACCCGCATACCGTGCAGGAGTAGGGAATGGCAGATAGCATGCTTGACCAAAGAGAATCCATCGAGGGCGCGAACGGGATTGAAGGGGTCCAAACCAGACCGGAAAACGCGCGGGAGGCCATCCTCGAAGTTGAGGGGCTGTTCCTCTCGTTCACGCAATACGGCACCGGGCTGCGTCAACGCGATCTCGAGGTGATTCACGATCTTAGCTTGTCAGCCCACGCCGGTGAGATAGTCGCCGTTGTCGGAGCATCCGGCTCGGGCAAGAGCCTGCTCGCACATGCCATTTTCGGCATCTTGCCGGACAACGCGCGCGTGGCCGGTTCAATCAGGTTCCGCGGCCAAGAGCTCGATACGCAGCTGCAAGCTCGTTTGCGCGGTTCGAGCATGGCGTTCGTTCCCCAATCGGTTGATTATCTCGACCCGCTGATGCGGACGCTCGAGCAAGTCCGCGGCGTGCGTGCCACGGCGGATCGCGCCCGCATGGCGCTCGATCGCTTCGGATTGGACGAGAGGGTGGATACCCTGTATCCATTCGAATTGTCGGGTGGCATGGCGCGTCGGGTCCTCGTCTCGACGGCCGTCATCGAGGATGCCGACCTAATCGTCGCCGACGAGCCCACTCCCGGGATGACGCTCGAGATGGCCCGAGAGGCCATGAAGACGTTCCGCGAATTCGCCGATGCGGGCAAGGCGGTCGTCGTCATCACCCACGACCTCGATCTGGCTTACAGCACGGCCGACAAGATCGTCGTGTTCTATGCGGGTCAAACGTTCGAAATCGCCGATGCCGCGGACTTCCGCGACGGTGGTGTGCGGTTGCGTCATCCCTATAGCCGTGCGCTCGTCGACGCGTTACCGCAAAACGGCTTCAAGCCGACACCCGGCACTCAACCTTATGCAGACAACCTGCCCCAAGGATGCCTGTACGCAAATCGTTGCCCGTTGAAAACGGGGGAATGCACTGCCGAGCATCCACCGCTTCGCGACTTCGCTGGCGGACGAGTCCGCTGTCTCCATCCGGTTTCCGAGGAAAGGCGAGATGGGGTTTGGGGGGATGAAAGCGTCGATGACGGCCTTGCTACAGGGTCGCAGGCTAACGGCTTCGCCCAGGCACGGGTCGAACCTTCCCGCGGCCCGCGTCTTCTCGAAGCCCGTAGCGTCAGCTTCTCGTACAAAGAGGGCGTCCCCGTGCTCGAGGACATCGATTTCAGCATCCGCGAAGGCGAGATCGTGGGCTTGTACGGACCGAGCGGACGCGGCAAATCGACTTTGGGTTATCTGCTCTCAGGCCGGGAGAAACCCCAGTCGGGTACGGTCCTGTGGGATGGGGAGCCTTTGCCCATGCGGGGCTACCGTCCCATTCAACTGGTGTACCAGCATCCCGAACGGGCCGTTAACCCGCGTTGGCAGTTGGGGAGGACGTTGGCGGAATCGTGGGAACCTCCAAAGGAGCTGCAGGATGCACTGGGCATAGAAGACGCATGGAAGAAACGCTGGCCGAACGAGCTTTCGGGCGGCGAGCTTCAGCGGTTCTGCATCGCCCGTGCACTCAATCCCCAAACCCGCATCCTCATTTGCGATGAGATAACGACGATGCTCGATGTCGTTACGCAGGCCCAGGTGTGGCGCGCCATCGTGAAGCAGGCTCGCGAGCATGGCATGGGCGTCATCGCCATCACGCATAGCCTTGCGCTCGCTGAGCGCATTTGCGACCGCATCGTCGAGATTTAACTTCTGCATCGTTGCCGGCGCAAGAGGGCGTTCGCTTGACTTCGGCTAACCTATGTGCAAATCAGGAATGGCGCCTGCAGAATCGCTCACACCCTCTTGCGCCGGCCGCGAAGCGACGACTATGACGTTGTCCGCTTCGGCGAGCGTGTCGGTCGCGCACGGGATGACACGTACGTTTCTGTTGCCGAACACGCTTTCAAGCATGGTTGTCTGTTCGTGTAAGAACGACGAGCCAGGTCCCTCGAGGGCGGATACGACATTCGTCAGGTACAAGCCACCTGGCGCCAAGTGGTCGCGTACGGTGACTGCGAAGGCGGGCGTGGTCAGGTGCGCAGGCGGCGTGCCCGCATCGAACGTGTCATTGACGATGGCGTCGTAGCGCTTGTCGCTCGAGGTCAGGAATTCCAAGGCGTCATCGCATATCAGGTTCAGGCGGCCAGTCTGGTCGGTTTCGTATTCCTCGATGACGCGATCGAGAAAGAAGTACTGCCGTGCGATGGCTGTGATGGCGGGGTCGATCTCCACGGCATCGACCGCCACTTCCGGATGGTGGGCAACAAGGTGCTCGGGGTAGTCGTAGCCGCCGCACCCCAGCACGAGCACGTGGCGTATGGGATGGCCGCCCTCGAACATGAGGTCATAACGCTTTAGATACTCGAACACGAGGTCGGTGTAGCGCTCGTCGATGTACGTGCCCGAATGCACGATGCCACCCACCTCGAGCAGCCGCACGGGGCGTCCGGCATCGTCGAGCACGTGGTAAACCCGGGCTTTGCCGAACATGGTGTCGAAGCGCGCGTATGTGCCCGGCCCAAACCGACGCCACAGCCATGCTCCCAGTCCCGCCAACGCGCCGACTGCAGCTGCTGCAACCGTTATGCCAACCGCCTTCCTCATGGGGCCATGATACCAAGACTGCGAAAGCGCCACGTCCTTGGCAAATAAGAAGGGCGGAGGTCGAAACCCCCGCCCTGCTTAAAACATGATGTCAAGCGCGAACTTACAAAAGCTCCGTCGCCTTACTTGACCCTCTTGGTGTGGCCGTCGAATTTCGGGCAACCAGGGATGCTCCAGCCTGAAACCATGCCACCGTTGATCGCTTCCAGTTCATCGTCGCCGAGCTCGATGCCCTCGGACTTCGCCAGCTCGAAGAGCTCCTCGGGAGTCTCGCATGCGCGAGCCTTTTCCTGCAGCTCTTCAGAAAGGTTGTCAAACGAAAACGCCATGATCTTCTCCATTTTCTGAAACCTACCGAACCACTGCACCGCATTGTCTCGGCGCGCGCCAACGTGCTCAATCGGGCATGCTGATAAAGGCAATGCTCATCGTTTATTCGTTCCATAATAAAATGCTTAAATCGGCTTCAGGCACTCGTCGCATTTCGATCGTAGCGTTCGGTATCGCAGATAGCAGGCCAACGATTTGACGGCGAACCACAAGCGTTTGGCGTTCGGTACAATAGATAACGAAAACTGCCATACGCAACCCGCAAAGGGGCGTCCTATGGACAAAACCGCATTTAACGTACTCAACCGCAAGCATCTCATCGCCCTGTTCAAGAGCGGAGACAAGCGCTCGCGCGCGCTTGGTTTCGAGCTCGAGCACATCCTGTTGCACAAGGGCACGAATGCACCCGTGTCGTATGACGAGCCGGGTGGCGTGCACGACGTGCTCGAAAGGCTGGCGCCGTATTACGAGCATCGGCATTACGAAGGCGACAACATCATCGGGCTTTCCCGCGAAGGCGCGGTCATTTCCATCGAACCCGCGGCTCAACTCGAGATATCGGCAGGCCCGTTCCGCAAGGTGCAGGAAATCGAGGAAGCGTACTTGAAGTTCCGCAGCGAGCTCGATCCGATCCTCGAGGAGTTCGGCCTCGAGACGCCCATGCTCGGGTACAACCCCTCTGCGTGCGCCAAGGACCTGAAGCTGGTTCCGAAGTACCGTTACGAATGCATGACGCGATTCCTCGGCGCCCAGGCATACGATGGCATCTGCATGATGCGCGGTACGGGCAGCTTGCAGATCTCAATCGATTACCGAGACGAGCAAGACGCCTTGCGAAAGCTGCGCATTGCCGAGATTATTGCGCCGATATTAGCGCTCATCTGCGACAACTCTCCTATTTTCGAAGGCGAGGAACGCAAGGTGAATATCGTCCGCACGGCCATATGGTCCGGCATGAAGCAAGACCGCGTCGGCACGATTCCCGGGTCGTTGGCCCCCGATTTCTCGTTTGCGGACTACGCTGATTACATCCTGACGCGCGAAGCCGTGCTCGTGCCCGACGAAAATGCCGAGGGCGGTTGGCGTTATGTGGCTAATCAGACGTTTGACGAGGTGTACGCCGACCGCGAGATGACGCGTGCCGAGCTCGAGCACGCGCTGTCGATGGTGTGGCCCGACGCCCGCTTGAAGAACTTCGTGGAAATCCGCCCATCAGACGCGATGCCCTTCGAATACTGCCTGGCTTACGCGGTGCTCATCAGCGCCCTGTTCTACAGTGACCGCAATCTCGGCGTGCTGGAATCGCTGCTCGCATCCGTTGGCGAAGACGAGGTGCGCGCGGCGAAAGAGGCCCTCATGGAAAAAGGCTACGGTGCCCAGATTTACGGGCGCCCCGTCGATTTCTGGGCAGACATGCTGATGGTGCTGGCATCGGGTTCCATCGAGTTAGACGAGTGGATTTACCTCGAGCCGCTCTCGTCGATGGTGCGTTACCGCTTCACGTTGGCCGAAATATGGCCGCGCATGATGGAAAAGCGCACGATGATGCCAGCTGGCTCGCCTGCTGCACCGGTCATCGGCGTGGTACCCCGTTATGATTTCGAATGGACGGGGCTTGCCATTTCCGATGGGTACCTTTCGGGCTTACTCGAGACGGGCGCCGTTCCCATCGTCCTTCCCACGACAAGCGACCCCGCGCATATCAAGCGGCTCGTCGCCGCATGTGACGGATTCCTCATTCCCGGCGGGCAAGACATCGATCCCACATGGTACGGCGCGCAGCGCAAGCCGGGCACGCACCGATCGGCTTCGGCCCGTGATGCTATGGAGCAAGCGCTCGTGAAAGCGGCGATTGCGGCCGACAAGCCCATTCTGGGAATCTGCCGCGGCATGCAGTCGCTTAATGTTGCCTTGGGCGGCACGCTGCATCAGGACATTCGCGCCGACCATGAGGAATTGGCGTTGCAGCATGTTCAGGGGCGGCCGTTCGACATGCCCGCTCATATGGTCGATGTCGTCGAGGACAGCCTTTTGGCCTCGTGCGTCGGCGCCACGCGCCTGGGTGTGAACACCATCCACCACCAAAGCGTGGACAAGCTTGGCGAGGGATTGGTGGTGAGCGCCGTATCACCCGATGACGGCGTCATCGAGGGAATCGAGCTTCCGTCCGCAAGCTTCGTGGTCGGCGTGCAGTGGCATCCCGAGCACATGTGGCGCACGCGCCCGCATTCCAAGCGCCTGTTCAAAGCCTTGGTGGACGCCGCCATCGCGGCTCATGAAAGGAAATAACGGAATAAGTCGAAGCAGGTCGTCACTCCGTAGGGCGAGTTGCTATTCGACGTAGATTTCCTTCTCGACGACCAGGTCGTTCTTGATTTTGCCGACGAGGTTCTGCAGTGCATCGATGCAACGTGGGCGGATGTCGGCGCCGATGAGCACGTACATGATCGACTCGCCCACGTTCAGGGCGCCTTCGTTCAGCCATACCTTGACGTAATACACGCCGTCCCATGTTAGCGCTTCGGCAATGGCGGCCTCGACGCCGGCGGCGTCATACGAAAAATCGACTTGGGCTACGGCGGGCTTGTCTTCACCCTCGCGCACCTGCGCTTTTGCAGTCGAGCGCACGATGCCGTTGTGCACGAGGAACATGCCGCATTTGTCGGCGTTTTCGGACGCTTTAGCTTCGGCGAGCCATTGGTCCATGGACGGTTCGGGTTTTGCCATGATGAATCCCTTCTTCTCGATACAGGAGAATTGTACGACATGGAACAGGCCTTAAGGAAGATTGGGCGGACGGAACGGATGCGATTCGAGAACAGCGGCTTTCAGACGCGCTGCCGTGTTCGAAATAACCTATTAAGCGCTTTTGCCGTCTAGGGAAAACATGCAGGATATGTTGCTACAATTAAGAGGTAGTACTTGCGACATTTCGCTCGACCAAGGAGGTCCCACGTGATTATCATCGGCGAAAAAATCAACGGTTCCATCCCCAAAACCGGCGCTGCCATCGCCGCCAAGGATGAGGAGTACATCCGTCAGCTGGCACGCATGCAGACGGAAGCCGGTGCCGATTACATCGACTGCTGCGCATCGGTGAACGAAGGCGAACTCGAGGTCATGGAATGGCTCATCAACATCGTCAAGGAAGAGTCTGACCTTCCCATTTGCATCGACAGCCCCGATCCCCAGGTGTGCGTCGACGCCATGAAGTTCTGCGACGGCCGCGTGGGCATCATCAACTCGGTATCGGGCGAGGGCAACAAAATCGACGTCGTGTTTCCCGCCATCGCCGACACCAAGTGGGGTTGCGTCGCGCTGCTGTCCGACGACACGGGCATTCCGAAAACGGCCGATGACCGCATTAAGGTGTTCGAGGCCATCATGGAGCGCGCCAAGGAATACGGCATCGCGCCCAATCGCCTGTACATCGACCCGCTCGTCGAGACGCTCGGCGCCAATCCCGAGAGCATGCTCGTGTTCAACGAATGCTGCGAGCGCATCAAGGAAGCGTATCCGACGATTCACATCACGTCTGGCCTGTCCAACATTTCGTTCGGCTTGCCTGGCCGCAAGTTCATCAACATGCCGTTCTTGGTTTTGGCAATGAACGCCGGCATGGACAGCGCCATCATGGACCCGGCGAACCGCGACATGAACGGCGTGCTGCACGGCGCCGAGGCGCTGCTCGGCGAGGACGAGTACTGCCTTGACTACATCGAGGCGTATCGCGATAACCTGTTTGGCCCGCTGAATCGCGATTAGCGCGAAGTCTTACCTTGTCGGCGGCGGGCACTTGGTTGTCCGCCGCCTTGTATAAGAGCGATTTGAGTGGATGGGTTTTAGGGGGTTCGCTCCGTGGCTCATTCATGGAGGGTAGTGGTTTAAAGGCGAATGACGATGCCTGGGGATGACGATTCCCGACGAGGCGGTGATAGACCGTGAGATTGACCATAGACGACGCTGGCAAGCGAATGGTCGTTGACGTGGCCGAGCCGCGTTCGGTTCTCGACGTGCTGCAAGAGCAGCGCATCGACATCCATGCGACATGCGGTGGCGTGGGCACGTGCCGCCGATGCCAAGTGCTCGTGCGTGACGATAAGGGTTTAAGCTACCGCCTGGCATGCAAAACGCCTGTATCCGACGGCATGGAAGTCGTGGTCGAGGCCGTTGGCGCCATCGATGTCGTCCAAAGCGGAACAACGCGCGCATTCCCGCCCGATGAGGGTGCGAGCGGTTACGGAATGGCCATCGATATCGGCACGACCACGCTCGTGGCGCACCTTCACGATCTGGCAAGTGGCGAACGGCTTGCCACCGTCGGTCGCTCGAATCCTCAAATCGCATTCGGCAGCGACGTGATCAGCCGCATCTCGGCAAGCGTCGATGGCAAGCTCGATTTGATGACGACTGCTGTTCAAGACGCCATGCGCGAGATGAAGGCGAAACTGTGCAAGCGGGCGCGGATATCGCCCGACGACGTGACACGCGTCGCCATTGCCGGCAACACGGTCATGCAGCACATTGCCGTGGGGTTGCCGCCCGACACCATCGGCGTGAACCCATTCACCCCGTTGTCGCTGTTCGGCGATGAGCATGTAATCGAGGGCCTTGGCACGTGCAGGTTCGCACGATGCATCGCAGGGTACGTTGGCGGCGATATCGCCGCGGGCATGCTCGCGCGCGAAATCGACGCCGGCGGCACGCGTCTGTTCATCGATTTGGGCACGAACGGCGAAATGGCACTTGCCGCCAATGGGCGCATCGCATGTTGCGCCACAGCGGCGGGCCCTGTGTTCGAAGGCGCAAACGTGCGCTTCGGCATGCCGGCGTCTGCGGGTGCCATTTCCAAGGTGTATTTCGAAGACGGGAAGGTTAAGACGCAGGTGCTGGGCGATGTCGAGCCCGTCGGCCTGTGCGGCACGGGCCTCATCGACGCGGTAGCGCTCATGGTGCGCTTGGGCATCGTGGACGAGACGGGCTACCTGCTCGACGACGATGAAGTGGACGACGATTTCGTTTCACTCGTGGGCTGCGAAGACGACCGCAACGTGTTTTACCTGACCGACGACAAATCTGTCTACATTACGCAAGACGATGTGCGCAACTTGCAGCTGGCCAAGGCTGCCGTGTGCGCGGGCATCTACACGTTGCTTGACGCCACTGGCAAGGACGTTTCGGATATCGAATCGCTCGAGATCGCCGGCGGGTTCGGGGCGTTTTTGAACTTGAAATCCGCCGCTGAAATCGGGTTGTTCCCCGAAGAGCTGTTGCCGTGCGCTTCGAGTGTGGGCAACACGTCGGGCGAAGGCGCCACCGCGTTGCTCGTGTCGAGTGCGGGGCGCAGTCGCGAAGCTGAAATCGTCGACAAGTGCGACTACCTCGAGCTTTCGACGTCGGCAACGTTCAACTCGTTCTACATCGAGATGATGGAATTCGAATAGGTATCGGCAAGGCTTCATGTTGGGTGAGACGGGGGACATGAATGAACGCGATTGAGGAACTGGCAGCCAAACAAGGTTTCGAGTGCATGGGAACATGCGATGCGAAGAAGCTTGTGGCACGTCCGGAAGTGCGCGCCATGTGCTCGGTCGATAAATGCAGGGTGTACGGACGCAGCTGGGCGTGTCCGCCTGCGTGCGGCGATATCGAGGATTTCGAGCGGCTCATGCACGAGTTTGACCATTGCCTGGTCGTGCAAACCATCGCCGAACTCGAAGACGAGTTCGACATCGAAACGATGGGCGAGGCGAGCGAGCTTGCCAAGGAGCGCATGATCAGCTTAACCCAGGCTCTCGATGAAGCCGGGTATGGCGCTACGACCAAGACGTTCACGGCGGGCACGTGCACGCTGTGCTCGACGTGCTCGTATCCCGACGAGCCATGCCGGTTCCCCGACAAGCAGCTCGTCTCGATGGAAGCCGCCGGCCTGGTCGTGTCGGAGGTCTGCACGTTGGCCGGCATTCCCTACAACCACGGCCCTCTGACCATCGCCTACTCTGGTTGCGTGTTGTACTAATAACCAATTGGGGACAGTCCCCAATTGGTTATTAGCTTGCTTTTGAAGGAGCTGCAGTTGATACGACTTGGGATCGACACGGGAGGCACGTTTACCGATGCGGTCGTCGTCGACGTCGATAGCGTCGAGGTGCTAGCGCATGCCAAGGCCCTCACGACGAAAGACGACCTGACGCGCGGTATCGGCAACGCCATCGACGCGCTGCCCCGCGACGTGCTGGCGCTTGCCGAACATGCGGCCCTTTCCACCACGCTCGCCACGAACGCCTGCGTCGAGGGCAAGGGCGGGCGCGCCAAGCTCGTCCTCGTGGGGGCGACCGATGAGCTTTTGCATCGCGTGGACGCCCAGGGCAAGTTCGGCATTTCATATGCCGACGTCATCACGCTTCCGTTCGTGGGGTCGTACGACGGCAACGATGTCGAGATTCCCGATTGGGATGCGCTTTACGATGCCAACCCCGCGTTTTTCGACGAAGCAGATTCGTTCGGCATCGCCAGCCTGTATGCGTTGAACAACGGGTCGGTTGTCGAGAAGAGCGGCGCGGCGTGGCTACGCGAGAAGTTCGGCAAGCTCGTCGTAGAGTCCACCGAGGTCGCCGTCGAGCCCAACGTCATCGGACGAGGCGCGACAGCGCTGCTCAATGCACGGCTCGTGCCCGTTATCGACGAGTTCCTCAATGCCGTGAACGCGGCGTTTGCCGCGCGTGGCCTCGACATCCCGCTTGCCATCGTGCGCAGCGACGGCACGCTCATGTCCGAAGAACTTGCGCGCTTGCGTCCCGTCGAGACAATTCTGTCTGGGCCCGCCGCTTCGGTTACGGGCGCCCGCGCGCTTGCCGGTCAAACCGAAAGCTTGATCGTGGATATCGGCGGCACGACTTCGGATATCTCGATCGTGCACGCCGGGCGGGCCAACCGCACCGACGGCATCATGATCGGCGGTTGGAAGACGCAGGTTGCGGGTGTGAAAATCGACACTATTGCACTCGGCGGCGACACGCAGGTTCGCTTCGCCAAAAGTAGCAAGCTGGAATTGGGAACGCGTCGCGTAACCCCGTTGTGCATCGCAGCACAACGCTGGCCGCAGGTCATAAAAACGCTCGAGCGCTACCTTGCATTGCCGGGAATCGATTTCCACGCACGCTACGAGTTGCTGTACTTGCTGCGGGATCCAGGCGACGTGTCGCGTTTCAACCAGACCGAGCAACAGCTCATCGAGCTTCTGCACGATGGTCCCGTGGCTTTGCACGACGACCGCATGTACATCCTGGGTTTGAAAACCGACCGACTCGAGGACGAGGGCATCGTCATGCGATGCGGCATGACGCCGACCGATGCCATGCATATCAAAGGCGACTTCTGCGAGTTCGACACGCAGGCGTCACGGCTTGGCGCGCAATGCCTGCTGAAGTCCTATAAGGGTTCTGCTGCGGCAGTCGACGACGAGGTCATCGCTGCCATTGCCGACGAGATTTACGACCTTGCACAGTTCAGGCTTTTCTCGCAGGTGCTGGGCGTGTTCGCGCAAGACCGCTTCTGGCCCGAAAGCGAAGTGGGCTTCGACAGCCAGATGAGCGCCATGGCCAAACGCGTGTGGGAAAGCCGCTCTGACGAACAACGGCCGCCATTCGACGTGCGTTTCGACAGCAACGCGGCGCTCGTGGGGGTGGGCGCGCCGACGCATGTGTTCCTTCCCGCGGTGGCCGATATGATGTCTGCTCCTTGCGTCGTGCCGCAGCATGCACCCGTTGCCAATGCGGTTGGTGCCGCTGTCTCGCGCATTTCGGTCGAACAGCGCGTTTACATTAACCCGTTGCGCGGCTCGGATGGCGTGGTGCAGGGCTACAAATTGCGCGGCGCGGGTTCCGCCGATACATACGATCACTTGGACGAAGCATTGGCGGCGGCACGCGAGCAAGCGGGCGCCCTTGCCCGGGAGGAAGCCCGCAAGCGTGGGGCCGAAGGCGACCTGCAATGCGATATCGAGGAAAACCGCAAAGTGTACCGTGCAACTGCCATTTTCGAAGTCGACCGCGAATGGACGGTCATTGCGCGCATCGGATTCGATGAGTGACGCTGCAAGCACGCGTTCCAACGTCATAAGCAGGTAATCAGAAAAAGCGATAACCGCTGGTTTTCCCTTGACTCGACATGGTGATAAAGATATTTTATGACCATAGTGAATACCGAGGCGTTACCAGGCTCATGAAAGGGGCAACCATGGGAACACTTGAAGATCTGCGCGAGAAGGTAATGAAGGGCAAGAGGAAGGAAACCGGTCCGCTCGTCCAGCAGGCGCTCGACGAGGGCTGCGATCCGCAGGAAATCCTCGACGTCATGGTCGACGCGATGGGCGTCATTGGCGAGGCTTTCTCGAGGGGCGAGGCGTTCGTTCCCGAAATGCTCGTTGCAGCGCGCGCCATGTCCGCTGGCACGGCTGTGCTGAAACCCGTGCTGGTCGCCGAAGGCAACGAGCCTGTCGGCCATGCCGTCATCGGCACCGTCAAGGGCGACATGCATGACATCGGCAAGAACCTCGTTCGCATGATGATCGAGAGCAAGGGCGTCGAGATCGCCGACCTGGGCGTCGACGTTGCCCCCGAGGCATTCGTGCAGTACATCACCGAGCATCCCGAGTGCAAGGTCGTGTGCCTGTCCGCCCTGCTTACCACCACCATGCCGGCCCTCGACGAGACTGTCAAGGCCATCACCGAGGCTGGCCTTCGCGACCAGGTGAAGATCATGGTCGGCGGCGCTCCTGTCAACCAGGAATTCGCCGATGAGATCGGCGCCGATGCGTACACGCCCGATGCCGGCGCGGCTGCCGAGCGCATCGTGCTGTTCTACCAGAACTAACCGCTGTCGCATAATGCACGATAAGGGCCGCTCTTCGGAGCGGCCCTTTTCTGTTGCGGGCGAAACGCCAATCCGCTCCCCGTTCCCCGTTCCCATGTCCATTACTTGCTTCAGCCGTCAAAAGCGCGAATGCAGCATGCGATACGCGCATCTGCCATTTCGCCGCTTGCGCCTTATCGTTTCGGGGTGGTTTCGTGTGAGTTAACGGCTCGTTTCGCCGTTTCGGACGAAACGAGGGCGAAACATGCCCTGCGGACAATCGAAGCATCCCAACCGTATCCAGGGGAAAGGATGTCTTTATGTTTGATACGGGTTCGACAGCCTTCATGATCGTGTGCACCATGCTCGTGGCGCTCATGACCCCGGGGCTGTCATTCTTCTATGGCGGCCTGTCAAGGCGCAAGAACGTTGTCAACACGATGATGATGGTCATGGCGATAATCGGCGTCGTGGGCGTCATGTGGGTGCTCTGCGGCTGGTCGTTCGCTTATGGCGGCGACGGGTCCATTGCGTTCTTCGGCGGGTTCGACCAGTTGGGATGCCTGTCGGCGACAAACGACATGCTGGCCGAGGCAGCTGAAGTGCCCGAAGGCGCAACATACCCGGCCATCATCGACATAGGGTTCCAGATGGCGTTTGCCATGATCACATGCGCCATCATCACAGGCGCTGTCGCCGGCCGCATGAAGTTCGGCGCGCTCGTGCTGTTCATCGCCGCATGGGTTGCCCTCATATACGCGCCGCTCGCGCATATGGTGTGGGGCGGCGAAGGCTCGCTCATCGGCGACGTCATCGGGGCGCTCGATTTCGCCGGCGGCGATGTGGTGCATATCAGCTCGGGCGTCACGGGTTTGGTGCTGTGCCTGCTGCTGGGCAAGCGGCGCGGGTTCGGCATGATGAGCTACCGCGCTCACAACGTGCCGTTCGTCGTCTTGGGCGCAACGCTTCTGTGGTTCGGTTGGTTCGGTTTCAATGCGGGCAGCGAGTTTGCGGCTGACGGCATTGCGGCCCTCGCGTTGCTGAACACCATCGTGGCTTCTGCCGCCGGAATGGTGTCGTGGATGCTCGTCGAACGCGCGAAAGTCGGCAAACCCACGCTGGTCGGCGCTTGCACCGGGCTCGTGGCGGGATTGGTTGCCGTGACGCCGGCTGCCGGCTTCGTCGAGCCATGGGCGGCCATCATCATGGGGCTCATCGTGTCGCCGTGCTGCTATTTCGCGATTTCCTTTGCCAAGCGCAAGATCGGCTACGATGACGCGCTCGACGCATTCGGCTGCCATTCGGTCGGTGGCGTCGTGGGCGGCATCCTGACGGGTGTCTTCTGCGTGCCGGAATTGTCCTGGACCGATTTCGGCGGCTTGCTGTACACCGGCGACCCGTCGCTGTTCATAAGCCAGCTAGCGGGCATTTTGATAACGCTGGCGTTCGTCATCGTGGGTGGGCTCGTCATCGGCTCTGTCGTGAAAGCGGTTTTCGGGGGAAGCCTGCGCGTCAGCGACGAGGACGAGGCGCGCGGCTTGGACGTTGCCAATCACGGCGAAAGCGCTTACCCGGCTTACCTGGGCATGGACTAGGAAGGATGGCATCATGAAACGCGTAGTCGCAATCGTCCGTCCCGAAAAACTGGAGCCGCTGAAAGACGCGCTGTTCGCAGCTAACGTGTCAGGCATGACTATCTCGCAGGTCATGGGCTGCGGCAACCAGCATGGATGGTCCGAGTATTTCCGCGGCACCGAGGTGCTGCTGAACATGATTCCCAAGCTGAAGTTCGAACTGGTCGTCGCAGACGAGGCGGTCGATTCGCTCGTCGACCTCATCTGCGAGACGGCCTCCACCGGCGAGGTGGGCGATGGCAAGATCTTCATCAGCCCCGTGGAAGAAGTCATCCGCATCCGCACGCGCGAAAGCGGCGAGCAGGCTATTTAACGAGGAGCGCCCATGTGCGGCATTTGCGGTTTCACACGAGCAACCAGCAGCGCGGCCGATCGCACGACGTTAAAGGCCATGTGCGACATCATGGCCCATCGCGGGCCCGACGGCGAGGGCCTCTACCTTGCTGACGGAATAGCACTTGGTCACAGGCGCCTTTCGCTCATCGACTTGCAAGGCGGCGGTCAGCCCATGGTGCGTTCGACCGGCGGCCTTGCGGCAAGCATATCCACGCCGGCTGTCATGTTCGACCATGTGCGGGGCGAGGCGGCGGCAAAGACCGAGCTCGCCGATGACGCCGAGCCTGCGCCGTTTGCGCGGGGGCAATGGGTCATCGTGTACAACGGCGAGATTTACAACTATCGCGAAGTGCGTGCCGACCTGCAGGCGTTGGGTTACGAATTCGAGACCGATTCCGATACCGAAGTGCTGCTCGTGGGATACATTGCCTGGTCCGAGGAAGTCTTGCAGCGCGTGCGCGGCATGTTCGCGTTTGCCATTTACGATGCTGCCGCGCACGAATTGTTCTGCGCCCGCGACTTCTTCGGCATCAAGCCGTTCTACTACACGGTGCAAGACGGCCAGTTCATCTTCGCGTCCGAAATCAAGTCGATTCTGCAACATCCCGCTTACGAGCGCCAGCTGAACGAAGAGGCGCTCGCGCAGTACCTGTGCTTCCAGTTCTCGGCGCTGCGCGAAACGTTCTTCAAAGGCATATTCAAGCTTCCGCACGGCCACTTCATGCGCGTGAAGCCCGATGGCGCAATCGAGACGACTCGTTATTGGCGTCCCGAGTACCTTGCTGACGGTCAGCGAGCCGAAAGCGAGACGGTCGACGACATCGATCGCGTCGTCCGCGAATCGGTGCGCTATCACAACGTGGCCGATGTCGAGGTGGGTTCGTTTTTATCGAGCGGCATCGATTCCAGCTATCTGGCAGCGTGCCTGGCGTGCGAGAACCCATCCATCAAGACGTTCACTGTGGGGTTCGCCGAATACAAGGGCGAACGCGACGAGATCAGTTGGGCGCACGAACTGGCGGGAAAGCTGAGCGTCGAAAACGAGTCGCATCACATCACCGAAGAGGAATACTGGGAATCCCTGCCCGTTGTGCAGTGGCACATGGACGAGCCAACAGCCGACCCGTCCGCCGTGGCGCTGTACTTCGTTGACAAAATCGCCGCCCGCCGCGTGAAGGCGGTGCTGTCGGGTGAGGGCGCCGACGAGTTCTTCGGCGGCTACCGTGTGTACCAGGCGCCGCTCGCCAACCAGCATGTGGGGAAGGTGCCCAAGCCATTGCTGCGTGTTGGTTCCAAGGTGCTGCGCACGGCGCATGTGCGTGGCGCCAATTACCTTGAACGGGCATCCGAGCAGGTCGAAGACTGGTACTACACGAATGCGAACGGCGTCGCCTTCTCACCCGAAGAGCGCGATGGCATACTGGCTTCGGATGTGCGCGAGCGTTTGTCGGGCATCCCGTCTCCCCAGCAGCTGACGGCACCCGTATATGCCGAGGCGCGCGCCGAGGGCCTCGACGAGCCCACGCGCATGCAGTACGTCGACTTGTGGTTTTGGCTCGTCGGCGATATCTTGCTGAAAACCGACAAGATGTCGATGGCACACTCGCTCGAATCGCGCGTGCCGTTCCTCGACCGCGAGGTTTTCCGCGTGGCTGCCAGCATCCCCACGTCGCAGAAGCTGAACGAGCATCAGACGAAGCTGACGCTGCGCCAAGCAGCCGAACGGACCATCCCGCACGATTGGGCGCAGAAGGAAAAGCTGGGGTTTCCCGTGCCCGTTGTCAACTGGCTTCGCGAAGAGCGCTACTACGACCAGGTGAAATGTGCGTTCACGAGCACAACTGCCAAAGAGTTCTTCAACGTCGATGAACTGATTCGCCTGCTCGACGAGCATCGCAGCGGCACGGCCGATAACACGCGTCGCATCTGGATCGTTTATTCGTTCCTCGTGTGGTACGGCGTCTATTTCGGGGGATGCGCGGCATGAACATAAAGCGCGACATAGCACAGGGCGTTGGCGCTGCGTCGACGTGGGCGCTGCAGCATGTTTTTGGTCGCCCGGCTGCTAACTTCCCCGGCAAAGTGGGGTTGTACATCGACCCGCAGCTCATCGGCGATCTGGCGTCGTGCATTCACGAAGGGTCGGTTGCCGTCGTGGGCACGAACGGCAAGACGACCGTCACGAACCTGCTCGCCGACGCATTCGAGGCGGCGGGGAAGTCGGTCGTGTGCAACCGGACCGGAGCGAACCTCGATTCCGGCGTGGCAACGGCATTGATGCACACGCATGGTGCCGATTGGGGCGTGTTCGAAAGCGACGAGCTATGGCTCGCGAAAATCACCCCTCAGTTGAAGCCCGATTACGTCGTGCTGCTCAACCTGTTTCGCGACCAGCTTGACCGCGTGGGTGAAATCGATCATATCCAGGAAAGCATCGCCTTAGCTCTTGCGTCGAGCCCGCAGACCACGTTGCTGTACAACGCCGACGACCCACTGTGCCAAGCGGTGGCGGACCGCGTGGACAACCAGGTTGTGGGATTCGGCATCGGGGAAGATCTGGACCTCGCGCAAAACACGGTGGCAGATTCCGGTATGTGCCAGCATTGCGATGCGATGCTCGATTACCAGTGGCGCCAGTACGGACAACTCGGCGCGTACCACTGCCCATCATGCGGGTTCACGCGCGCAGAACCTGCTTTCGTTGCGCACAACGTCCGTTTCGCAGCAGACAGCACGGCGTTCGATATGGCCGGGAGGGAACCGGGCGTTTCCGTGATGGTCCCGTTGGCTGGTGCCTACATGGCGTACAACGCGCTGGCGGTGCATGCGGCCGCGTGTTTATGCGGACTTGCTCCGTCTGCAGTCGAAGCCGCCATCGAGGCCTTCGATCCCCACAACGGCCGTCTGCAATCCTACGACATCGACGGATTCCGCATTCTGCTGAACCTGGCGAAAAACCCGACGGGTTTCAACCAGAACCTGCGCATCATCGAGCAGGACAAGGGCCCTGCGGCGGTCGCGTTCTTCATCAACGACAAGGAAGCCGACGGGCACGACGTGTCCTGGCTCTGGGACATCGACTTCCAAGAGCTCGCCGCTGTCGATGGCCTGGCCGTGTACGCGGGAGGAATCCGCAGCCATGACATGCAGGTGCGCCTGAAGTACGCGGGTATCGATGCGCAGCTTGTCGAAGATGCGGAAGACTTTCTCGCCAGGGCGCGCGCGGCAGTGCCCGACGGCAGCTATTACCTCATCGCCAACTATACGGCGCTGCCCGAGGTTAAGGGCGAGCTCGATCGCATGGAGCACCTGCCCGCTGCGCAGCCGGTTACCTTGCAGCGGCCCCTGCAAGGCGAAAGCGAGCTGCTCGAAGGCGAGTCCCTGGTCATCGTGCACATGTATCCCGAGCTTTTGAACCTGTACGGCGATGGTGGCAACGTCACCGTGCTTGCCGAGCGTGCGCGCAGGCGCGGCATCGATGTGAGCGTGGTGCGTGTCGAGCATGGCCAAGATGCGAATTTGGATGAAGCCGACATCGTGTTCTTGGGCGGAGGGCCCGATCGCGAGCAACGGCTGGCTTCCCAAAGCCTTCTGGATCGAGCCGACGACTTGCGTGCCTACGTTGAAGATGACGGCGTGCTGTTGGCCATCTGCGGCGGATATCAGATTCTGGGGCGCGAATGGCTGCTCGGCGACGAAGTCATGGACGGGCTTGGCATCATCGGCATCACAACGGGCCGCGCGCAGGGCGGATCGCACAACCGCCTTGTCGGCAACATCGTGTTGCAAAGCCCGCTTGCCCAAGCGCCCATCGTCGGCTATGAGAATCATGCCGGCCGCACGTTCTTGGATGCCGGTTGCAAATCGTTCGGCTGGGTAATCGGCCATCACGGGCACGGCAACAACGATGCGGATCGGGCGGATGGCGTGCTGCACCGCAACGTCGTGGGCACGTACCTTCACGGTCCGCTGTTGGCGAAGAACCCGGAAGTCGCCGACCATTTAATCCAATGCGCCCTGAATCGGCGTGCCGCGAAGCTTGGCAAGCCGGCACCTTCGCTTCCCCCGCTCGACGACTCGGCCGAGCTTGCCGCCAATGCCGCCATGTGCCACAGGCTCGGTGTGCATTCGTAAGCTCGTCGAGAAGGCGAAGCGAGGACTTGCAAAGCCGGCGGGAAGGCGGAGCGAGGTAAGCCAAAGGAGGAGCGAAATCCACTTCTTCGCCCATTCTTGGTGAAGAAGTAAGTTCGCGACGACGACGCGTCGAGCGTAGCCTTCCCGCCGGCTTCACGATATAAGCGAGGACAAGCGGGGCATGGCGCCCCGCCCTAATGAGATCGTAATAACCCGTTGCTTCCCGCGTCAGTATTGCGGCAGGTCCTGCAGCGCGATGATGCCCAATCCGTCGAAGCGCGCCACTTCCATTGCCTCGGCGAATGCCTGGGCAGCGGCGATGGTCGTGGCGTACGTGACCCCATGGCGGACAGCGGCCAGGCGCAACTCGTAACCGTCGCTGCGGGTGCCGTGGCCGAACGGCGTGTTTATCATCAGCTGCACTTCGCCTTTGACGATCATGTCGCCGATGTTGGGCGAAGGTTCGCTCACCTTGCGCACGACCTTGCAGGGCACGCCCGACGCTGCGAGCACCTTGGCTGTGCCGCCTGTCGAGGCAACCTCGAATCCCAGGCGCACGAAATCGCGCGCTATCGAGACGATGGCCCGCTTGTCGCGATCAGCTACGCTGATGAACACAGTGCCTTCGGTCGGCAAGTCGTAGCTGATGGCAAGTTGCGTCTTGGCATATGCTGCCGGAAACGTGCTCGCGATTCCCATGACTTCGCCCGTAGACTTCATCTCGGGGCCAAGTACAACATCGGAGCCGGGGAACCGTCCGAACGGCATGACCGCTTCCTTCACCGCGAAGTGACCGAGTGTGCGGTCATCAGCTGGAAGGCCCATATCGGCAAGCATCTCGCCTGCCATGACCCGTGCTGCTATTTTCGCAAGCGGCACGCCCGTTGCCTTCGATACGAACGGCACGGTGCGGCTGGCGCGCGGATTGGCCTCGATGACGTAAATCACCTGGTCTTTGATGGCAAACTGTATGTTTAACAACCCCCGCACGCCCAATGCCAAGGCTAGCTGGTGGGCGATGTCGCGCAGCTGCGTCACGATGCCGTCGGAAAGCGAGAACGGCGGGATGCAGCAAGCCGAGTCGCCCGAATGGATGCCCGCTTCCTCGATGTGCTCGAGCACGCCGCCGATGTAGACGTCCGTGCCGTCGCTGATGCAGTCAAGGTCCACTTCGATAGCCGATTCCAGGAACTTGTCCAGGTACACGGGATGGTCGGGCGATATGCGCGCCGCTTCTCCCATGAATTGCTCGAGGTGTGGCGTGTCGTACACGATGGCCATGCCGCGCCCGCCGAGCACGTAGCTGGGCCTGACAAGCAAAGGGAATCCGAGCGATGATGCCACGCGCAGCGCCTCATCGAACGTCGACGCGTCGCCGGCAGGCGGATATGCGATTCCCAGGTTGTCGAGCACGGTGGCGAACCGGTCGCGGTCCTCTGCCAGGTCGATGGCTTCGGGGCTCGTGCCCATAAGGTGCACGCCCGCTTCGGCAAGGGCGTTGGCCAGCTTCAACGGCGTTTGCCCGCCCAGCGTGACCACGACGCCATCGGGTTTCTCGGCATCGATTATGTCCATGACGTCTTCGTAGGTCAGCGGCTCGAAATACAGCTTGTCTGACGTGTCGTAGTCGGTCGACACCGTTTCGGGATTGCAGTTGACCATGATGGTCTCGTAGCCCGCCTCGTGCAGCGCATAGCTCGCATGCACGCAGCAGTAGTCGAATTCGATGCCCTGGCCGATGCGGTTGGGTCCCGCACCGAGGATGACCGCCTTTGGGCGATTGGCAGGCGCATCGGAAGATTTGCGCGCAACCTCGGTTTCGTCGGCGTCGTAGGTCTTGTAGTGGTACGCCGTCGAACTTGCGAACTCGGCCGCGCAGGTGTCGACGGTTTTGAACGCCGGCACGACGCCAAGCGCTTTGCGGCGCGTGCGCACGACGATTTCACTCGAATGCGTGAGAAACGCGATTTGCACGTCTGACAGGCCATAGCGCTTGGCAACCCAGAAAGCGTCGGCATCGACGTCGTCGATGCTTGTGTCGCGCAGCGCCTCTTGCACGGCGATGATGTCGGCCATGCACGAAAGGAAGAACCGGTCGATGCCCGTTACCGCGTTCACTTCGTCGACGGTCCAGCCGCGTCGAAGCGCGCAGCCCACGTACACGATGCGGTCGCACGTGGGACGGGCGAGCAGCTGCTCGTAACCTTCCTTCGTCTCGCTTGCCGCCGGATGGCCATCGACGCCCAAACCGGAGCGGCCGTTCTCGAGCGAGCGCAGCGCCTTGCCAAGCGCCTCTTCGAACGTGCGCCCAATGGCCATGACCTCGCCGACGGCTTTCATGCGCGTCGATAGCGTATCGTCAGAGTCCTTGAACTTTTCGAATGCGAAACGCGGTGCTTTGACGACGCAATAGTCGATGGAGGGCTCGAAGCAGGCGGGTGTGGCCTTCGTGATGTCGTTTGCGATCTCGGGCAGCGTGTAACCCACGGCCAGCTGGGCGGCGGCCTTGGCGATGGGGAAGCCGGTGGCTTTCGAGGCGAGCGCCGACGAGCGGGATACACGCGGGTTCATCTCGATGATGACCATGCGCCCATCAGCTGGGTTCACGGCGAACTGCACGTTCGAGCCGCCGGTTTCGACGCCGACCTTCTCGAGCACCGCCAGCGACGCGACGCGCATGCGCTGGTATTCCACATCGGTCAGGGTTTGCGCTGGCGCCACGGTGATGGAATCGCCCGTGTGCACGCCCATGGGGTCGAGGTTCTCGATGGAGCACACGATGATGCCGTTGCCGGCGCGGTCGCGCATGACCTCCATCTCGAACTCTTTCCAGCCTTCGATGCTCTCTTCGACGAGCACCTCGCCGACGGGCGATAGCTCGATGCCCTGGCTGACGATGAGCTCGAGCTCGTCAAGATTGCGGGCGATGCCGCCACCCGCGCCGCCGAGCGTGTAGGACGGACGCAACACGACCGGGTAGCCGATGTCGTCGGCAATGGCTCGCGCGTCGGCTACCGAGTAGGCGTATCCCGAATGTGCCGTCTCGATGCCCAGCTCGTTCATGCACTCGTTGAACAGCTGGCGGTCCTCGCCGCGCTTGATGGCCGCCAGGTCGCAGCCGATCATCTCGACGCCGTAACGGTCGAGCACGCCAGCTTCGGCCAGCTCGACAGCCGTGTTCAGGCCGGTCTGGCCGCCGAGCGTGGGCAGCAGGGCATCGGGGCGCTCGGCTGCGATGACCTTCTCGACGAAAGCGGCCGTGATGGGCTCGATGTAGGTGCGGTCGGCCAAGCCGGGATCGGTCATGATGGTGGCGGGATTGCTGTTGACCAACACGACCCGATAGCCCTCGGCGCGCAGCACCTTGCACGCTTGAGCGCCGGAATAGTCGAACTCGCATGCCTGGCCGATGACGATGGGGCCGCTGCCGATGACGAGGATGGTGTGGATGTCGGTTCGCTTCGGCATGGTTAGAATCTCCATCCTTCCAAACGGTCGCGCGCTATGTCGATGTCGAGGTAGTCGCCGCGTCCTTCCATCAGCCTGGTGAACGCGCGGAACAGGTAATGGGAATCGGTTGGCCCGGGATTGGCTTCGGGGTGGTACTGCACCGAGAACGCGGGAATGTCGATGAACGCGATGCCCTCGGCCGTTCCGTCGTTCAGGTTCACGTGTGTCAGCCGTATGCGCCCGAAACGCTCGTTTCGCACAACGGGCGCGATGGATTGGTCGGCCCAGAAGCGCAGGTCGTCAACGTGCTCTCCGTTATCGCCGCTTAATTCGGGCACGAGTGGGCCCAGGCTGGGAAACACCAAGTTGAAACCGTGGTTCTGGGCCGTTATCTCCACACGGCCAGTGAACAGGTTCATGACCGGGTGGTTGCCGCCACGATGCCCGTATTTCAGCTTCTGCATGGTTGCGCCGACGGCTTTGCAGATCATCTGGTGCCCAAGGCAGATGCCGAACACGGGGACGTGGCCGAGCAGTTTCTCCACCTGTACGTATGTGCCGGCGACGGCGTCGGGGTCGCCCGGGCCGTTCGACAGGAACACGCCATCGGGCTCTTCGGCCAGCACGGCTTCGGCAGGCGTATCCCACGGCACGACCTGCACGTCACATCCTGCGCTCACGAGTCCCTCCAAGATGGCGCGCTTGATGCCGCAGTCGTATGCCACGACGCGGAAGCGCGCGTCATCGGCGCCGCTCAGCGCGAATCCCTTGCCTTGCGGAAGCGAAGAGGCGCTGCATGCATACGGTTCATTGCACGAGACGCCGGGAACCAGGTTCACGCCGACGATGGACTCGCTTGCGCGAACCTTCTCGAGCAAGCTGGCTGTATCGGTGTCTTCTGTCGAAATAACGGCGCGCATCGCGCCGCATTCGCGTACGTGCCGCACGAGCGCACGCGTGTCAACGCCCTCGATGGCGACGATGCCCTCGCCGCGCAGGAATTCGGGCAACGTCATCTGGCTGCGCCAATTCGAGGGCGCCGCGCACATGCTGCGCACGACGAGGCCCCGCAACGCCGGGTGACCCGATTGCGCGTCGTCGGGGTTCACGCCGTAGTTGCCTATTTGCGGGTACGTCATCGTCACTATCTGACCCGCATAGGACGGGTCGGTGATCACTTCCAGATACCCTTCCATCGACGTGTTGAAACACACTTCGCCAAACGCCTCGCCAGCTGCGCCGCATGTCGTGCCGCGGAAGACAGTGCCGTCCTCGAGCACCAGCATCGCCGGCTGCGGTTTGGGCTTCGTCGTGTCCTCCAGCATTCTTTCGGATAACTCGCTCATCTTCTTCCTGTTCCATCCGTCGTCATTGCAAAAAGCCCTTGCGCTGTAGATGCTCGGGAATTACCACGGGGTAATCTCCGCTGAAGCAGGCGTCGCAGAAACCGTCGTGATTGGCATGGATGGCCCTGTGCAGCCCATGCAAGCTGATGAACGCCAGCGAATCGCAGCCAATGCGCTCGCACATTTCGTCATGCGTGCAATTTGCCGCCATCAGCTGGTCTTGCGTGTCGGTGTCGATGCCGTAAAAGCACGGCCATGTGACTTCGGGGCTCACGATGCGCAGGTGAACTTCGCTTGCGCCAGCACCGCGCAGCATCTCGACGAGCTTCTTCGACGTGTTGCCGCGCACGATGCTGTCGTCGATGACCACAAGGCGCTTGCCCGCGATAAGCGAGGGCAACGGGTTCAGCTTTATGCGGATGCCCATCTGGCGCATTTCCTGCGTGGGCTGGATGAACGTGCGGCCGACGTAGCGGTTCTTCACGATGCCGTCGCAGTACGGGATGCCGCTTGCCTCGGAATAACCCAAAGCGGGGGGCACGCCCGAGTCGGGTACGCCCAGCACGAGGTCCGCGTCGGCGGGCGCCTCGCGCGCCAGCGTGCGTCCCAAACGGCGGCGCGCGTTGTACACGACCTCGCCGTCGAGGACGCTGTCGGGTCGTGCGAAGTACACGTACTCGAAAATGCAACTGGCTCGCCTGCCAGACACGATGCCCCTCTCCGATTCGAGGCCGGCGACGCTGACCTTCACGATTTCGCCTGGCTCGATGTCGCGCACGAATGCGGCACCAACGGCGTCGAGTCCGCACGTCTCGCTTGCGACGGCCCAACCGCGGTCATTGGGCAACTGCCCCAGCGAAAGCGGCCTGATGCCGTTGGGATCGCGGAAAGCGTACAGCGCCACGGGCGTGACCAGCACGATGGCGTATGCGCCGTGAAGCTGCTGCATCATCAGCTTGATGCCGCTGCGGATATGCCCGGTGCGGCGCGTATCGACGCCGATAGTGCGCGCGGCCACCTCGCTGTCGGTGTAGCCGTACAGTTGGACGCCCTCGTTCGCGAGCCACGCCCGCTGTGGTTTGGTGTCGACAAGCGTGCCGTTATGCGCCAGCGCAATGAGCTCGTCGTCGATGGCGGAAATATGCGGTTGCGCTGCCGCCCACCCTCCGCCACCGGCGGTGGAGTAACGCGTGTGCCCAACGGCGACGTTTCCCGACAGGTGTGCGAGCACATCCTCGTCGAACACCTGGTCGACGAGACCCAGATCCTTGTGGATAAGCACCGTTTCGCCGTCGCCCACGGCGATGCCCGCGCTTTCCTGACCGCGATGCTGCAGTGCTTGCAAGCCGAAACACGTGAGGCGGGCAACGTCTTCACCTGGCGCATACACGCCGAACACCGCGCATGCTTCTTCGAGCCTATCGGGTTTTTCGCCCGGAAACGCCGATGTCGCCATTCTCATCCTCTCATGAATGTGACAGGTACCAGGTACCTGTCACATCCTCCGTCGCCTCTGCCCGTTGCCGTTCGGGAGAACGGCGGAGTCAAGCTAGCAGTAGAACAAAATCTTGTTGTATGTCGGCATGGGCCAGGCCTCGGTCGAAACGACGCCCTCCATGGTGTCGCACGCCACGCGCAATTCGCCCATCGCCCCGAGCACGCCATCGTGGTACGAGCGCGCCTTGGCCAGCGGCTCGTCGATGCCCTGTGCCACCGACAGCGCCTCGTCGAGCTTTTCGAGGGCATCGGATATCGCGTTCGCGCCGTCGTTCAGCTTCGAGAGCAGCTTCTGCTCGGCTGTCGGGTTCAGGTCGGGGTTGGCCGCCTTCTTCGCGTTGATGGTGTTTGCAATCTGCTCGGCGTACACGCTTACCGCCGGGGCGATCTTGCGCTTCGTCATGTGGCTCATCGTCTGGCCCTCTATGTTGATGAGCTTCGAATACGTCTCGAGCTTCACCTCGTAGCGACTGTGGTTCTCGGCCTCGTTCAGCACGCCGAATTCCTTGAACAGCGCGATGTTCTTCTCGTCGAGCATGTGCGGTGCGGCGTCCACGAGCGACTTCAGGTTCAAAAGCCCGCGCTTTGCGGCTTCGTCCATCCATGCATCCGCATAGCCGTCGCCGTTGAAGATGATGCGCTGATGGTCGGTGAGCGTCTTGCGCACCCACGCGAAAGCGGCTTTCTCGAAATCGCCTTCCCCCTCGACGGCTTCGCAGAAGCACTTGAGCGATTTGGCCACGATGGTGTTGAGTATGGTGTTGGCATCGGCCAGGTTCATCTGGCTGCCGGGCATGCGGAACTCGAACTTGTTGCCCGTGAAGGCGAACGGCGAAGTGCGGTTGCGGTCGGTGTTGTCGCGCTCGAAGCTGGGCAGCACCTCGACGCCGAGGTCCATGTACACCGCTTCGGCTCCATCGTCCTCCTTGCCGGCGATGATGGCGTTGACAACGCGGCCAAGCTCGTCGCCGAGGAAGATCGAGATGACAGCTGGCGGCGCCTCGTTCGCGCCCAGGCGATGGTCGTTGCCCGCAGATGCCACGGCGATGCGCAGCAGATCCTGGTAGTCGTCGACGCCTTGGATGACCGCCGCCAGGAACACGAGGAAGCGCAGGTTGCTTGCGGGCGTCTTGCCCGGGTCGAGCAGGTTTTCCCTGTCGGTCGCGATGGACCAGTTGTTGTGCTTGCCAGATCCGTTAATGCCCACGAACGGCTTTTCGTGCTGCAGGCACACCAAACCGTAACGGCTTGCGATGGTGCGCATGAGCTCCATGGTCAGCAGGTTGTGGTCGATGGCCACGTTGCTGATCGTGAACATCGGCGCAAGCTCGTGCTGGCAGGGGGCGACTTCGTTGTGCTTGGTCTTGGCCGCCACGCCGAGCTTCCACAGCTCCTCGTCGAGCTCTTTCATGAAGGCGCTGACCGTGGGGCGGATGGCGCCGAAGTAATGCTCTTCCATCTCTTGGCCCTTGCACGGCGGCGCGCCGAACAACGTGCGGCCGGTCAGGATCAGGTCTTGGCGCTGCTCGAAGTCTTCCTCGCGGATCAGGAAGTACTCCTGCTCGGCGCCCACCGTCGTCGTGACGCGCGGGACATCCTGGCCGAAATACGAGAGGACCTTGCACGCCTGCGCCGATACGGCTTCCATCGAACGGAGGAGAGGGGTCTTCTTGTCGAGCGCCTCGCCGGTGTAGCTGCAGAACGCCGTGGGAATGCACAGCACGTCGTCCTTGATGAACGCATAGCTCGTCGGGTCCCATGCGGTGTAGCCACGGGCTTCGAATGTGGCGCGGATGCCGCCGCTGGGGAAGCTTGACGCGTCAGGCTCGCCCTGGATTAGCGCCTTACCCGAGAACGTCATGATGGCGCGGCCGTCCTTCTGCGGATCGAGGAACGCGTCGTGCTTTTCGGACGTGATGCCCGAAAGCGGCTGGAACCAGTGCGTGTAATGCGTGGCCCCATGGGCAACCGCCCATTCCTTCATGGCGTGCGCCACGACATTGGCAACCTCGATGTCGAGCGGTTTGCCTTCCTTGATGGTCTTGGCCAGTGCCTTGTACGTAGCCGACGGCAGCAGCTCCTGCATCGTGTGGTCATTGAACACGAGTGTGCCGTATTCTTCCGCGATTCGTCCCATGCGTCGTCCTTTCCTCTACAGTGCCTTTTGGCTATCTCGACGATAGGACGGCTGTGCTTGCGGCGTTTTTCGACAATGTTACGAAACCTGCTGTTAACGGAAAGGTTCGCGCCCGTCCGCCACGGGCTCGAACCTTTCCGTCTTATTCGAGCGCGAGGTCTTCGGCTACCTGGGCGGCGACCTTCAGGGCATCGGCCATGGCGGTGGCGACGAGGGTAGACCCAAGGTGCGCGTCGCCAGCGAGGTAGACGTTGTCGAAATCGGCGAAGGCATCGAGCACTGTCTGCTCGGCTCCAGTGAAGCCCTTGGCGATGAGCACCAGTTGCGCGGGCACCTGCGAGACGCCGTCGCGGTTGGGCAGGGGAGTCACCTGCACGGCGGCGACATGTCCTTCACCATCACCTTCGAAACCCACGGTGTCGGTCGACCACATGCGCGGATCCTCGCCGAGCAGCTCGGCGGCCTCGCGTTGGCCGTAGGCCTGCACGTACACGTTGCGCGGACCAGGCCAGACAGCTTGCATGTCGGCTTGATCGGGCGGGCATGAGGCCCGGATGACTTGGCGCACGCTGCGGGCGCCTTGGCGCAAAGCCGTGGCTACGCAGTCCACGCCCGTATCACCGCCGCCAATCACGACGACGTCTTTGCCTTCGGCGGTGATAGCTGGATCGCAGTTGCCCAGGAGGGCCTTCGTGGCCTCGGTCAGGTACGCCACAGCCAAGTGCACGCCTTGCAAGTCGGCACCAGGCACGTTAACGGTGCGGGCCACGCGGCAGCCACATGCCAGCACCACGGCGTCGGATTTCTCCGCGATGGCTTGCGCCTGTTCGGCGGCGTCGACGTTGCAGTGAAACTCGATGCCGCTTTCTTCCATCAGCTTCACGCGGCGTTCGACGACCCATTTCGGGAGTTTCATGTTGGGAATGCCGTACATCAGCAAGCCACCGGGC
>JAFWJU010000102.1 GCA_017511465.1 Eggerthellaceae bacterium | reverse complement strand
GTGCGTTTGACGATGCGCAAGCCGACCAAGCTGCACGCACCATTGCCAACTCCCCGCTCGTCAAGACGGCGATATTCGGCCACGACGCCAACTGGGGCCGCATTGCGGCTGCAGCGGGTCGTTCGGGCGCCCAGTTCGACCAATACGATGTCTCCATCGACATCATGGGCATGCCCGTGCTGCGTGGCGGCCTCCCGATTCCCTTCGACGAGGAAGAGGCTCTGCGACGATTCGAGCGCCCAGAAATCGAGATCGATATCGATCTGGGCGCAGGCACGGCATCAACCACCATGTGGACGTGCGATTTCTCGTACGACTACGTAACGATTAACGGAGATTACCGCACATGAAACTCTCGAAAGACACACGCCCCAACGGCGTCACCGATAAGGAATCCGCACAGCTTATTGCCGAAGCGCTGCCGTGGATCAAGAACATCACAGGAAAGACGATTGTCATCAAATACGGCGGAGCAGCAATGGTCGATCCCAAGCTTCGCGCAGATGTCATGAGCGATATCGTGCTTCTCAAGACGGTCGGCGTGAACCCCGTCATCATTCATGGTGGCGGCAAGGATATCTCGAAGGCTATGGAAGACGCCGGCATCCCGGTGGAATTCAAGGACGGCCAACGCGTCACCACCGACGAGGGCATGGACGTCGTGCGCACCATCCTGGCAGGCAAGGTGAACCAGGAGCTCGTGCGCGCCCTCAACGAGCACGGCAACATCGCTGTCGGTGTCAACGGCGTCGATGGGGGCACGGTCATTGCCGAACCAGTGTCGGAAGAACTGGGTCGCGTCGGCAATATCAAGCGCATCAACGGCGCTTTCCTGCAAGATCTCATCGATGCCGACTACATACCCGTCATCGCGTCGATTGCCATTGGCAACGACGGCGGCTACTGCAACGTGAACGCCGATGTCATGGCAGGTCAAATTGCCGCAGCCACCGGCGCGGCGAAGATTCTGTTCCTCACCGATGTGGATGGGTTGTATCTCGATTTCGACGACAAGGACACGCTCGTTTCCCAGCTTTCGCTTGAAGAGGCGCGCGACCTCATCGACAGCGGCACGTTGTCGTCGGGAATGATTCCCAAGTTGCGTTCGTGCGTGGCTGCACTTGAAGGGGGAGTGCCGAGCGCATACATCGTAAACGGCACCATACCGCATGCGATTCTGCTCGAAATGCTCACTTTGTCCGGTGTTGGCACTGCTGTCTACGCCGACAGCGAAGATGCCACAAACGCTTCGCGTGGCCCCATTGGCAACTTTGCCTCTAAGCTTCTGGAAAACAAGTAAAGCTAGCAAGAAGAGATAGTCTTCTTTGGTTAGCTCGCGATAGATCGGAGCAAGCGATGACTCTTGAACAACAGCAGAAACTTGAAGAAACCTATGTCATGCACACGTTCGGCCGCAAGCCGGTCGAGTTCGTGCGGGGCGAGGGCATGCGTCTGTGGGACGATGAGGGCAAGGAATACCTCGACTTTCTCAGCGGCATCGGCGTTATCAGCCTCGGGCATTGCCATCCGGCGCTTGTGAAAGCGTTGCAGGATCAAACTGCCAAGCTCATGCACGTGAGCAATTACTACTACATCGAGGGCAGAGGCGAGCTGGCTAAAAAGATTAACGACTTGCTGAAGATGAACTTGTCCTGCGCTCACGCGGAGGATTGGCAGACGTTCTTCGCGAATTCGGGTGCCGAAGCCAACGAATGTGCCATCAAGCTGGCGCGCCTGTATGCGCGCCGCAAACAGGAAGCGGCAGGTTCTGGGAAGCGTCCGCAGCTGATCGTCACGTTGCAGCGCAGTTTCCACGGACGCACCGGCGAAACGCTCGCTGACACGGCGCAACCCGTGAAGCAAGAGGCGTTCAGCCCGCTACCCACCGAAAAGCTTTACGTTCCCGTTCCCGCAAACGATGTCGAAGCGCTCGAGAAGACGTTTGCCGAGATGGGTGACGAG
>JAFWJU010000101.1 GCA_017511465.1 Eggerthellaceae bacterium | reverse complement strand
CTGGCGTTGTCCCCGTTGCCCCACGAACTGAAAGCCGAGAACATGCGCACGCCGGCGATGAGCAGCACGATGATGAGGATGACGGCGATAACCGATAGGATGTACGCCGAATTGCGCCTGATGAACTCCCCTATCGTCAGCGGTTTGTTAGCCCTCAGGCGCGCTTGTTCGCGTTGGCGCATGGGCTCTTGTGGACGATCGACCCAGCGGCCATCCGCTTCGCGTCGCCTCGTGCCGCCCACTTGGTCGCTATGCACGTACGCGTTGCGCTGCGCGCCGGCCAAAGCCGATCGCTTGTCGCTGACATCGCGTTCGCTTCTCGCGTGCTTCGCCACGAATCCTCCTCGTCCCAATGGGTCGTATGATACCATACAATGAGCGAGCGCAGAAAAGGAGAAGCCATGACCGCCCATGAAGAACTGACGCTACTCGGCTCACGCGTCGGCATTCCCACCGATTACGATCCCAGCGTGCTCGAATCGTTCGAGAACGCGCATCCCGACCGCGATTACCTCGTGACGCTGCGCTGCCCCGAATTCACGACGCTGTGCCCCATCACGGGCCAACCCGATTTCGCAACCATGATCATCAACTACATTCCCGACAAGCGCATGGTCGAAAGCAAGTCGCTTAAGCTGTACCTGTTCGGCTTCCGCAATCACGGGGATTTCCACGAAGACGTGACCAACGTCATCCTCAACGACCTGGTCGAGCTCATGCGGCCCAAGTACATCGAGGTGAAGGGGCTGTTCGTGCCACGTGGCGGCATCGCCATCCACCCATTCGCCAATTGGGCCAACCCCGATTTCGGGTACGGGGATAAAGCGGCTGCCCGTCTGTTCGAGCAACTTGACGATTAGGGCAAAACGAAACGGGCTCGAGAACCCGTTTCCTGTTTTACATCTGCTTTAACAGCAAACGAGGGGCGGGCCGAAGCCCGCCCCGAAATAACTTTGCGCCTTGCCCTTACAGGTACGATGAACCCTTGTCGGCTTCAACTTGCCTCATGAGCCTGGCGTTCTTGAGCTCGACGTCGCTCAGGACGTTCTCGTCGCCCATGCTGTCAAACTCGGACGGCGTGTAAAGGGGCTCGTACCAATCCTGGGAATTGAAGTAATCCTGCAGATCGCTTCGATTGAACATGCGACCGTGACGGGCGTAGATCTCGTTGCGCGCCAGGTACAGGTCGTATGTGCTCATGCTGGACAGCTCGTCGTAGGAGTAGTAACGCGAACTGGTGTCGTCAAGCACGTAGTAGTCGTTGTACGTGTACGAGGGTTCTTCCTCGACAGGCTGCGCTTCTTGCTGAGCAGGCTGCGTGGTCGTGGTGCTCGTGGCAGAAGTCGATGCAGCGGATGCGCTCGCGCTGGCGGCCGATGCGGACGTCGACGCTGCCGACGTGCTCGACGTCGAGGATGCAGCAGACGCGCTGTCAGACGTCGTGGTCGTCGTAGCCTGAGCCGAAGCGCTTGACGTGTCATCGCCCGACACA
This sequence comes from Eggerthellaceae bacterium, assembly GCA_017511465.1. Lineage (GTDB taxonomy): Bacteria > Actinomycetota > Coriobacteriia > Coriobacteriales > Eggerthellaceae > UBA9715. The sequence goes on along the minus strand of JAFWJU010000101.1, from coordinate 33,830 downwards.
GCCGAACCCATGCACTGCGTCAGCGCGAATGCAATGATGGCGATGAGAGCGATGATGACGACAATGACTGCGATGATTCTGCCGCCCTTGCGCTCGGGAGCTGGCTGGAATCCACGGGGATTCTTTGCCTGCGCCGAATGAAGCGCGCCATCGGTAGACGAGCGGAACCCCGTCGCGCCAGCTTGCGCGTCGACAACGGGCCAGTCTTCTCCACGTTCAATCGGCTTGCCGTCCATCGAAACCTGCATCGCTCCGCAACGGATGCAGAAAATCGCGCCGTCTTTCAGTTCATGACCGCATTCTATGCACTTCATCGCGCCTCCTCGAGATATGCCGAATACCAGTATACTTCGTTTTCGCGCACTTCTTTCGAATGTAACCTTACAACAACCCGCGCCTAAAGGCTACGCCTCGACCGTTGCAGAGCGCCCAACGCCCCGCGTCAGGAAATAGAACACCGGGGTATCGAGGGCCGCCAACACGAGCTTGCACAGGTACTGGCCAACCATCATGGCGCCAAGCTGACCGATCATCGCCCCATCGAACAACCATCCGAACCCAATGCCGAACGCGATGCCGATGAACACGATCGTGTCGATCATCTGCGACGTCATCGTCGAAACGTTGTTCCAAATCCAACGGCTGCGCTCGGTTCCGCCGTTCGTGAGGATACGGTTGCGAATCTTGTGGAACACGAACACGTCCCATGACTGTGAAAGCAGGTAGCCCGTCATGCTGGCCACGACGAACACGGCGTTTTGTCCCAAAAGCATGTCGTAGGACGCCTGCATGCCCGCATCAGCCGCTGGGAGCACTTCCCCGATCAGGATGAGGCACGAAGCCAGGATCTGGCATGCGAAGCCGCCGAACACGACTGTTTGCGCTTCTTTGCGCCCCCAGATCTCGCCAATGACGTCCGTCATGAGAAACGTGACACAATAGCAAATGACGGCAGCCGGCACGAGAATGGTGCTGCCGAACAGCGGGACCCCCGTTTGCACGGTCTTGGCGGCAATGACATTGGAAATGACGAGCGCCACGGCGAAGACCATGGCGCATAACATGAGGTTTGTAGTTGTCTTCTTCATCTTTGTCCTTAGTTTTGATGAGGCTGGATGTTGCGAACAGCCCCCGATTCCTTTAATCGGGATTGGTGTTGCACTTACTGTTTGTCAGCGGGTTCGGCTTCTGGCTCGGGTTCGGGTTCCTTTGAACCGAAAAGCTTGTTGCCAATGCGGCTAAGGGGGTTGTCGGCCTTTTTCTCGGGTTCGACAACCTCGCCAGCTGCAAGCCTCTCTTCGGCTTCCTTTTGCTGGGCGCGCGCTTCGGCGCGGGCGACTTTTTGGGAGGCACGGGCTTCCTTTGACTTGCCTTTGAGGACTTCCTTTTGATACCGCTTGCGCATCTTGCGAATCAGGCCGAAATCGATGTAGAACGCGACGATGACCAAAACGTAGCCCAACACGAGGCAGGGGATGTACAGGAAGCTGTACGCCTCGTTGTTGCCGAAGAAGAACGTGGCGACGATGAGGACGATGGCGCAAATCAGGCAGACCCACCACAATTTGCGGTACCTCTTGTACTCGGGCATGTCCTCGAGGGCCTTGTTGCTAGGCGTCACCTCTGTCCAATGGGCTTCTTGCTTGCGCTCGCGTTCGCGCGCCTCGGCTTTCTTCTGCTTCTTGGTCTTCGGAGCGGGAGTGCGCACCGTGGCAGCGCGTTCGGCGGCCGGCTTCGCCGATGCGGCGGATTTGCGCGTCTTGCCCGTGCGGTTCTCGTCGCGGTACCGGTCGTTGTTGGGATTACGTTGGGTCATTAAAACTTCCTACCTGTGATCTTCTCGTAAGCCTGAACGTATTTCTCGCTTGTACGGTCGATGACGTCTTGGGGAAGGCGCGGAGGCTCGCCCGTCTTGTCCCAGTTCGCAGTCAGCCAATCGCGCACGAACTGCTTGTCGAAGCTGGCTTGATCGCGGCCGGGCTCATATTCGTCACCGGGCCAGAAGCGCGACGAGTCGGGCGTGAGGACCTCGTCGGCCAAGATAATCTCGTTGTTCAGGCGGCCGAATTCGAACTTGGTGTCGGCAATGATGATGCCGCGGTCGGCCGCATGGTCGCGCGCCGTCGTGTACACCTTAAGCGACAAGTCGCGCAATGCGGCTGCATCCTCGTCGCCAAGCAGCTGAGCGCAGCGCTCGAAGCTGATGTTCTCGTCGTGGTCGCCGATTTCGGCCTTCGTCGACGGCGTGAAAATCGGCTCGGGAAGCTTCGACGAATTGACGAGCCCTTCGGGCAATTCGATGCCGCACACGGTGCCCTCGCGCTGGTATTCCTTCAAACCGCTGCCCGCAAGATAGCCTCGCACGATGCACTCGACGGGGAACATCTCGGCCTTGCGCACGAGCATGAAACGACCGCGCAGGTAATCGGAATACGGCTTGAATTGTTCGGGAAGGTCGGCCACGTCAGTCGAGATGAGATGGTTTTCGACAACGCCGTCCAGCAATTCGAACCAGAAGCACGAAATGCGCGTCAGCACCTCGCCCTTGTGGGGAATCTCGTCTTGCAGGATGTAGTCGAACGCCGAAATGCGGTCCGTTGCGACGAGCAGCAGCTTGTCGCCCAAGTCGTAAAGATCGCGCACCTTGCCTTGTGCGTCTGGCTTGATGTCGATGCCAGCCATAGCCAAACCTTTCAATCGAAAAAACGCCGAACTTGTCAATTGTACCGACATGCACCCGTATGCGCAGCACCAGATTTAAAAAACACTTTCGGAATAGCCCCAGATAATGCGGAACGAGCGTTTCGCCCACCTGGGCAGCTTCGGATGTGCCTATCGATTCAACTTGGGAAGGCGTCCGGTGGCTGCTTTGTGCCCGCGCTTGCGCTGTTCTTTTTCGACATACAGCGGGATATGGATGGTGAAGCAAGAGCCCTCGCCCTTGCGGCCTTCCACTTGCACCCAACCGTTGTGGCGCTCCACGATTTCCTTCACGACCGTGAGGCCAACGCCCAGGCCGCCGCTTTCGCGGTCGCGTCCCGAATCGGCGCGCCAGAAGCGCTGGAACACCATGCGCGCTTCTTCGGGAGTCAGGCCTATGCCCGTGTCCTGCACCGAAATCGAGGCCATCGTCTCGCCGCGCTTCACCCTGACGGTTATGTGCCCGCCTTCGTCGGTGTAGCGCACGGCATTGGAAATGAGGTTCGCGGTCGCCTGCCGGATGAGGTCGGGGTCGCCGAGGATCAAGACGTTGGGGTCTGCACGGTATTTCAACGTAAGGCCGGCTTCGCGCACGTACGCCTCGTGGGTGGCGATGATGCCGGCAACGACCTCGCCCACGTTCACGATTTCCTGCTTGTTGGGATTTGCCCTGTTCTCGAGGCGGGACAGCTTCAGCAGCTGGTCGACAAGGCGGGACAGCCGCATGACTTCGGAATCGACCGTCATGAGGCGCTGCTCATCGACAGGCAACACGCCATCGACCATCGCCTCGACGGTCGCCTGAATAGCCATGAGCGGCGTACGCAGCTCGTGGGCGACGTCGGTCGTCAGACGGCGTTCGAGCTTACGGTCGCGTTCCATGGCGTCGGCCATGGCGTCGAACGTCTGGCCCAGCTGGGAGATCTCGTCTTCGCCCTGAAGGTCGGTGCGAGCTGTCAAGTCGCCTTCCTTGATGGCGACGGCGGTTTCCGTCATGCGGCGAATGGGGCGCACGAGGTTCCGCGCGAAGAAGTAGCCGAACACCGATGCCAGCACGATGGCGACAATGGCGGCCAAGATCATGGCTTGGTAGGACTTGTCGCGGAATTCCTGGTCGGTCGAACGCAACAGCTGATCGGAACCGTACACCCACACGCGCACCGAGCCGACCGCCTGGTCGTCCACGATGATGGGCGCGTGGGCCATGTTCGATTGACCCTGTTGTGGGGCGATGGAGGGCGTGACGATGCCATCGATGCCGCCCGCATTCGTGGACGAATCGAACATCGTGTTGTTCTCCGCATCGACCACCTGCACGCCGACGCCGTGCGTGACGGCAACCGTGTTCTCAGCAGGCTGTAGCGTCTTCTTGGTGAACGAGCCCTCTTGCTCGTACACCTCGGCAATGCGATTCGCCGTGGTCTCTGCCACGACGTGCATGTTCTCCTGCGTGTATTCGGTGAAGTGCTGTTCCCATACGAACGAGACCACGCCAATGGCGACAAGCGCGGTCATGGCCGCGATGAGCGAGAAGGAAATCGTCACACGGGCGGCATACGAGAGGTTGGACCAAACGCGGCGCTTGCCGTGCTCTTCCTCGTCGGATTCCACGTCGTCTTCGATGTCGAAATCGTCAACCGCCCCATCGGGCGATGAGGCGGTCGCGGTGTCTTTCAGTTCTTCGGGCATGGCCGTATGCGCCGACGATGATCAGGCGCCTACTGCACGCCGGACTTCGTGGGGTCCTCGAAGCGGTAGCCCACGCCATGAACAGTATGCAGCCACTTGGGGTTGCGCGGGTTGTCACCGATCTTGGCGCGCAGGTTCTTCACGTGGCTGTCGATGGTGCGCTCGTAGCCTTCGAAGTCGTAACCGAGGACCTTCTCGACGAGCTCCATGCGCGAGTACACGCGGCCCGGATAGCGGGAAAGCGTGGTGAGCAGCTTGAACTCGCTGGCGGTGAGGTCGACTTCCTTGCCGCTGACGAGAACCTTGTGCCCTGATACGTCGATGGTCAAATCGCCAAACTCCAACACTTCGCGCTGGGGTTCGGAATCGGCATGCACGCGGCGCAGCAGCGCGCGAACGCGGGCGACCAGCTCACGGGGGCTGAACGGTTTGATCAGATAGTCATCGGCGCCCAACTCGAGGCCGATGATGCGGTCCTCGACCTCGCCCTTGGCCGTGAGCATGATGATGGGGACATCGGAATTGTCGCGGATGGCGCGGCAAACGCGCTCGCCCGGCACGCGGGGAAGCATGAGGTCAAGGATGATGAGGTCGAAATGATGCTTCGAGAACTCGTCGAGGGCATCCTGGCCATCGCCGATGGCGGTTACCCAGTAGTTCTCGCGCTCGAGATATGCGGTCACGGCATCACGGATTGCCTTCTCGTCTTCGACAAGCATGATGCGGCGCGTTTCGTTACCCATTACGTCTCCTTACTAGCAGGATACAGACATGGTCATTGTACCGCCCGCACATATTGAGACGGGCAGATGTGGAGTTAATTATAGCGTTTCGTGACCAAGGGGTAATCTTTCGCCAGCAGAAATGCGGATTCGGGTTAAACGGGTATACTCGCACTATGAGCGAAACAACACGTCAATCCAGCAGCCAGCTACTCGTCTCGCGGCGCGCGTTCCTCTTTGGAACCGCCGCCGTCGGCACTGCTGCGGCTGCGGCCGGACTTGGCTTGACGGGATGCGAATCCATCGGCGCGGACAGCGGCGCGGTATCGTATTTGAAAGTTCCCGAAACCTCGCTTGTGACCATGAACGATTTCGAGGCCCTTGACAGCTACGATGACCGAATCCAGCTTGTCAATACGTACGAAATCCCCTATGGCACGCTGTTGTGGGCAAACGACGAGGAAGTGGCAGCATGCCTTTTGCCGACTTCGTCGGGTTCGCCCCTTACGCAAATAGGCCTGCTGTTCTTTGGAAACGGCAACCTTGACACCATCGTCTCGAATGCTGTGGGCGCCTCCGATCACCACGAGATTTACGATGTCCGCGCCACAGCGAAAGGGCTCATTTGGACTGAGGCGAACATCCTCCGCGGAACATGGCGCATATACACTGCCGCGCTGTCTGAAGGCGCTCTTTCCGGCGACCCCGTTTTGGTCGAAGAGGGCGACGCCGCGTACGAAACCCCCATGTTGGCCGTTTCGGACTCGCGCGCCTTCTGGCAGGTCGTTCCCAGAACCCCGAACGACGCCGGTTTGACCTCGCGTCTGATGAGCAGCGAATTCGGCCGAAACACCGCAACGTGCGTGTACGAGAACGTGCGGCGGATGGGCACGCCCCCGTACTCGTCGGGCGAGTCGGTCACCATCGCCCCGCGCCTCGACGAAGCGACCACGTATTTCCGCTTGACGAATATAAACGCCCTCAAAGGCGAAACGAACGACACCATGACGTTGCCCGGGGGCATGAAACCGCTCGAAGCCGGCTATGGCAAAACCGGCTTCATGTTCTCGTTCGCCAACATCTACGATTACGGCGAGGGCATTTCGAACCTGGGCACGTACGTGCCCATGAGCTTGCCGACGGACGGCGATTACAGCAGCGTGCAGTGGTTCGGGTTCGCTCGCACGCCGACTGCGCCTCCTGCCTGGTGCAACAACCTGCTCATCGTCAAATCGAGCTATTCGGTTTGCGGCGTCAACCTGAACGAGGGCACGTATTTCGCGATCGACGTCGACGACGGAGCTGAAGACTATGGCGATTACCTTGCCACGACAGGCATGCGCAACAGCTTCGTCACGTACACCAACATCGACCATAAGCCCATCGGCGGCTCTTCGGTTCATTGCTGCCGCGTGAAAATCTGGACGACGGTTTCGTAAAACTCCACACGACTACGCGCGGTTTGCCGAGGTTTGCCTAAAGACGCAGTGCCAAGCCCCTGCTCGTCAGCCTTTTTGGGGTATCCTTGTTGCAACCGTTTTGCGAGGAAGGACCGTCATGATCGAGCGTTACACACGACCGGAAATGGGACGCATCTGGGAGCTTCAGAACAAGTTCGAAATCTGGAAGGAAATCGAGATCCTGGCATGCGAGGCCCAGGCCGAACTTGACACATGCGGCATCACGCGCGAGGAAGCCGCATGGATCCGCGATCATGCGGATTTCACCGTGGAGCGCATCGACGAAATCGAGCAAGTGACGAACCATGACGTCATCGCCTTCCTCACGAACATGGCCGAATACATCGACGCCGACCTTCCCGAAGGCGCCGAGCCGCCGAGCCGCTGGGTTCATTACGGCATGACGAGCAGCGATTTGGGCGATACCGCGTTGTGTTATCAGATCACGCAAGCATGCGACATCATCCTTGCCGATATCCGCAAGCTCGGAGCCACGTGTAAAAAGCGCGCCTTCGAGTTCCAAAACACGCTGTGCGTGGGGCGCACGCACGGCATTTCGGCTGAGCCCATGACGTTCGGCATGAAGTTCGGCAGCTGGGCTTGGGCGCTTAAACGTGCCGAAGAGCGCATGCAAGCAGCCCGTGACGCCATCGCCACGGGCGCCATTTCGGGTGCCGTCGGATCGTATTCGAGCATCGACCCTTACGTCGAGCAGTATGTGTGCGAGAAGCTGGGCCTGACGCCCGACCCCTTGTCGACGCAAGTCGTTGCCCGCGACCGCCATGCGCAAGTCATGACATGCCTTGCCACGGTCGCGTCGACGCTCGAATCCATCGCAATGCAGGTGCGGCTGCTGCAGCAAACCGACGTCATCGAAGCGGAAGAGCCGTTCAAGAAAGGCCAGAAGGGCTCGTCTGCCATGCCCCATAAGCGCAATCCCATCACGGTCGAGCGCGTATGCGGCCTTTCCCGCGTCGTGAAGGCGAACTCGCAAGTGGCGCTCGACAACGTGGCGCTGTGGTACGAGCGCGACATCAGCCATTCGGGCGCCGAGCGCGTAGCCTTGGCGGACAGCTTCATCGCGCTCGATTACATGTTCTACAAGATGCAGCCGCTGCTTGACAACCTGTTCACCTACCCCGCCAAGATGGAGCACAATCTTTGGCGCACCCGCGGGCTCATCTTCAGCTCGAAGGTGATCTTGGCACTCGTGAACACGGGCATCACGCGCGAAGACGCCTATGTCATCGTTCAGCGCAACGCCATGAAGGTATGGGAAGACATCCAGAACGCCGTGGCAGGACCGTCGTATCGGGAGCGCCTTGAAGCGGACCCCGACTGCACGTTGACCGCCGAGCAGCTCGACGACATTTTCGACCCGTGGGCGTTCCTGCAACAGAAGGACGCCATCTTCGAGCGCCTCGAGCAGCTGGAGTTCTAAAGCTCTCGGAACAACGTGCGAACAGCGGGAATCTGATCGCGATCGGCGGCCACCACGACGGTGTCGCCCGGATAGATGCGCGTCTCCTCGCCGGCAACTTCGATGTCGTCTTTAGCCGACACAGCCACGATAAGGCTGTTCTCGGGTAAATCGACATCGCTTACGAGCATGCCTTCCTTGCCAACCGTGTCGCTTAAACGCGGAACCGAAAGCTCGGTGAGCACCACATTGCCGTGTGTCAGCGACGAGACGACGCTAACCGACCCCATGAGGGTTTCCTCTTCGATGAGGTTCGCGATCATCTCGGTCGAGGAAATGGCCTCGATGCCGAGCGCGCGGAAGATGCGCTGGTTTTTCGGCGCGTTGACGCGGGCAATGCAGCGGGGAACGCCGTAAATGCGCGAAGCGATTTCGCATGACACCAAGTTGTTGTCGTCTTGCCCGGTAGCCGCAACGAACACATCGGCTTTGCGGATGCCGGCATCCTCTTGGTAGCGGGAGTCGCACCCGTCGCCGCGAATGACCAGGTAACGTCCTTGGAGCACCATCGACAAACGGTCTGCGACGTTGGCTTCCCGCTCGATGATGGCAACCTCGTTGCCGCTTTGCAGCAACACCGTTGCCAAATACTCCCCGACTTTGCCGCCTCCGTTGATGACGATGTACATGAACGCCTCCGCCTACGATTGAATGTAACGGCCGAACTCGTCGATAAGGTCATGGCGCACGCAGGCAATCACCAAGTCGCCATGGTACAACGTCGATTCGCCCGTCGGGATAGACGACGCCGAACCGTCCCTGCGCTCGAATGCGATGATGCGGATGTCGTGATCGCGCTCGATTTCGTACACGCGGATGGAACCGCGCTCGGTCGTGGAAAGGTCGATGGAAAACTTCAACAGCTCGTAGTCGCCGAACGTGTCGATATGCGACCCATGACCCGCGATGACCTTGCTGAACACCTCTTCGGCGACAAGCGTCGTCCCGCATACGTAGTCGATGCCCAGCTGCATGTAAGCGCGTTCGTGATCGTGGTTGTACAAACGCGCGATGACATGGGGAACGTCATACAGGCGGCTGGCGACCTCGGTCACCATGAGGTTTGCATTGTCGTTCTGGGTCACCGCCGCCACGACGTCGCAGTCCTCGACGCCTGCCTTGACAAGCGTGTCTTCGTCGTATCCGATACCCTGAACGGTCGACCCGTTGAAATTGCGACCCAGGTTGTTGAACGCTTCTGCACTGCGGTCGACAACGCAGACATTGTCGCCGTTGTCAGAGAGCATCGACGCGATGCGCGAGCCCACGCGCCCGCATCCCACCACGATTACATTGCGCATTTGCAATCCTTCCAGGTTCCTACCCGAAACGATAGTATCTCACAAGTCCATAAGGACTAGGGCGGGGCGGCATAGAGTCAGGATTACTGAAATGGAAGCTTTGATGCGAAAGGAAGCTAGATCTGGGCCATCTCGTTGAGGGTTTTCTCGTACCAAGATTCCCACGTGGGCGGGCAGTACCGCTGAGCCGCTTCGGGCGTGATGCTGTAGCCGTACCCTGCCGCCAGGCCAGCAACATGGTCCTGGATGGCGGTGTTCCAATCACCCCAGCCACCGTTGCCCCAACCCCAAGCGTTGCAAGAGCGGAAGCAGACCGACCCCTTGCCGCTTTCGGTGTTGGAAATGGCGGGCGACCAGCGCGGGTCAACGCCGTTATCCCATGCGGCCTCGGCGAACACCGAGCCGTAACCGGCGAGGGGCGAGCCTTCGAGATAGGCGTCGATGCGGCTAGTCCATTCGGCGATGAATGCGTCCCTGCCGACCGACCAGTCGACAGCGGGCAGCGAGTACTCGATCGTTCCGGGTTCGGGAGCCGCCCCTGCCACTTGCTCGGCAGGAGTCTCGACGCCTTGCATGGCCTTTGTCGCTTCCATGCGCTTGAGCGCTGCGGCGTTTTCCGCGACGAGGCGCTCTTGTTCGATGCGTTCCATTTCATCGATCATCAGCATGCCGTTATTGATGTCACGTGGTGTCGTGGCTGCAAGGGCGGATTGCTCGTAATAGGGGGTTTCGTCGCTAGCTGCCTGGGTGACATACGTTTCGGCCGATGCTGTTGCGGTATGCGTCTCAGCGCTGAACCCGAACGCACCAGCGCGCTCGACATCGTCGTAGGAGTCAGCTGAGGCCACGCCAAAGCCGACGCCACCTACGATGACGACAATAAAAAAACCGGCAATGGCTGCATACGCCATGTTGCCGGCTCTACGTTTAGGCTGCTTCCGACTCATATTTCAATTTCCTTTTGGCAACGATACCGTTGCCGTGCGGCATATTTTACCGTACTGACGTGCGAAGAAGCAATTTTATATGGAGCCGCGCTTCACCATTTGTTCGCTTGACAAAGTTGATGTTTTGGGAATATCGAGCAAAAAACGCTATATATTCCGATTGGGAGCACGCACCCCACAAAATCTCGTTGCGAACAAAAATACGTGTTTTAGAGTCCCGTGAAGGCGATTCTCAGCGAACGGCCGTCTGGCATGTGCAGCGTGAGGGATTCCGCGACACCCGGCAACGCCCATACCGCAAGCATGAACACGCAAAACGCCACGATGAAAAACGATGCGCAAATCATGAGCGCGTTTGATTTCCGATACACGCCATACGCGAACACAAGCGCCGCGGCAACGACGAACGGCCATCCCTGAGATAGCGCGTTCGGCACCGTCTCCCATGCCATGATATCGAGCGTCATCGGCAACAATGTCGCGGCGATCGCGGTAATGACGATTCCCAGCGCATGCCATGCGGCCTCGAACCGCGTTGGCACGGGAATGATGATGAAGCACAAGCCCAGGATGAGAAGCGCCAGCGGCCAGAACTGCCACCATTCCGTCCCCGGCACAAGCGGCGAGAGGTTCATGGACACGGCGAGGAACAGCAGCATGATGCCGGCGGCAATGGCCAATCGCGTGGTCAGCGGTATGCCACTCGACGGCTTCGAACCTGCATGGCCCGCCACGCGCCCCGTCTCGCAATCGACGCTGCCGAACGAGCTTGATTCCGCGCTTTCGGGCGTTACCTCGTAAGGAGCATCGGATTCTGCTTCGCGCGGCCAACGCACCCACAACACGATGTAGGCGATAACTCCCAAACCGGCTGTCAGCAGGGCGATGAATACGGCGAGGATGCGGACGACGATTGGGTCGAGGTCGAATCGCTCGGCAACGCCTGCGCACACTCCGCCAATGCTCGAATCATGCGAGCGGCTCATGCCGCTATCGACAACCTGCGTAGCCAAACCTTCACCTTCCGCAATCGGGAAGCTGCCTGCCCCCTACCCGGTTCCGTTAAACCGCTTTACGCATCCTGCAAGCGCGTAACCTGCACGGTTCGTATGCGCCTGCGGCGCATTGTGCGCACTTTGAAACGGAAACCGTCCACGACGATATCGTCGCCTACTTGCGGCACGGCGTCGGCAATATCGAGCATCCAGCCTGCGATGGTGTCGTACTGGTCGGACTCTGCAACCGGCAGCCCCATCTCAAGCGCGTCTTTCACGGGAAGACGCCCATCGACGAGCCATTCGTCGTCTGTCAAACGCGTTACGTACGGCACTTCGGAATCGGTCTCGTCGATGATTTCGCCGACGATTTCCTCGACGATATCCTCGAGGGTTATTAAACCATCGGTGCCACCGTATTCGTCCACCACGATGGCCATCTGTTGCCTATTCGTTTGCATTTCGGACAACAGCGGGAACAGGTCTTTCGTCTCGGGAACGAACAGGGCTTCTTGCACGTAATCGGTGATGGGGCCATCGATATCGCCGTCCAACACGGCGGGAATCAGGCTCTTGTAGCGCACGACTCCCACGATGTGGTCAAGATCCTCGCTGAACACGGGAAGGCGGGAAAACCCGGTGCCGCGCATGCGCTCGAGCGCTGCGCGCACGGTTTCGGTGTCCTCGACCGCAATTATGTCGACGCGTGGCTGCATGACGTCGCTGACGGTGAGCTCATCGAGCTCGAGGATTTCCCCGATCATGCGCTTTTCGTCGTCGAGCAACTCGTCGTTATCGTCGACGAGCTCTTTTATTTCCTCCTCGGAAACCTGGTGCTTGTTCCGCTTGAACAAACCGCCAAACAGCCCCGACTTGGTACTATCGCCCTCTTTCGACATGAAACCACAATCTCCTCAACCGTAACGTCGCGCTCCGCCCTCGGGGCGCATCAGATAACGAACAGCACGACCGAAAGGAACAGGCACACGCAACCGACAAGTGCCACCAGATGGAACACGAAACGCAGATACCGAACGTCGCTAAACCAACGGAACACCAAGCTAACCCCCAGGATGAACAACGCCACGATGAGCAATATGAATCCTGGCGTTTCAAGCGTGGATGCAAGCCCGGGAATGAACAGCAGGAATGCCGCGCACATCACCGCATACAAGACGCCATGAATCCAACGCGGACGCGTTGCCCACACGGCCTCGATGGCAACGCCCACTGCAGCGAGCATCCATTCGACTGCGCACAGCATCTCACCGCCAATTCCTGCGAGCGAGATAAGGCAATAGGGAGTGAAAGCACCTGCAATGAGCAGATACGTCGAGCTGTTGTCGAGCACCTTGAACACGCGTTTGGCGCGTTCGGACTGCAGTGCGTGGTAAAGCGTGGACATGAGGAAGGCCAACACCATGGGAATGGCGAACACAAGCGCAGCAACCAGGCGAATACCGCCATCATGATTGATCGCCGTCACGCACAGGATGATGAGGGCCACCAATGCCAGCAATGCGGCAACGCCCTGCGACACGGAATTGGCGATAGTCTCTCCCAGCGTGAAATCGCGCCCCGCGTAATCGTCGCGATTGCGCGCGCGACGCCTGCGTTTGCGGTTTCGAGCATAGTCGGAAAGCTCGGACTCGGGCTTGAATTGCGACGGCATCCAAACCGGCATATCCGGCGATGTGCTCTCGGGGCTCGGATAGGGTGTCTGGGTAGTGTTCATGCGAACACTGTATCACATCGCCATCGGCTTCATGAGCAATGGGGGGTCTTCGCAGGAACTTGGCAATGGAACGAGGGACGAGCCTACTCCCTGAACGCTCGCGGAATGGGCAGCGCAGCGCCGACGATGGCGGCAAGACCCATCCAGAGCAAACCCGCAACCGGGAAGCAAAGGAACAACACGGCCAGCGCAAGCAACGGTTTGCGGATTACGCCAGCCAGAAACGCCGTGCACGTGACCGTGACCATGAGCATGGGATCGGCGCCCGTCAATGCCGCAAGACCGTAACCCACAGCAACCCCGGCAAAAATACTTGGGAAGAAGTTACCGCCCATCCACCCCATGTTCAGGCACATCGGCGTGATGATGGCTTTAAGCAAGCCCGTGCCGATGAGGGCGACGGCAGTCCAAGTGGTCCAGCTTGCCATGAGCTCCTCGGACTGCACTTCACCAGGCCAAAGCACATATGGCAGCGCCATGGCGACCGCCCCCATGATGACGCCGGCTACGACGGGAGCGCCAATAACGCCCGTTGGGCCTTCGCCCAAGCGAGTTGACACGCCCCTGAAAAGGCGCGTCGAACCGTGGTACAGCAGCGTCATGATGTACGCGACGACAAGGCACGGCACCATCCAGAGCAGTTCGGCATACGTAGCCGTGATGGCATCGAAGCGCGGCAGGCCGCTTGCAGCGCCGAAGACATGCGAGAACAGCGCGATGCCGCCGAAAGCGCCGAATGCGGCGGCGGTGTACAGCACGACCTTCACGCCACGGCGCATGTTATAGTCGTTCACATCGGGCTCTTCAAGGACATCACCGCCCTCTTTAGGCGCGCTTTCCGCACCTGCCACGATGCCCGCAAGCGGCGTTCCGAAAATAGCCGCCATGCTCGCTGCAATGGTGACGTCGGCCACAGCCGCCACGCGCAAGCCCGCTGCCTTCAGCTTGTCGCGAATCCAGCAGCATCCGGCCGTGATAAGGCCCGTCAGGCCGGCTTCGAAACCGACCGAACCGCCAAACACAAGCGGCAATAGAAACGTGACCACGGGCTTGAAAACACCGTTCACCCGATATGAACCCGTCGCCTTGAATTCGGCCATGACCTCTTCGAGGGGACGCACGCGATCGTTTGACCACCACGTCCATAACCCGATGAGCGCTCCGCCGATCGTGCACGTGACCAACGAGAACCACGGCACGTTCAGCGTGCCGCCGATGCCGTTCCATACAAGCCCGGTGAGCCATATGGAAACGTTCATGATGCAATACACCGCAAAACCGATGACGAATCCCACGGCAAGGGCCAAAACCACCATGCCAAGCGTGACAACGGCCATGTCGGCAGCATCCTCGGGCAAATGCCCTGTATCGCGGATGAACGGCCGGGTATCGGCTGCTTTAGCTGCTTTCGGTCTTTGTCGTCTCGTATCTGGCATGGTTGTGCACTAAGCCTGTCCGTCAGTAAAACGGGCCGAGGATGCTATCCCCGACCCGTCGTCGCCCCCTTTAGTGTTTCAGATCGTCTTCGGTTAGGCGCCCCCGGAACTTGTAGTACACGAACACGTGGTACACGAGCACGAGCGGCACGCCTATGCAAGCGATGCCCGTCATCCATGACAATGCCAGATCTGACGAAGCCGCCGAGGCCACCGTGATGGCCGGGCCGATGCTGTCGGCAGACGCAACGACAAGGTTCGGGAACATCGAGGTTGCCAGCAAGAACGTCAGCGCCACCGCAGCTACCGATTGGGCCACGAACACATGCATGTCACGACGCTCGTCGCGACCCCACAAAATGCCAAGCACCATGCCCGCGAGGAACACGATGACGCACGCCCAGCGCACGACTCCCAAAGCGGGAACCATGACGGGGCGAATGACGAAATGCCCGTATATCGACACGAACACGAACAGCAACAGGGCCACAAGCTGCAATAATGCCCTTAATTTGGTAGCTCGGTCGCGCAGCTGCGAGGTTGCAGGCGCTTTGAGCGCAATCCACGATGCGCCGGCGCAACAGAACATGGCCAGCCCGAGCAAGCCGCACAACAGCGTGAACGGCGTCACCAGGCCCAGCAGCGGAATGCCGTTGTAATTGCCCGCAGCATCCATGGGAATGCCGGCGTAAATGTTGCCAACCGCCACACCAGTGAGCAACGCTGGCAAAAGCGAGCCAATGAAGAAGCAGATATCCCATACACGCGACCATTCTCGATCGCGTGCTGCGAACTCGACGGAAACGCCGCGCAGGATAAGGCCGAATAACACGAGCATGATGGCCAAGTAGAATCCCGAAAACGTCGTTGCATACGCTGGTGCGAACGCTGCGAACAGCGCACCGCCTGCCGTGAGCAGCCACACTTCGTTGCCATCCCACACGGGACCGATGGCACGGCGGATAATCGCTTTCTCTTTATCGTCTTTCGCGATGAACGGATACAGCACGCCTGCACCCAAATCGAAGCCGTCAAGAACGAAATACCCGGCAATAAGCAGGAAGATGAGGAAGAACCACAGGATTCCGAGCGGCGTCATCGCACATCACCGCCTTCCGTGCTGGCATAAGCATCGGCAACGGCATCGGCCTCGCTTTCGGCCGATTCGCCCACGATCTTGTCGATTACCGACGGCAGCACGTCAACGTCATCGTTGCTACTGCCCGCTTCGGGACCGGCCTTGAAAAACTTGCTGACGAGACGCACCCAGGCAACGAACAGCAGCAGGTATATTGCACAGAACAGCACGATGGTCAGCAGCAGTTCGGGCGCTGACACACTCGTAGACACGGCATCGCCCGTCAGAAGCGAAACGCCGTCGGGACTGCTGACGGCCGGATACACAACCCACGGTTGGCGCCCCAACTCGGCAGTGAACCAACCGGCTTCTATGGCGACAAACGGGAAGATGGGCGATATGACCAACAGCTTTTGCAGCCATTTCCAGTCTTGCAGTTTCTTGCGTGCCATCGCCAGCGCCGTCAACGCCAACACGACGAGCAAGACACCGGATATGGCCACCATGAGGTGGTACACCTGGAAGATGGCGCCAACTGGGATATCGGACACGTTCATGTCGCCGTAACGCTCGGATTCGGCCAGCGAATTCAAACCGGGATACTCGGTGTCAAACGTGAACGTTGCCAGGAAGCTCGTGAAGCCCGGCAGGCTGGGACCGATGACGGTTTGGTTTTCCTCGTCGACCCAGCCGAAGAAGTACAGCGGCGGCACCTCGTCTTCGTACTGGCCTTCCATGGCAGCCAACTTCGTCGGCTGCTCTTCCCAGACGGCAACAGCCGTTGCGTGCGCCGAGGCGAACAGCGCAACCGTCGCAACGATGGACACGACCAAGCCCGTCTTCATCGTCTTCTTGGCGAAGTCGATGTTCTTGCCCTTAAGCTGATGGTACGCTGCGACGGAAAGGGCCACCAAGCCGCCGATGACGAGCGCAGCCAGCACGGTATGGAAATAGCGAACACCCGTGGTGGCGTTGAATGCCGCCCCCAGGAAATCGGCGAGCACGGCCTTCGAGCCGTCAGCCGCAAGCTCGGCGCCGGCAGGTGTTTGCATCCACGAATTGGCAATGAGGATCCACAATGCCGACAGGCACGAACCGCCCCACACGAGCCAGGCGCTCACGCAATAGAACTTGCGTCCAACCTTGCCGCGTCCGAATAGCAGCACGCCCAAGAACACCGATTCGAGGAAGAATGCGAACAGCGCCTCGGCCGCCAGCGGAGCACCGAAGATATCGCCCACGAACCGCGAATAATCAGCCCAATTCGTGCCGAACGAGAACTCCATCGCGATGCCCGACGCCACGCCGACCGCAAACGTCGTCGTAAACACCTTGATCCAGAACTGGCTTGCCGCATCATCGCCTTCGTCGCCCGATTTGTACGCCCGCGTCACGGCAATGGCCGTTATGAGGCCGATCCCGATGGAAAGGGGCACGAACACGAAATGGAACGCGACGATTAACGTGAATTGCAAGCGCGAGAGAAACACCACGTCGGTGAACAGCTCCATAGCGCGCCTCCCAACTGCCGGTGAATTAACCCGTAGTCAGAGTAGTCTACCACAAAATCCACACAATTTGGTGTGACGCGCGGTGGATTGCCGGGCTCTCCGAGGCTGCGACGAAGTGTAGGCGAAGCGGGAGCGAGGACTGTTTAAGCCTGCGTAGCAGGCGAGTTCCACAGCTGCTGAGCCGGAACGAGGAGCGGTTAGCCGAGGTGTGCCCGGCAACCCACCGTGCGCCATGACTATTTACTTGCGAGAACGTCTAGTAGTAGCGGTAGTAGGCGGCGCAGCTGCCCTCGCTGCTGACCATGCAGGGGCCGATGGGGTTCTCGGGCGTGCATGCCTTGCGGAACAGCGGACAGTCGCTCGGCGCCATGATGCCGCGCAGCACATCGCCGCAACGGCATCCGCGCGGCTCGACCGTTTGCTCGACATCGGGCTGGAAACGGCGCACGGCATCGAATTGCGCGTAGGCGTCGCGCAGGCGATAGCCGCTGCCGGGAATATCACCCAGACCGCGCCACGTGGCAGTGCATGTTTCGAAAACCTCGTCGATGGCGGCGACGGCATGCGGATTGCCTTGGGGCATGACGCCTCGCGCATAGGCGATTTCTATTTCGGCGCGGCCCTCGTGCAGCTGGCGCATGATCATGGCGATGCCCTGCAACACGTCTACAGGTTCGAAGCCCGTGATGACGCCCGGAATTCCATACTGCCGTGCCAAGAACTCATAGGGCTGGGACCCGATGATGGTGCTCACGTGCCCCGGCAAGATAAGGGCGTCAATCTTCAGCCGCGGGTCGGCAACGATGGCTTCAAGTGCGCCAGGCATGTTCTTGTGCGCTGCGAATACGCTGAAATTCGAAAGCCCCAAATCGGCAGCGCGCTTGACTGCACGTGCCACCAAGGGCGTCGTCGTCTCGAATCCGACGCCCACGAAAACGACCTGTCGCGACGGGTCGGATTCGGCCAGGGCGATGGCGTCGAGTGGCGAGTACACGATTTCGATGCTGCGTCCCGCCGCCTGTTCGGCCAACAAGCTGGACGTGGACCCGGGAACGCGCGTCATGTCGCCGAACGTCGCGATGGTCACACCCGGAACGCGGGCAAGCGCGATGACCGTATCGATGTCGCGGTTGCACGTGACGCATACGGGGCACCCCGGCCCACTGGCCAAACGCGTGCCTTCAGGCATGAGGTCGCGTATGCCCGCGCGCGCAATCGCAACGGTGTGCGTGCCGCACACCTCCATGAGCGTGGCGCCGCCTTCGGGCGAAAAGCCCTCGATGGCGTGCACGAGCTCGCGTGCAAGCTTGGGGTCTTTAAACTTGGCGAGTTCGGCTGTGAAGTCCGATGACGGCTTCATCACAGCGTCACCTTTTCGTCTAATTCGTTGAACAGCGGATCATCCACCATGTCGGCCATGGTCTGGATAAGCTCGAGCGTCTCTTCGGCATATTGCTGGTCGACGACCTCGATGGCGAAACCTGCGTGCACCAAGACGTAGTCGCCCACCGTGGCTTGCGGTGTCAGGTCGAGCGCCGCATCGCGCTCGGCGCCCATGGCGGTAACGCGCGCCATGCCGTCGTCCTTGATTTCGAGAATCTGCATTGGAACAGCTAAGCACATATGATTGCCTCCTCTATCGAAGGCATTCTACCGCGAAGCGCACGCCACGACAGCTTGTCCGTACGAAACGCATCCGTCATTCGGCGGCAGGCTGGCGTTGAGCGCAACCGTGAATCCCGCAGCACCCAGCAACTCCGTGGATCGCTCAACCAGATACCGGTTCATGAAGCAACCACCCGATAAGACGACCAGCGAAATGCCGTACATTGCCCGCGCCAATTCGGCCACCTGCACGATGGCGCCCACGATGGCGTCATGGAACCGCTGGGATATCTCGTTGACCGAAACGCCGGCAACCATGTCATCGAGCACCGCGCGGACCGTTGGCTCGGCATCGAGCAACACGACGGACGTGTCGTGTGCCGTGCTGTCCTCGGTCGCAGCGTTCTTCGTGATCGCGACGGCGTACCGTTGCTCCACAAGCTTGTCGGTTTCGGGATTCGCGTTTTCACGCGGACGGGCGGCATCGAGCATGATGGCCGACTCGCCCTCGTACGTTGGGTCGACGCAAATGCCGAGCAGGGCGGACACGGCGTCGAACAAACGCCCGGCCGATGACGTATAGGGCGTGTTCAACCCGCCCTCGATCATCTGCTCGCATATCGCCGCTTGCTGGCCGAGCGCCTGAATCGCCGCTTGCGCCCCCGGATGCTCTAAGAGATCATATGCCCAAAGCAAGCCGTATGCCATGCGCAGCGGATGCTTCACTGCTGCCGCACCGCCGGGCATGGGAACGTACGAGAAGTTGGCGAAGCGCTCGTAATCGGCTTGGTTGGCCAACAGCACTTCCCCGCCCCAAATGGCGCCATCCGCCCCATAGCCCGTACCATCGAACGCAATGCCGATGGCGGGCCCGAACAAGCCGTGTTCGCCAAGCACCGATGCGATATGGGCATGATGATGCTGAACTTGCACGAGCGGCAAACCCGAATTCGACGCTTCGTCGCGCACCCACTTGGAAGCAAGGTATTCGGGATGCGCATCGCACGCCAACACAGCAGGATTCAAGTCGAACAGCTTTTCAAAGCGCCCCTTCGATTCGAGCCAAGCATCGAACACGTCGGCGTCTTCCATGTCGCCAATATGCTGCGATACGAAAGCCTGCCCCTCGCGGGCGTAGGTGAACGTGTTCTTCTGCTCGGAGCCCGCCGCGAAAACGGCGTGCTTGCCCGATGCCGCTTGAAGCTCCATCGGCACAGGGGCATAGCCGCGAGCGCGGCGAATGAATTGCACGGCGACATTCGGTTCGCCATGGGCATCCGTTCCGCCTAAATTCAACACGCGCATGACCGAATCGTCATAGCGCGAGAGAATAGGCCGGTTGTTGCCCAAAACGGCATCGGCAATGCCCGAAAGCTTGTCGCAGGCTTGCGCGTCGTCTACCAGAATCGGCTCGTCATGCACGTTTCCCGACGTCATGACGAGCATGTTGCCGCCCGTCGCCTGTTCGAAATCGTGGATGAGCAGCGCCTGTACGGGTGTTGCGGGAAGCATGATCCCCAATTCGGGCAGCCCATCTGCCAGCCCTGGCGTCAACGGCGCATCGAGGCGCTTGCGCAATAGCACAATGGGGCGCGCAGCCGACGTTAGCAACGCCTCTTCCTCGGACGAGACCTCGCATGTCTCGCGCGCCGTTGCGGCGTCGGCCACCATGACGGCAAGCGCTTTCCCATCGCGGCGCTTGCGACGGCGCAGCTCGGCGATGGCGGCAGCGTTTCCCGCATCGCACACCAAGTGGAATCCGCCCAACCCCTTAACGGCGACAATGCCTCCTTCGGCCAAGAGCTTCACGGCTGCGGCAAACACGTCATCTGAAGGCAGGTTTGCGTCGGTTCCGGCAGGCAACGGAATCCAGCTTACTTTCGGCCCGCATTCGAAACAGGCGTCAGGCTGCGCATGGAACCTGCGATCGGCAGGGTCGGCGTATTCGCGGGCGCAATCGTCGCACATCTTGAAAGCGCGCATCGACGTCGAAGGGCGATCATAGGGAAGCGAGTCGATGATGGTGAACCTCGGCCCGCAGTTCGTGCAGTTGATGAACGGATACCGGTAACGCCGGTCCGCCGGATCGAACAACTCCCGAGCGCAATCGTCGCATATCCCCAAATCGGCTGAAACCAGCGTGACCTCTTCGGCGTCTTCCGCCTGCGATTCGCGTATCTCGAATTTCGTGCAGTCCTGGAGCGGAACCTCTTTCAGCTCGACTTCCCTAACCTCAGCTGCAGCTGGAGGATCCATGTGCAGTTCGGTGACGAATTCGTCGAGCAGCTTCGGCTCGCCTTCGGCGTGAATGAACACACCGTCCATGTCGTTTAACACCCATCCGGTGATGATGTAACGACGTGCAAGCCGATATACGAAGGGGCGGAAACCCACCCCTTGCACGATGCCGCGAACGCGTATGTCGAGCGCTTCTATCACAGGCCCGAGAGCACTTCGTCGACGAGGTAGGCCAAGCGCTGCAACGTGATCGTCGAATTATCGGGAAGATGCAGGTGCAAGCAACGGCGCCCGCGTTCCGAGAGAATCATGAAGTCGCCGATCGCCTGGGCCTTCGAAAGCTCGCCGAGGCTCTTCGCCGGCACTCCCTGAAGCGGGATGTCTTTCGGCTCGCCTGCCGATATCAGCAAGTACACGCCGGTGTTCGAGCCTCCCTTTTGCAGCTGCCCGGTCGAATGCATGTAACGCGGGCCTATCTCGAGGCACGACATGACTTGGCAATGCGCCGCGACGCCAATGCGGATGCGGCCAAGCGCCGCTTTGCGGGCATACCCGTCGAACGGCAAGAACGCATTCATGGCGAAGTAATTACCCGGCTCGATTGACGAGAACAACCCGTACAGGGCAGCGCGTACGTCGGAAGCGGTGCTGCAGCAATCGGAAACGCGCACCTCGATGGGACCGATGCTCGTGGCACGCTCGTCGATGAAATCCGGTTCGGGCAGGCCGGCATCCAGCAAATCGAGCACCTTGGCCTTTACGGAAGCCACATCGGGCTGGTCGAACGGGGCGACCTGCATGAGATAGCCGAGCATGGCGGTTGCGTATTCCCACATGACGAAGTGATAGCCCAGCTCTTCTACGCCGTCAATCGAATAATCCACGCGCGGCAAGTCGGGGTCGAAACACGTCAGGCAACGCAGGAAATCATCCCGGTCGTCCCATACGCCCGATTCGACGCGATAGGCAACGACCGCTCTATCGCCCAGGTCCTTTTCGAGCAGGAGCGGGCTTACTTCAAGCTGCGGCAATACGCCGACGCCATCCTTGCCTACGCTTTCTGCGACAAGCTGCTCGATCCACAGACCGAGGGCCCGAGCGCGCTTCTGCGTGAAGAACGAGAATTTGTCGCGCCTGTTCCGCCAATTCGTATACAGGAACGCAGCCAGCTTGATAGCCGGATTCGCCTCGGAATCCTCGCTGCAATCTTGTTCGGCATCGAGCCCTTCGGCTATAAGCGCATCGATGTCGATACCCGAAACCGCAGCGGGGAACAAGCCGAACACGGACAACGCCGAGAAACGGCCGCCGACCGTGGGCTCTCCGGACAGGATGCCGCCCCATTCCTCGCGCTTCGCCTGGGCTTCGAGAGCCGAGCCCGGATCGGTTATGGCAACGAAATGCTTGCACATCTCGTCGGTTGGAAGCGTTTCGGCAAACGCGTTGCGCACGGCGCAGAACACCGAGCGCATCTCGAGCGTGCCGCCGCTCTTCGACGACACGATGACCAACGTGGTATGCGGGTCGATTTCGGCAAGCGTCTTGCGCAGGCGCACGGGCGAATCGGAATCGAGCACGCGAAACTTGATCTTCGAATTGGCCTTGTTGAACTTCGTCATGGTCATGGCGGCCTGCGTGGACCCGCCCTGGCCGATAAGCAGCACGCTTTCGGTGCCAGCATCCGCGAACTTGGCGGCTAACTGCTTGATTTCGTCAAGCGGGCACGGCGGATTGCTGGGCAAATCAGCCCAGCCCATGAAGTTCTCGGCACATTCGCGCGCTTCTGCGGAAAAGCCGTACAACGAGGCGTCCTTCGCATGTATGCGGCTGGCAACGCGCTCCTCCACGAGCCTCTCGATGATTGCGTCTTGCATGTTCCCTCCAAAACGTGTTTGAACGCCCTTATCTCAACCTGTTTATTATATAGCCGCAAACGGTTATCCCACGAGCGCGGCGGCAAGTTCGCGCAGGGTAGCGCGGCTTTCGTCGGTCAGCGCACTCTTTATGGTCACGACGGGCTCGACGAACTCGATGTTCTTGCATGACTCCATCTTGGCGCGCATGGCCCGGGCTGCCGTCGGCGCCCATGTGCCGTTTTCCATGAACGCGACACGGCGGTTCTGGAACGCATGGTCTGCCAGATGGTCGATGAAAGACTTCATGAACGGGAACATGTCGCCGTTGTACGTCGTGCTGACAAGCACGAGCGTGCCGTAGCGGAATGCGTCCTCCACAGCCTCGGCCATGTCATCGCGCGCCAAGTCGGAAACTGCCACCTTTGGACAACCTGCTGCCTCGAGCTCTGCAGCCAGCAGCATGACGGCCTCTTTCGTGTGCCCGTATACCGAGCAATATGCTATGGCAATGCCGTCGGATTCCACCTCGTACGCCGCCCATGTCTTGTACAAGCCGATGTAGTAATCCAAGTTGTCGGAAAGGACGGGCCCGTGCAGTGGGCAAATGGCCCGCACGTCAAGCGCGGCGACCTTGTTCAACACGCCCGTCACTTGCTTGCCGAATTTGCCCACAATGCCGAAATAATAGCGTCGAGCTTCGCACGCCCAATCCTCTTCGACGTCAAGCGCACCGAACTTGCCAAACGCATCGGCCGAGAACAGCACCTTGTCGATTGCATCGTACGTGAACATGACCTCGGGCCAGTGCACCATCGGAGCCGCTATGAACCGCAGCGTCCGCGTGCCAAGCGACAGCTCGTCGCCGTCCTTCACGATAATGCGCCGGTCTGCGTAATCGACGCCATAGAAATTGGCCATCATGTCGAACGCCTTGGCCGTTGCGACAACCTGCGCATTCGGATATGCGTCCATGAAACGCGTGATATTTGAAGAATGGTCGGGTTCCATGTGCTGCACGACCAGATAATCGGGAGCCCGCCCGTCAAGCGCTGCAGCCAGCTTGCCTAACCACTCGCTACCGAAACTGGCGTCAACGGAGTCCATGACCGCAATCTTGTCGTCCTGGATGACATACGAGTTGTACGCCATGCCATTGGGCACTTCGTATTGGCCTTCGAACAAATCCAGGTCGTGGTCGTTTACGCCTATGTACGTAATGGAATCCGCAATGATCATGGCAAACCCTTTCGAACGTTTTCTCAACGCGGGTAATTGTACTACGCGCGAATAGTCGCAAAACCCTTGTTCGAAAGCGCGCTTGACAACCCCACGGTCTCCCGTACGATGGAATAAGAGACCCGTTTACCCCGTTCAGTGGGCAGGCAGGCTGCGTTCGAGGCATAATTTGCTCGAGCCAAGGTCTCTCGCCAAATTATGCTTAACCTCACTTCGCCCGCCTGCACACTGAGCGGGGTAAACAAAGAAGGAAACGAGAAGAACCATGTCGGAAAATCACAACCACGCCAACGAAGTCGCAGAGACGTTCGAGGAGACCATGCCCGACGAGGAAATCCTGTATGACCTTGCCGATTTGTTCAAGGTGTTTTCCGACACGACACGCATCAAGATCCTGTACTCGTTGATGTCGGGAGAGCGTTGCGTCGCCGACATAGCCGAAGCCGTCGGCGCAACGCAAAGCGCCGTGTCCCATCAGCTGCGCATATTGAAGGCTTCACGATTGGTGAAATTCCAGCGAGACGGCAAGAACGTGCTGTACTCTCTTGCGGACGACCACGTGTACACCGTACTCGCCCAAGGAATGAATCACATTTGCGAGTAAATCGTCGGTTTACGCCATCGGCGGAGCGTTCTCGAAAGGCATCGGATCGTCTTGACCGCGCCAATGAGGAACGTCAAACTGCAGCGTCCAATACCCCATGGCCCGCGCGACGAGCATCGACACGAACATCGACGCTGCAAACGTCACGTACACAACTGCGATGGTGCCGACAAATCCCAAGACGCCGGCACTCGCCATGAATTGCAGCATGAGCCTCGTGGCCTGCGCATCGCTTAAGGTTTCCATTGCAGACAGGTCGTAACCGCTCGCTGCCAGCCCCGCGAAACCCGCGATCATGACCATGAGCACCAAAGCGAAATACAGAATGGAAAGGATGATGCCGAAAATCAGGCTCACCAACAGGTTCATGCCGAAAATACGCATGATGCCGTTCGTGTCGTGACGGAACATGCTCCACAGCTTGCCAATCTGGAAACCCGCCGAAAGCCGATCGTAAATGCTGATGCGCATCGAGCCAATCCAAGCAAAGATCGCAAGCAGCAAAGCCCCGACGATGCCGATGACGTATATAAACGAACCCAGCCCCGCCATAACCGAGCCGGCGGCACGTGAGCTGGCTGCAACGCCCCATATGCCCACGCCCTGCATGCTCGTGCCTATCTGCATGACGATGCCCGGGATGAGCGACGCGACGAACGTCAATACCAGGATGAACCAACCGCGTCGGTACAGCTTGCCGTCTTCGTTCCCGAAGACTCGCGCCGGCATGGGTTCATGCGTGCCCCATGCGATCTCGCGCGCCCATCCGTATAAATATCCGTATGTGACGATTTGACCGAACACGGGTATGAAATTGATAAGCGCCAGGAGGCACAGCTTGCCGAACCAACCAGGTGAGTTCTTGATGTCGCCCCAAGCCGATTTGAAATACTGAATCTGCTGCATCGAGCCGCCTCCTCCGTTCTGCTTTGTCCCACTATAACGAAAGGGGGCACCGAAGCGCCCCCTTTGCGACAGTCTGTGAACCTGTTGTTACTTCAGGGTGACAGCAGCGCCAGCCTCTTCGAGCTTGGCCTTGATTTCCTCGGCCTTGTCCTTGGCAATGCCCTCCTGGATGGGGTTCGGAGCCTTCTCGACAGCTTCCTTGGCTTCCTTCAGGCCCAGGCCCGTGATCTCGCGGACAGCCTTGATGACGGCGATCTTGTTGTCGCCGAAGCCCTCGAGGATGACGTCGAACTCGGTCTTCTCCTCAGCAGCCTGGTCAGCAGCAGCAGCCGGGCCAGCGGCCACGACAGCAGCAGGAGCGGCGGCGGAAACGCCAAACTCTTCCTCGATCATCTTGACGAGCTCGGAAGCCTCGAGCAGGGTCATTTCCTTCAAAGCCTCAATAATCTCTTCCTTGGTGACAGCCATTGTGCTTGTCCTTTCTTGTTCATGGCGGATTCTTCCCGCCTGCGACCTTGCGGTCTTTCCTTTTCATGTCATGCGGCCATCAGGCCGCCTTTGCTGCAGTTAAGCAGCCTTTTGATCGGCAACCTGCTGGATTGCGCGGGCAAGACCGCTCGGCACGCCGTTGATGCAAACGGCGAGGCCGCGTGCAACGCCGGAAATGGCGCCTGCGATCTGGGCGATGAGAACCTCCTTGGAAGGCAGCGAGGCAATAGCCTGCACCTCGTCGGCAGCGATGAACGTGTTGTCCATCATGCCGCCCTTGACTTCCAGCTTCTTGTTCTCTTTCGCGAATTCGGTGATGGCCTTTGCGGCAGCCGCCACGTCGCCGTCGCAGAACACGAAAGCCGACGGGCCTTCGAGGATTGCGTCCATGTTGACGAGGTCGAGCTCGGCGAGAGCCTTCTTCATGACGGTGTTCTTGTACACCTTCATGATGGCACCAGATTCGCGGATGGAGCGACGAAGAGCCTCGACTTCCTTGACGGTGAGACCGCAAGCGTCGACGACCCACACAGCCTTGACGTCTGCAAGGTCGGCCTTGATGTTCTCCATCATCTCGAGATTACGAGCATTGGGCATGAAATGCACCCCCTTCCTTTTCCAATTAAGGTTCCGCACCTGGGTGGAATCGCTTACTTGGAAAAGAAAGCGACCCCTGCTCAAAGACAGCAGGGGTCGCGCGTAATTCCATACACTTGACCACCTCGGCAGGCCGCTTTCGCGTTTAAGCCTTTCGGCACCAGCTGTCTTCGGTAGCGGAACTGCTAACAGTTCACGCTGCGGTTAAGCAGCCTGAACATAATACCCATTATGGGACCAAAGTGGAAGAACTCGACGTTTTCTCCACTCATGTCCCGCTGGCCGCACTTGCGCTCGCGCTTGAACCGCTTGCGGCAGGCTCTGCGGCGCTCGGCGATGCCGAGCTGGGAGCAGCTGCCGCCTCGGAAGCCACGGCTTCTTCGACCTTTGCCTCAACCGTGTTCGACAATATCTCGCTCACCGTGCACGTGGGGACGTTCTCGACGTACGAGAATGCGATCTCGTCACCGACGGCATACCCCACGATTTCGATGGTGCCAGGCAATACGAAGTCGTAAATCGCATCATCGCCCTCGAGCGTGACGTAGAAGTGCGAATTGCCGTCGATGACAGCCTGGGCAATCGTGCGGATAGTGCCGTTTGCCTCGCCGAACGTTCCCGAACTGTCTAGGTCGGCCTTCGAGATTGCACCATTGGTTGCCAGCAGCGCCTCGTAGTTCTTCTGGCATTCGGCCACCGTATCGCCAACGGCCACGTTCTGGTAGCGCTGGATGTCGATCATCGCGAATTTCTTAACCAAGCCAGCGCCGTCTTTAAGCGCCATGAAGTACGTCGGCTGATTCGACACGTTGATGAGCAGCGGGAATGTCGAGGTGTACCTCAGGTGCTGGACTTGACCTTCGGCGGATTCCATCGCAGACGCCTCGGTGGCGCCAGCTACGGCGTAGTAGTGCGATTCGGCCGTGCGCTGGTCGACGAGCACGAAGCCGACGATCGAGTTATCGGCCGTTGCGGACGTGACGCCGGTGTAGACCCATACGTCATCGTCCTTGGCGATGTAGTTATAACCCAGCGAGCCATTCGTGCCAGGCGTGGTTTGCACGACGCCCGACTGACCCAGCCACGAGTTGAACCAACCTTGCTGGTAGCGCCCGGACCAGTTGTACTGGCGCAACAGCAATTCGGCCGGGTACACGCGATCGACCCACTGCGGGACGTCTTCGAGCGACAGCTCGATGCATTCGCCCGTCGACGCATTGCAAAGCACCACGTGGTCGATGGTCTCGCCGCCGAACAGGCCGATTGTGTACTTGCGCACGGGGCAGATCCACCAGGGCTGGCCGTCCTCGTCGATTTCGAACGACTTCTCATCGAAGATGTAGAACGGGTACTTCAACTGAACATAGCGGTCGATATTGCGGGCAAGGGGCTCAGAAGCCGTGTACTTCATGCCGTTGCCCTCGCCCAAGCGCACGATTTCTGCGTCTTGGGTCGTCATGTTGACGAGCGCGAACGCGGGAATGCCCTCGCCGCGGTTGGTGAACCATTTGAACAGGTCGGCATAGCCTAGCGGGCTGACGCGCACGGGCGCGCCCTTGTAGTTGATTTGGCTATACAGCGTATCGATCTCGAACTGGCTGACGTAATCGGGAATCGTGCCCATCTCGCGATTGCCCAGCAATATGGCCGATTCGCGGTCGATAACGGGAATCTGCGAGTAATTGACCTCTTGGATATCCTCGGCGAACGTCATGGTATCGGTCTGAAGCACGTTGGCGTACTTCTTCGCATTGCCGGGGAACAGGTCGAGCGAGGCAACCCAACCGATGAGGCCGAGCGCCAAGATGATGACCGGAATGAACGACAGGATGTTGAATGTCTTCGACTTCGCCTGACTTGGATCCACTTTGCTGTCGCCTGTCTTGTAACGGCGAGCGCGCCCCCTGAAGAACAGGAAGCACGGCAGCAGGATGCAGATGGTGACAAACATCCACGTGTCGATGCTGTTGATGCTGATGGGCGGATGGAACCACCAATACGCCGCCAAGATGATGATAATGGCCACGATGATGGCGGCAATGAGCGTGCGTCTGCTCCATGCTGCCATGCGGTCGCCAATCGAACTCGCGAATTCAATCGTAGGCGGCTCATCAGAACCCCCGTCGCCCGAGCCGCCAGTGCCGCGCCCGCCGCCAAAACCGGGGAACGGGAATCCCCCGAACGGCATGTCGCCACGGCTGCGAGCAGAACCACGCGAACGGGAACCGCCCGAAGACGAACCGCCGGTTTCCGGTTCGGCCGCGTCGCCTGCACCCTCTGCGCCGATATCGTCTACGTCCATCCCCGACTGCTTCAACGCGTCGAGTAAATTGTCAATTCCGCTTGCCATGCGAACTCCTTCTTACATCCTGCCAGCGATGGCTTCGATGAAGCCCTCTGTCGAGAGCACCTTCGGATTTGGAATCGTCGTGATGCGCGCTAGATCGCCCGTCATCTCGCCTGCCTCGATGGTCGCCAACGTAGCCGCTTCCAAACGGTCGGCAAAGGCCGCGAGTTCGGGCAGCTCGTCGAGCTCGCCGCGTTTACGCAGCGCGCCCGTCCACGCGAAGATTGTAGCAACCGAATTGGTGGACGTCGACTCACCTTTTAAGTGCTTGTAATAATGGCGCTGCACGGTACCATGCGCCGCCTCGTATTCGTACACGCCTGCCGGCGACACGAGGACGCTTGTCATCATGGCCAGGCTGCCAAATGCGCTTGACACCATGTCGCTCATCACATCACCGTCGTAGTTCTTGCACGCCCATATGAAACCGCCCCGCGCTTTCATCACGCGCGCCACGGCATCATCGATGAGCGTGTAGAAGTATTCGATGCCCGCTTCTGCGAACGCATCGGCGTATTCCGCCTCGAACACGTCGGCGAACACGTCCTTGAAGCGATGGTCGTACGTTTTGGATATGGTGTCTTTCGTGGAGAACCACAGGTCCTGCTTCGTGTCGAGCGCATACGTGAAGCAGCTGCGCGCAAAACTTGCAATGCTCGCGTCGAGGTTATGGGTGCCCTGCACGACTCCGGGACCATCGAATTCGTGAACGGTCTCGCGGATTTCTGCCCCATCTTCGCCCGTGTACATGAGCTCGACCTTGCCTGCGCCCGGCACCCGAATTTCAACGTTCTTGTACACGTCGCCATAGGCATGGCGCGCAATGGTTATGGGCGCTTCCCAATTGCGCACAACCGGCTGAATTCCCTTCACGAGGATGGGAGCGCGGAACACCGTGCCGTCCAGCAACGCGCGAATCGTTCCATTTGGGCTTTTCCACATCTCCTTGAGCCCGTATTCCTCGACGCGCGCGGCGTTTGGCGTGATGGTGGCGCATTTGACGGCGACACCCAAGCGCCTGGTTGCCTCGGCAGCCTCGACGGTGATGGCATCATCCGTCTCGTCGCGGCGCTTGAGACCCAAGTCGTAATACTCGGTCTTCAAGTCGACGTACGGGCATATCAGCCGGTCTTTGATGACCTGCCAGATAATGCGCGTCATCTCGTCGCCGTCCATCTCGACGAGAGGAGTTTTCATTTCAATCTTGGCCATGCGTTCCTCCGACTAGATGAGCGATCTGAGAACGTACTGAAGTATACCGCCGTGGGCGTAATAGTCGTCTTCTGTTGGCGTATCGATACGCACGATAGCCTGGAACTCGCATGCAGAGCCATCGGGTTTCACAGCCGTCACCGTGGCGTTTCTGCCTTGGCGGTTGATCGTAAACAGCTCCGTGCCGTCGAGGCCCAGCGTCTCGGCGTTTTCGCCTTCGGCGAACTGCAGGGGCAGAATGCCCATTCCGATGAGGTTGGAGCGGTGAATGCGCTCGAAGCTTTCCGCGAGGGCGGCGCGCACGCCAAGGAGCATTGGACCCTTTGCCGCCCAGTCGCGCGATGATCCCGAACCGTACATCTTGCCTGCTATGACGATAACGGGCGAACTTGCAGCCTCGTAGTTCATGGCGGCATCAAACAACCACGACACCTCGTCGGTTGTGAAATCGCGCGTCCAACCGCCCTTTCGCCCTTCGGCGAGCTTGTTGGCCAGTTTCACATTGGCGAACGTGCCGCGCATCATCACTTCGTGGTTGCCGCGACGGCTGCCGTACGTGTTGAAATCGGAAGGTTGCACCCCACGTTCGACCAGGTAACGGCCCGCTGGCGTATCTGCCGCGAACGCGCCGGCCGGCGATATGTGATCGGTCGTGATGAAATCGCCGAGCAACGCGAGGACGCGGGCGTTTTCGATTGCCGCAGGCGGCTCGGGGTCTCGTCCCATTCCGTCGAAGTACGGGGCACGGCGAACGTAGGTGGATTCGTCGTCCCAGGCAAACAGGTCGCTTTTCTCGACCGAAAGCGCTTGCCATGCCGCATCGCCATCGTACAAGCCCGCTGAGCCCTGCGTGTACAAATCCGCATCGACGTAGGCCATGAGGTCCTCGACCTCGTCGGCTTTTGGCCACAGATCGCGCAGGTAGACGTCATGGCCTTCGTCGTCCTTGCCAAGAGCGTCGGCTTCCATGTCGAAATCGACGGTTCCAGCCAAAGCGTAGGCGATGACCGCCGCAGGTTGCATGAGGTAATTCTGGGAAACGTCGGGCGAGATGCGTCCCTCGAAGTTCCGGTTACCGGAAAGTACGCTGGCCAGCTCGATGTCCCCGCAAATGTCGTGCATCTCGGGAAGGATGGGACCCGAATTGCCGATACAGCTCATGCAGCCGAACCCACAGGTGGCGAAATGAAGCTGCTGCATGCTTTCCAGCAAACCGGCGCGCTTGAGCAAAAGCTCGGTTGCCCGGCTGCCGGGTGCGAAAACGGTTTTCACCCACGGTTTGGGTTTCAGCCCCAGTGCGGCGGCTTTCTTCGCCACAAGGCCGCATGCCAACATCATCCGCGGATCTGTCGCCGTCGTGCAGCTGGTGACTGCCGCGATGGCGATGGCGCCGTGCGTCAGCTCGTGCGTTTCGCCACCGAGGACAACCTGTGCCGACGCGCCTTCGTCAAGGCCGCGCTCATCGCATATCTCATGGAAACGAGCCTTGCCGTTTGCCACATCGAATCGGTCGTGGGGACGTGATGGCCCCGCCATGGACCCCACGATGCTGCCCAAGTCAAGCTCGATGACCTCGGAATAGACGCGCGGCTGCCCCTCTTGCGCAAGCCAAGGCCCTGCTCTTTCGCATATGCCTCGACAAGTGCCACCTGCTTTTCGCTGCGGCCGGTGAGGCGCAGGAAGTCAAGCGTCTGGTCGTCAATGGGGAACAACGTGCACGTGCTTCCATATTCGGGCGTCATGTTCGAAATGCATGCGCGCTGCGTCGCAGACAGGTTGGCAACGCCAGGACCGAAACATTCGACGAAGCAGCCGACAACCCCTTTTGCACGCAGCGTCTGGGCAAACGTCAGGGCAACGTCCATTGCCGCCACGCCGCTGCGCAATTGTCCCATCAGCTTCACGCCGATAACGCGCGGCACGAGCGTGGTGATGGGCTGCCCGAGCGCTGCGGCCTCAGCTTCAATTCCGCCGACGCCCCATCCCAACACGCCGATTCCGTTGGCCGTGGGCGTATGCGAATCGGTGCCCACCACGGTATCGAAATAGACGAGGTTATCGCCGTCCTCGCGCGTCATGACGACGCTCGCGAAGTTCTCGATATTCAGCTGATGGCAAATGCCCTGTCCAGGCGGCACAATGCGCACGTTCTGGAACGAGTCTTGCGACCATTTGAGAAAGCTGTACCTCTCGCGATTGCGCTCGAATTCCAGCTTCATGTTGGCTTTCATGGCCGCTTCGCACCCGAATTCGTCGGCGATAACCGAATGGTCGATAACCAGATCGCATGGCACCTGCGGGTTGATCTTTGCGGGATCGCCCCCAAGCGCAACGCATGCGTCGCGCATGACCGCGAAGTCGACGAACACCGGCACTCCCGTGAAATCCTGGAACAGCACGCGCGCAGGCGCGAACTCGACTTCCTCGCCTGCTTGCCCTGCCAAACCTGCTTCCACGATGCGCTTCGCGTACGTTTGCGCTTCTTCGGCGCTTCGGGCATTTCGCAACACGTTTTCGAGCAATACCGTCAAAGAGTACGGGAGCTTATCGGCACCCTCGACATCCTTGACGGAATAATATTCATATACGTCTTTTCCAACTTGAAGGACAGAAGTAGCCCCGATGCTCACGGCAGCCCCTTTCATCTCGAATAACCTGTCTATTATAGATGAGCCGAAGCAGAGACAATGCGGGCACACACCGCTTGTGCAGGCAAAACGTCACTTGTTTTTGCTAAAGGGCTTTTTTGCGCAAGGCAGCTGCGAGCGGATTCCCGCCCAATCGCTTCAACGAGCGTACACTATGCAAGGTTGTCGATGATCTGCTGGGCGCGGCGCTTCAGCGTGCCTTTGCCGTTTGCCGCATCGAACGCCATGCGCGCCGAGAACTCTTGCTTGACGCTGTCGGACAGCTTGCCGTTCGAGAATTCAACGAGCGCTAGCAGCATATCGCCGAATTCCAAATCGCCGTGATAGCACTGGATGCCCTCATCGACAAGCGGCCATACCTTTTCGGAGCGGTTCTCCGTCGTAGCGCCAAGCTTGCAGAGGAACCTCATGGCCGCAAGTCTAACCGGGCCGCTCTCTTCGTCGAACAGCGATGTTTCCGCTTCGGGAATGGCTTTGTTGCAGCTTCGCGCATCGTAATCGACAAGGATCGCGAGCGCCTCGAGGCACTCCCAGCGCGTTTGAGCCTCTGGACGGTTCAGGGCGTCGATAAGATTGTCTATGAAAGGAACGAGCAGCGTTGGTTCGCTCTTGGCCACAAGCGATAAGGCCGATGCAGCTTGCTGGCGATCGCGTCGGGACCCGACGGAAAGCGTCTCGCCCAATTCCGCAAGCTTCTTCTCGTCTTGCATCGCCTCTTGTGCCAGCTTCTTCACTTCTTCGTTTCGATCGCTCATGTCATCCTCCGCCATTAGGCGCCTTGTACTCGTTTGAATGCAATTATAAGGCGCAAATCATTGTTTGCGCCGTTCAGGGCGCTAAAAGGGCACACGAATAACGCAAAGCCCATAAAACAAAAAGCCCCCTTGGGGGCAAACAGCTCGAGAACGCAAAAAGCGCCACGCGCGAGTGCGGCGACCTAGCCTCCCGCAGCCTGACGCTGCAGTACTCTCGGCGAGGGCGGGCTTAACTTCCGAGTTCGGAACGGGATCGGGTGATCCCCGCCTCCATGGCCGCACT
>JAFWJU010000100.1 GCA_017511465.1 Eggerthellaceae bacterium | reverse complement strand
AGGATTTCGAAGAGCCGCAGCGCTGACGCTTCCAGCACTGGGGCGGCAATCAGGTTGAGGCTCGGCTACCGGCCCCCTTTGCGCTTCGGCGAGCTGCTGGCTATTTTCCGTGACCGTGCGCTTGTCGGCGTTGAGGTAGTGGGAGAAGAGTCGTATGCACGGACGGCTCGCATGGCAATGCCCGACGGCAAAGAGGTTTCTGGTTGGATACGGGTGGAACACGACCCTAACCACAATGCGCTCGTACTCTCAATATCTGAGTCGCTGTTGCCGGCAACTTCGATGGTGGTGGCCCACGTACGCAGGATGTTCGACCTCGACTGCGACCCGAAGACCGTGCACGGGGGCCTCACCGCGCTCGACGCCCTCCGTCCCGGTTCGAATGTAATCGGGACGCGCTTGCCGGGGTGCTTCGATCCCTTCGAGACGTGCTGCCGCGCCGTGCTCGGCCAGCAGGTGAGCGTTGCAGCAGCCAACAAGCTGGCAGCCCGAATCGTCGAGGAAATCGGTTCGCAAGTCCATACCGGCGTCGAGGGTCTCGACCGCGCTTGGCCCTGCGCTTCTGAGATCTCCTCCCTTGACGACGTTTCAGGGGTGTTGGGCCAGCTCGGCGTCATTCGCACGCGCGCTTCGGTCATAGCGGAGATAGCCTGCATGGCGATATCAGGAGACCTTCGATTCGACGCGCTCGCCGACCCGTTCGAACAGATGAACGCACTCTTGTCCGTGAAGGGCATCGGCCCTTGGACGGCAAACTACATCGCGATGCGCGCGTACTCGTATCCCGACGCATTTCTGGAAAAAGACGCCGGAGTTGCTCACGCGCTTCCGGATATAGCCCCGAAAGAGCGCATCGAAGCTGTGGAACCGTGCCGACCGTGGCGCAGTTACGCCGTCATCTGCCTGTGGAACTCGCTTGGCAAACAAGTGTCTAATCCGAAAGGAGAATAACAATCATGACAACCTACCGTACCGAATACGAATCCGACCTCATCGGCCCGCTCACATTGGCAAGCGACGGCGAAGCCATCGTGGGCTGCTGGTTCGGCAACAACCGCTACTTCGGCTACGGCGTCAATGGCGAGATGGAAGCAAACGACAACCTGCCCGTCTTCGACCAGACGCGCGAATGGCTCGACCGGTACTTCGAAGGCAAGGCGCCCGACCCGCGCGAGCTTCCGCTCTCGGCGAACGCGACCCCCTTCCAGCTGCGCGTACGCGAGGCCATGCTCGACATCCCCTACGGGCAAACGACCACCTACGGCGACATTGCGAACCGCATTGCGTCCGAGACGGGCAAGCGCTCTTCTGCGCGAGCCGTGGGTGGGGCTGTCGGACACAACCCGCTCTGCATCATCGCTCCGTGCCACCGCGTCGTCGGAGCCGATGGCAGCCTCACCGGATTCGGTGGAGGCATCGACATGAAGGTGAAGCTGCTCGAGCATGAAGGCGTCGACGTGTCGTGCTTTTACCGCCCGAAGCGCGGCACGGCCATCGATCCCGCTAGCTGGGGCCGATAGTATTGCCGTACGCTCAAAACCGACTGCAACCGTACTCACTTCCAAAAAGTGAGTAATACTCCCAT
Source organism: Eggerthellaceae bacterium (assembly GCA_017511465.1). GTDB lineage: Bacteria > Actinomycetota > Coriobacteriia > Coriobacteriales > Eggerthellaceae > UBA9715. The sequence goes on along the minus strand of JAFWJU010000100.1, from coordinate 20,653 downwards.
CACTGACCTGCAGTTGTAACTACTACCCAAGACTCTTGTGACTACTCCCCGAGGGGTGAGTACAAGAAGTGTACTCAGCGATGGTATTCCCAGCTCGTAATTAAATGTATTGATAGATAGGACAGGGGCCATAGGCGGTACTTGGAATGGCCAGGCCGGCACCGTAGTGAAGAGTGCTGAGTACGGTACCCTCATCACTTTGCCTGCTCCGACACGCGAAGGTTACCGATTCCTGTACTGGGAGGGCTCGCGCTACGACGCAGGCGACGAATACGCTGTCGAAGGCGCCCACACATTCTCGGCAGTGTAGGAGAAAGCCGTGGATCCCACTCCAGAACCTACTCCCGCACCGCAGCCGCCCTATCAGGGAAGCGACTCTTCAAACGCGCTTCCCGCCACCGGCGACTCTCCCTTTGCAGGTCTCGCGATTGCGCTTGCCGCCGTCTCGGCAGCAGTGGTAGCCATCGCGGCCAGAAGGCGTATACTTTCCTAACGCCGTACCGTAATAGAGCATGACAGATTGTGAGTAGGATAAAACCATGGCAAGCAGTATTGAGTACCTGGAATACGTGTTGGACTTGCTTCATGACGTTCCACTCGTCACGTACAAGAAGATGATTGGTGAATTCTTGCTCTATAGCGATGGCGTTCTTTTCGGCGGCATCTACGATGACCGTTTCTTGCTTAAAGACACGCCTTCATCCCGCGACGCCTTCCCCAATGAGCAGATTCCTTACGAGGGAGCTAAATGCATGATGCTCGTCGACAGCGAGGATCCCAAACGCATTTCCGAGGTTATCGACTCCATGGTTCCGGAGCTTCCAAAACCAAAGAACAGACGCTAGCCAATCAATTGCTGCAAGACAACCATGGACTACGAAATCCGGTATATACGGCAAGACGAATGGCCGCTGCTCGAGGACTTCCTCTATGAGGCCATTTTCGTGCCAGAAGGATATGAGAGCTCTATTCCCCGATCGATCATCTACGATGACCCAAAATGTCGTGCCGCATTTGAAGGCTTCGGCACACGCCCTGATGATCGCGCCGTAGTCGCCGAAGTGGATGGCAAGGTTGTAGGTGCCTGCTGGGTGCGAACAACCGACGAATATGGCCATATCAACGCCGATACCCCATCCTTTTCGATATCGGTTTTCGATCCTTTTCGAGGCCAGGGCATCGGCACCCAACTGATGCTTCGCATGCTAGATGACCTTCGCGATTCCGGTTACTCTCATGCTTCGCTTTCCGTTCAGAAAGAGAACCCAACATTACGCCTATACGAACGTTTGGGTTTCCGCATCATCGGCGACGGAGCTGACAAAACCGAGTGGCTTATGGTTGTAAATCTTAACGATGTTTATCTTCAAGCGTGAAAGCCGCTGAACGATTGTCTTGCATGAATAGATTCCCATTCATAAAGCGAATCATTCTGTACTGTCCAAAGATGGAAGCCGTGCGTTAGCGCGTCACGGTCATCAGGGAAGCTAAACCAGTTCGCCGCCATCAATCAAAATGCTATGGCCGGTCACCCACTCCGAAGCATCGGACGCAAGATACAGCACCCCGTTCGCGATATCGTCGATCTTGCCCAAACGCCCAAGGGGAATCTTCGCGGCTGCGGGCGCGACGTATTTCTCGAACAGGTCGTCCATGCCTTCCGGATGGGTCATGTCGGTATCGACAAGTCCGGGGATAACGGCGTTCACGCGCACGTTCATGGGGGCGAGTTTCTTCGCGAAATTGCTCGTCCAGGCACGTACGGCGCCCTTCGAAGCTGCATAAGCGGCGCTTCCAGCCGCATGGAAGCCAGCAAGCGAATTGACAAGCACTATAGAGCCATGGCCGCCTTTCGCGCATTCGGCATAACCGTACTTCATCATGAAATACACGCCGTCCATGTTCACCCCAAGGACCTTGCGGTAATTCTCGATATCGAAAGCGTCTTCGAGGTTCCGTTCGTTAAGACCGTTGATGCCCGACGCAAGTACCATGACGTCAAGGCCGCCGAACTTTCGCACGCACGCCTCGACCGCAGCCTTGCACTGCATCTCGTCAGACACGTCGGCGACGGCATACCCGGCTTCTCCTCCCATCGCCTCGATTTCGCTGGCCGCTGCTTTGAGCTTTTCCTCGCGACGTGCCACGAGGAACACCTTTGCGCCGGCTTCCGCCAAGATCTTCGCGGAACCGTTTCCGATACCCCTCGAGCTTGCGCCGGTCACGAGGGCAACACGCCCTTTCAAGTTGAATTGAGCCAACGTCATGGCTTCGTCCTTTCCCGCGAATTCGCCTTTAACCCATCGACCTGATGAGGTCGGTCTTTCCATCCCAATCACGGCCGGCGTTGATGACCATGTCGTGGATGAACTTCGCGCCATCGTCGATGAGCTGCACCATCATGCCCAGCTGCTCGGTCATGTCGACGACCATGAAGCCGATTTTCGACTCGTCGAGACCCAAAGTCGCTGGGTCGATGCCCATGGCCTCGCATTTCGAGATCGCTCCCGACAAGTCGTTGTAGCCGATGACCACGATGGGAATGTCCAACGCCTCGCACGCTTCCTTGGCCTCTTCGAGGTTTTCCACGAATATGTGCAGATGGTTGATGCCCGGCTTGTCCATATCGTTGTAATCGGTGTACATGGAATCGCCCGGCGTCAACTGCTGCACTACCTCGACGGAATGGCTGCCCCAGGCGCCGTAGTAAGCGCGAAGGGAAAACGGCTCCTCGAGCTCGCGGCCACGATAGATTACCTTGCTGAACTTGTTGACGGTCGTGAAGTACGGGCCGGACCCGAACAGCCTGTTGTGCTCGCGCACGAACTGCTCGCCATCAGGCGAGTAGAACCCTATCTGGTGAACGAAATCACGTCCCTTGAAATAATCCGCATAGTTTTCCGCCATGTGAACCGCCCTCCCCTTTTCCGATGCTTATGAATTAAGCGCCCATTCGAGACGCTCGAAGCCGCCATCATACGGTGCGTGGGTATACACGTCCTTGGCGCCCTCTTTCACGAGCTTGCCAAGCTGCTCTTCAACCGTCTGTATCTTCGATCGCAAACCCCCATTCACCATGACGCTCCACGACCCGTCTGCTTCGCCCCGCAACATCGGCACGATCGAGCGCAGGCAATCAACCGCCGGGTCGATATCCAGCGCCGTGCCAATCAGCAGCGTCAAAACCAGCTGGGCGTCGCGCGAGAACCGGCCTGTTTCGTCGCGCAAATCGCACGAGCCAGAAGCGAGGTAACGCCAATACGACGCCCGCAGAAGCTCGTGATAGGCTTCGACGATTTCCTGGGGAACCTGAACCTCGTTCGAGGCATTGCCAAGCAGGACAACGTCCCTATGCAGCGCCTCGGACGAACAGAGCTCGTCAATGAACGCCTCGCAAACGAGCATTCCGCAAAACGGCGGTATCACGCCGTGCGCCATAATCAACTCTCCGTTCCGCCGCCTTCGCAAGCGGCACAACCGCAACACAATCAACTCAAAGGCAGCAACCGCTCCTTTCACACTACGGTAGGTAGCGCGCGCAAATCTGTAAATTCCCAAAGCATGCCCAAAGAACGGGGGTCGTTTCCATTTTTGGAAAACGCCGCCCACGCATTCCCAAAACGCGGGTTTTGACACCTCGGAGCCGTCTATTGGCCCATGTTGGGAATTGTCCGCACACCAAGCGAGTTCCAATAATGAAGCCAAGGTTCCTATAAGGACGAGAGCAACCAATGGAGGGAGTAAACATGGGTCTGTCGATCAAATCCAAGCTCAAGGAGATCATGAAGCGCGAAGACGCAATGGACGTTCTGGAAGAGTTCGTTCCGGGAAGCAAGGCGAACCCTCAGCTGAAGCTGGGCGCCGCGATGCCGATTGACCAGCTGGCCAAGATGGCTCCCGACATGCTCCCCGCCGAGAAGCTCCCCGAGCTTGACGCTGCGTTGAAGGCTCTGCCCGAATAAGGCAAGGCGACAATCGAAAAACAAGGAAGGCGGCTTTCAAGCCGCCTTCCTTGTTTCTGCGAAAACCCGCAAAACGTGCCCGATCGAGAAACGGAGTTCCGTCGTTTGCGTCCTTTACGCCTCGTCGCCGTATTCCAAGAATGCGCCGCCCTCGATGACTTGGCCGCCGTCGATGATCAGACCCTGGCCCGTCATGAAACGCGATGCATCGCTTGCAAGGTACAACGCGGCATAACCGATGTCCTCGGCTGTTCCAAAGCACCCCATCGGCACGCGATCGAGGAACGGCTTTTTCGCGTACTCGTGGCCAAAGGCGGCATGGGTGAGATCGGTGTCGATGAAGCCCGGGTAAATGGCGTTCACGCGCACGCCGAACGGAGCCAAGTGGTAGCCGAAATGCGTGGTGAGCGAGCGGAGAGCGCCCTTGGTCGAGCAATATGCCGCGCAACCGTCAGCCGTGTACGCGCCAAGCGAGGAGATGAAGATGACCGAACCCACCTTGTGCTTCGAGCACGCCTTCCAAGCGTATTTCAGGAACCAAATGGACCCGTCCAGGTTCAAGCCGTGGACCCAACGCCAGTTGTCGGTGTCGAATTCGTCGTCTATTTCATAGGGAGCCTCTCCGGCATTGCCCGCAGCCGTAACCAAGATGTCAAGACGGCCAAACGTGTCGAGACACGCGTCGACGGCAGCCTTGCACTCCTCTTCGTGTTCCACGTCGCAGGTCGCATATGCTGCTGTGCAGCCCTTTGCCTCGAGCTCAGCGACCTTCTGCTTCAACTGCTCTTCGCGACGTGCTACAAGGAACACCTTCGCGCCGGCCTCGGCCAAGGCTTCGGCAGCTGCCGACCCGATACCCCACGAGCTTGCACCCGTGACGAGAGCCACGCGGTCGGTTAAATCGAATGCCTTCTTGATGTCGATATCCATAGTTTTCCTCCTGCCATTCAGCTGTACATGCCGTTAGAACCAGGTGCTTTTCACCTTGTCGAAAGCCCGTTCCCGCTTTTCCCTATCCTTCTTTCACGGGAAGCGGCACGTATTCGAGCACGGTGCCGATCTCGTCGCGGAAGTCGTAATACTCCCAACCGAACGGGATGCCCTTCGAATGACCCGCGACGAGCAACTCATGCCCGGAATTTCGCAGATCGTCGACGTCGTCGGTCATGACGCTGATGTGGTGCATGGCAATCCACGTATCCAGCTTGTCGAGCCAATGCGCATAATCGGAATGGTCGTCGAGCGGTTGGATCAGCTCGACTTCGATATCGAGCTCGAAGTTCGTCGCGACGCGCATGGCGTATTCCTGAGGCTGGCCGTCGCACACCATGCCCTCGTATTCGTCGGGCATCACGTCTTGAATGGGACTCCAATCGGTTAGGCCGATTGCCGTGAAGTTGCGAATGGCTTTCTCGATGTCTCGCGTGACAAAGCCAATCTGCTTGATTTCGGTGATGTGGTTCGCCATAGCATCCCCTCTCGTAGTCGCAATCCTGCACATACAGGATTGCCCAAAGGGGAAGCTGGCTCAATTTCCAATGAGGGGCTTACGGCAGCTTGACAGCCACTAAAGCGCCCGTTGCGACATCGCGCGTACACAAATCGCCCGATTGTCACCGGCGTGAAGGCGCCATCCAGCGCGCCGTGGAAGAAGCGCGCATCAGCGCTTGGGAGTCAGCTTCGCAATCTCCATCCAATAAGGAGTGGTCATGCTGTTGTATAGCTTCGCAAGCTCTGAAGTAGACTCCTTCATCCCGCCTCGAATCCAACGCTGGATGAGCACCGCGTTGCCGGCGGCGAAATAGTACGAAATGTATTCGCGCTTCCAATCGGGCCCATCGAAATCGATATTCGTAAGAGAGACGCTGTTGAGCTCTTGGATGTTCTTGATGAGGGCCTCGACGAGGGGGCTATCGATCGAACCCGGCCGGCAGCAGAGGCGCGAGTAAAACTCCTTGTCCGCGGCGAGGGCCTTGTACACCATCTCGTTGGACACTTCGGGAAGCGTTGCCAGCATGTCCTTGTTCTGAACAAGGCTCATCGAAACCTCGCTCATCTGCATGAGCGGCGCAATCACTTCGTCGCGCACGATGCGGTCGACGATATCGGCCTTGCTCTTGAAATGCACGTAGAACGTCTTGCGCGACACGCCCGCGCGATCGCAAATCTGGTAGACGGCCACTTTCTCGTACGGCACGCCCATGTTGACGATGAGCTCTTTGAAGCTCTTGACGATGGCATCCGCTGCGCTCATGCGACCCCCTCGCTCCGCATTGCCCGCAATCATTATAAAACGCGCAACGCCGCTAGGACGAAGCCAGCTCGCAAAGTAGCCACTTCGTCCTAGCGGTCGCAGTTAATCTGGCTTAACTGTTACGCCTTTTGCTTACTTCAGCGCAACGTTGCCCATTCCGACAGACTTCTCCTTCGTGGACACCGTGCCCTCGTACGACTTTCCACCGCCGTGAATGGTGATGTTCAAGTCGGCTTTGGGAAGGTTGCGCAGCCAGAAATCGCCAAACGCATCGGTGCGGGTGGTCCACGCCTCGTTCTTCACGGGTTCTTTGGCCGTGACGATGGCGCCGATGACGACCTCTTCGGTTTCGGGATCGTAAACCTTGCCGGCAACGAACGGCTTGGGCAACCCACGATAGTACACATGGGTCTTCAGGCTGAATTCGGGGTTGAGCGTCTCGGTGTCGGCCAGGTCGAGCTCGGACTCCTCGCCGAACTGGATAGCGTCCATATGGCAGTTGTCGACGCAGCGCGGATGGTCAATCGGGTACCCGCGGTCAAGCAGGTGCGCACAGCCCGTGCACTTCTGGGGAATCTCGAGTTCCGCATTCCAGAAGACGGCATGGTACGGGCACACTTCCGCGATCTTCTTCTGGCCCTTCGCCTTGACCGGGTCGATGACGACCAGGCCATCTTCGCGGCGGTACACGGCACCGTTCTCGGCAACCTTGATGCAAGGGGCGTCTTCGCACTGCTGGCACATGATGGGCACATACGACACCTTCACGTGGGGGCGAGCACCGTGCTCGGTTTCCTGAACGCGCATCCAGAACTGACCGGTATCGGGTTGCGGCTTGGCATAAGGCGTCCAGTCGTTGCCGCAGTGCTCGTCCTTGCAGCCAATCTGGCAGTCATAGCAACCGACGCACTTGTTCAAATCAATGAGGAAAGCTTTCATGTTTATTCGACTCCTTCCACCCAGCCGGCGTAATGGGAGCCAGAAGCCGGGTCGTAGGCGCGCTCGAACGCCTCGGGGTAATCGTTCATCCACTGGGCCATTTCCTCGTCGGCAACCTTCTCGACCGCGACGAGGTACCCGCTGACGGCAAAGCCATAGCAGTGCTTCGAAATCGGGCCGGCGGGGCTGATCAGGTTGATGTTGCCACCGCGGTCGAGACCCGACGTGATTGGGTCGGAACGCGAGCCCTTGTTGACCATGACGGATTGCGGAAGGATGCGTTCGGAAATCTTCGCGCCGCACAGCACGGTGCCGCGGTCGTTGTACACCTTGACGATGTCGCCATCGACGATTCCCAGCTTGGCAGCGTCTTCGGGGCACAGCCAGCACGGCTCGTACAGGTATCCGTCCTTGCCGACAACCTTGGCGGTCGGAATCTCGCGATGCCACGTGATGTCGTCGCACTGGGCGTGGAAGCGCCAACGGCCGGTGCATGCGTTCACGAGGAACGGGTATTTCTTCGCGCGCTCGCCACGCAGCGTCTCGTCATGCGACCAGCCCTCTTCCGCCGGGCCGCCCTCGACCCACTTGGCCAGAGGCGGGCGCTCCTGGTCGTCGGGGAAATTCTCGGCAAGCTCTTCGGAGTAGAAGTCGATCTTGCCCGAAGGCGTGGGCAACGGGAACGTATCGGGGTCTTCGTAGAACAAGCGGGCATTGGGCTTGTACTCGCGCCAGACGGGATCGAGCTTGGGCACGTAGAAGCCCTTCTCTTTCAGCTCTTCCCAGGAGATCTCGTTCTTGACGCGCGAGCGCTCGTATTCGCTGCGCTTCTGCTGTTCGATGGTGAGGCCGAACTGCATCTCGCCATCGATCATGCCCTGCGCCATTTGGGCGGCGACATCCGGGCTGAAGCGCTTGGCGATCTCGAGGGAGATCTCGTAGTCGGACATCGACTCGCCCACAGGCGGGATTGCAGCGTCTTGCACGGCTGCAACTTCGAGGGAGTCGCCCATGCCCGAGCCGACGATGTCGGACTCCTCGGCGGGCGTCGTCACGGGCAGCACCAAGTCGGCGAACAGCGAGTCGTTCTCGAGCCACGGATGGTTGGTGATGACGCATTCGAGCTCGGGGTTGCGCATGGCCTCTTGGAACTCGAAACCGCCGTTCCAGCAAGACTGGTTGCACGGTTTCTCGGACCAGAGCATGTGCACCTTGCAGCCGCCCTCGTCTTCGGGAATCGGATAGAAATTATGCTCGAACTGCTCGTCGGGCATGGCGAAGATGATCTGCGGGCTGCCCCACCAATCCGCTTTGCCGTTTTGGATGGCGCGGTGGATCAGCGTGCGCGGAATCGACTGATCGGCGGGATAGAACTGCATCGCGTGCATCTCGGAGAACATCATCGGGCCGGATGTCGTGGCGCGAATCTCCTGCTTGGCGCCACCATACGAGAAGAGGTGGATCTGCTGCACGCCCGGGGCACCGAAGCCCTGCATCGCCAGCTTGTACACCTCGGTGCGGCCAGGCTCGTGGCTGTAAGGCCCACGCACATGGCAACCGCAATAGTGCAGGATGGACGTCGTCTTGCGACCCCATTCACGTGCCAGCGCCTTGATAGTCCACGGCTCGACGCCGCAGCGCTCGGAAGCCCATTTCGGGTCTTTGGGAACGCCGTCTTCCTCGCCGAGCACGTACGCCTTCAACTTGTCGAAGCCGGTCGTGTGGGTCTCGACGTAGTCGACGTCGTACAGGCCCTCCGTCAGCCAGACGTACATCATGCCGTAGTCGAGGGCAACGTCGGTGTTCGGCAGCAGCGGAATCCAGGTGATCTCGTCATGGCAGACGCTCGTGTAGGTGCAGAACGGGTCGACGACGACGAGCTTGATGCCGATGTCCATCCAGAAGCGCATGACGCGGCTCATCCACTGGCTCGCGTAATTCTGCGTCGTCTCGAGGTCGCCTGCCTGCATTACGACCATGTCGGAATGCTCGGACACGTCCTCGATGATGTTCCAGCCGTTGTCGTACATGCCAAGACCGGCCTGCACGCCCGGGCCCCAAGCGAACTTCGCACCCCAATAAAAACCCTCGACCGAGTCGGGGGTGCGGACCTCACGCGTGAAACCGCCTGTGCGCATGAGCATGTTGATGTGGTTGCCGCCCACCATGTGGATCAGCTTCGACTGGCAATGGCCGTCTTCGCCTACAGCCAAGACCGCGTTCTCGCCATATTGGGAACGCACGCGCTTGATCTCGTCGGCGACCATGTCGCATGCCTCGTCCCAGCTGATGCGCACGAACTTGGACTTGCCACGGTTCTGCGCGTTAATCTTGTCTGGATCGCCACCGGGCTCCCAGTCGACGCGCTTAAGCGGGTACTTGACACGATTGTTCGAGTAGATGCGCTTCTTGTAAGCGAGCGACTGGTACGGAGGCGCCGTTTTCACGGGGCACTTCAGCGTTTTGCCGCGCGCCGTGAACGACCACAGGTGGCCTTCGAGCTCCTCCTCTGTGTACTCGTCGGTATAGCGGATCGGCCTAATGCGAACAACCTTGCCGTTCTTGGAATCGATAGCCGACAGTTCGCCACCGGTGCCGCCACATGCCATACCGCGGTAAATCGTGGTTTCTGGCTCCTGCCACGGGCCGTCGGGCATCTTCTGATCTGCCATGAACCTCTCCCCTCTCTTTCTTCTTCCGTTTCCAACAGAAACTTCCGAAGCTACTGTATTGCGCTAGGAGATTAAGCCTCAATTCCCAAAGGGACGGGTTCACCTGGCTCGAAACCACATTTTCGCGTGAGGGGCGAAGACGGGGTGACAAACAGCTGATACTGTGTCGCGAAACCGGCCTTACCGCTTCTCGCCGTGAACGTGGCCACAGCCGCATTCGTCGTCATGGTGAACGCCAAGCGCCTGCTTGCACCCGCATTCGTCCTCGCGGTAGAAGTCCTCGTGTTCGATGGCACCTTGACCAGGGCTCATCACGTTGAGCACATCGATCTTGAACGTGAGGTCTTGCCCTGCCAGCTCGTGGTTGTAATCGAAGGTGACCATGCCATCTTCGACGCTCTCAACCTTGACGCGCAAAGGCCCGGCGTCGGTGTTGAACACCACGAAATCGCCCACGGGCAAATCGGACGCATTCGGAAACTCGCTTGCGGGCACGCGCTCTTTCAAGCTGGCGTCGTATTCGCCATATGCGTCTTTCGCCGGAATCGTCACCGTTTTGCGATCACCCGGCTGCATGCCGATAATCGCCTGTTCCATCGAAGGAAGGACCTCGTGCTTCCCGATGGTGATTTCCATGGGCGTACCGCCTTGAATATGCGTGCTGTAAAACACCCGACCGTCAGCCAGCGTGCCGACGAAGTGCAATTTGACCCTGCTACCGGATTCGATCATGTCGCATCCTTTCATCCAACATCACGCTACATCCACACAGCAATGCATGAAATAGGCAAAACTTGAGATTGAAGATAATGGGAAGGACACGAACCGCAATCTGTCACCCTTGCGTCCTTGCTGGATCGTCCAAGTCTAATGCTCAAAGCTTTGAATGAACTGCCCGCTAACGAAACTGTACCTCGCAAGCTATCTTTAATCATGCAATAGCGTACGACGCAATACTTCACTCATTTCAAGAATGCGGCTATTCGTTATACTGTGGAAAATGGTCAGAATGAGCCATGTTTTAAAGCCGCATGCTGCTCGGGGATGTCAGGGCTTTTGAATAAACTTCAAGCGAACATATGCCTTCTTGCGGTGACGATCTGCTGGTCTTTCGAGGTCGTACTGCTCTCGATTCTCCCAGAAGGCATAAACCCATTTGCAATGACGTGCACAACTTCGCTCATCGGAGCGATGTTTCTCGTGCTTTGCTTTGCACGTCGCATCGCCTCGGCAATTCGCAGCGACGGTTCAAAGATTGTCCGACGCATCGCGTTCCTAAGCTTATTAAGCGCCTCATACAACGTTCTCATCGAAATGGGCCTCGATTACTTTGACGTATCAACGGGCGCCTTCACGATGTCGATGGTCGTCGTCATACTTCCGGTCATGCTCTTGGTCATGCGCCGAGGCGTTACTGCCCGAACATGGATTTCGGCTCTATTGGTGCTTATCGGAGTTGTTATTGCGACGCTTCCCGTTTACAAGACGATTCACCCCATGGGCCTCGCCACAATACTCTCAAGCTGCATTCTTCGCGCGCTCTTCATTGTCAAGCTCAGCGATTACGCTCAAGATCACGATCCTATTACGCTTGCTGCTGGAATTTCGTCTTTTAAGGCAGTGTTCACGTTCGTTCCGTGGTTCATCATGCATCCGTCAACGTTCTTGGGACTTCCGTGGTCGCCCGACCTTATTGCTGTATTTGTCATCTACAGTTACTTCATCGTGGCTTTTGCCACGGTTTTGAATGCGTTCGGCCAACGGCGCGCTAGTCCTGCGCAGGCGACTATCATCTTCGCAACGGAAATAGTGTTCACGATTACATGGGCCGCATGCCTTCCTAACTACATTGTCGGATACGTGGAAATCACGCCGTTCGTAATTGCCGGATGCGCGTTCATCGTGTTGGGAAACGTAGTCGAAGCGCTCCCCGCTTGGCGTGAAAGCGAATCAGAGGCAGACGAAGATATGACCGACGCTGCTTGGAATTCATTCGTTGCAAAGAGCGGTTCGTCAGCGAGTAAAACCAGCTTGTTCCACAGCTCTTCCGCCGACCTTGTTACCCAAATCCTTGCGCGCTTGAATAGCCCCATGGCGCGAAAAGTCGCGTTGTTCTTGATACTCCTTGCAATCTACCTCGTCATATCGTTGCCGTTCAAGGTTTTGTCCATCATCCCGGGATTCAGCGACCTTCGTCCCGTCTGCATGCTTCAGCCTGTCTACGGCATATTCTTCGGAATACCCGGATGCTTGGCCTTCGCCGTTGGCAACGTGATCAGCGATATATTGTCAGACAGTCTTCGCTGGACATCGATAGCGGGGTTCATCGGGAATTTCGCGTTTCCATACTTGATGTACCTCTATTGGACGAAGATACGTAAAAAGCCTTTCCATTTGCGTACCGGACGGATGGTCATCAAGATGATCATCAGCATAGTATGCTGCGCGCTCGTCGAATCGCTCATCATCTGCCCTGCCGTCGCATTTGTGTACCCTGAAGTAGATATCGCGTTGTTCACGGCAACCGTCTTAACAAACTTGACTGTATTCTCAATTGTCTTCGCGATACCTTTTATTATCCTGATACAAGAAGAATTAGGGTTCACTCCCCTGTCTCCCAAACAATCGGAAGTTGAAAGCTCAACGGTTTAATAAATCATGAGATACCTGGAGCGACCATGACGCGTTATTTCGAATACGGTGATAAGGAAATCGCCTACCTCAAGTCAAGAGACGCAAAACTTGCCGCCGCAATCGATGCGGTTGGGCACGTCAATCGGGAGATGATGGAGGAAGGCGACCTATTCGCTGCCATTGTCCGCAACATCGTCGGCCAACAAATATCATCCACTGCCCAAGCGACTGTTTGGGCGCGTTTAGTTGCCATGCTTGGTGAAGTCAATCCAGCCACGGTAAGCGCCGTTTCTCCAAGTCAACTACAAACGTGCGGCATGACTTTTAAGAAAGCCGAATACATAGCAAACTTGGCCGATCTGGTTGAGTCCGGCTCCTTTGACCTCGATGCCGTCAAGCAGATGTCTGACGCAGAAGCGATCAAAGTGCTTAGCACGCTTAAAGGAATCGGAGAATGGACGGCAGAAATGCTCCTTCTCTTCTGCCTTGGCCGCCCAGACATCCTAAGCTTTGGAGACCTCGCCATCCATCGCGGTATGCGCATGGTTTATCACCATCGCAAGGTGACAAGAGAGATGTTCGAAAAATACCGCCGTCGCTACAGTCCATACGGAAGTGTGGCGAGTCTATACCTATGGGCTGTATCGCATATGGACGTTCCGGGATACGACCGCGACTATGCGCCGAAGCACAATGGTCGGAAGAAAGGCATGCGCTCGCATTGACGGTATGTAACACGCCGTATAGCCATCCCGATTCGGCGTTGGCTTACTGTAACAGCTGAACTGGATCCCATCCAAAATCCTGGTATTGTGTAACATCGAGATTGTTCAAATTGACGTAGTCGGTAACGGTAATCGTCCGAAGCTCATTGCGCGATTCGTCATCGCTGTATACCTTCATGAAGTCGGGAAAATGCTCGCCGAAAAGCTCTTGAGCGCTCGATGCGAAATCGGCGCCATCCGCAACCTCATCAAACGAACTCACTATGTATCCATCACCATCTTTGGTCATATGCATGACGCCGGGAAAGTCTCCTCCCGAAACGCATTCAAGGGTGTTGCCGTTGATGTTGTAGTTGAAAACCCAAAAGTCTCCGTAAGCAAGAACTTCTTCGGGATTGGTATAGTCTACGGCCACGATTTGCACAAGCGGAATACACGCATCGGAAGCACCGAATCCCTTGCCAATTTCTTCTGCCATGTAAATATTGGCAGCAATTTCGACAGGATCATCGCCGGCATATCCATATGCCGTGGCATCAGCAGCAACAGCCGCAGAATCAGACCTTGAAAAGTCCTCTGAAGAAGCACTTGAAGACGCGCCTGAAGAGCTTTGTCCGCCCTGGCTGCAAGCAACGAGGCTAACTATCGCGACAAGCACCATCACGAACAGAACAACAACAACAACACGGCTCTTTCTCATGCAATCCCCCTCCATTCGAACCGTTAGTCCCTGTAATGCGATTCTATCGCGCAGTAACAACGCTCTTTGCATTTGTTGGGTGGATGTAATCGAATATGACGCTGTAAATCTATTCGATCACCAAATTATGAACCTGCATGTCAGCCGATACGGAACAAGCCGTCTTTATTGCAATACGCGTACAACTTTCCAGGACCCTGGATATAGAAGCTGGCAATTGCTTCTTGCTCGGGATACAACCATTTAATCCGAATCGAGTCATCGACGACACAGGCAATGAAGCGAATGTGATGCTCCTTGTTCATGGGGTGGTCTATGCTCACCACCTGACAGCCATCGGAAACCTCAATCATAGCTTCATGCATCTCGTCTGGCTTTGTTGCAACGAGCGACTCGAGCGGCTTGCCGCAACAGGTGCATGCGACCTCTCCCATCGACCAAATGACGTTTCCGCACGAGGGGCATGTGTAGAATTTGCTCTTCGCCACATTTGACGACTTGTTTTCGTTCTTCACGCTTGACCAACGCTTAAGTGACGGCAGCACGATACCCATGAACGAAACGGCTTCCTCGGGCGTGTAGCCAGTAGCGGCGCACAAAAACGGCACGTTGCGTTCAATGATGTCATCGAGAGCCGAACCTGTGAATTCGCCATTCTCATAACACCATTTGCAGTAATTGGTGTTCTCGACTCCCTCTGAATCGGTTCCGTATGGCATGTTGGGAACGCTGAACGGCGTACCGCAGCATTGGCACACTGGCTCGTCAGGCAGGTCAAGCAACTGTATCACCGGCACGTCCAAAACGCCTGCAAGCAGCTTCCGCATATCAATGCCGGGTTCGCTCTCGCCGTTTTCCCAGCGGCTGACCGCCTGCCGCGTGACATACAAGCGAGCCGCCAGCTGGTCCTGCGTCATACCGCGCTCTTTGCGAAGCTTTGAAATCGTTTGCGAAACACTCATGTTCAACTCCTTTAACAACTTCAACGGCAATTCTAAGGAGTCTCTTCCTTCAAGTCACGCAATCGATTATTGCGCTTCCCATAACGCGTTTAAATGGAAAGTATGATCGGCGGCGCCAGAACCCAATGCAAGCACACGAGATAAATTCCTCTGCTAATATGTGTCTTTGAATGGGGGCTTGTTTATCTTCTTCTCCATTCGCTTTTTTACAATTGCATCCGGCCATGATGGGCTTTGCGTGACGACAATTCGAGAAATGCAACTTGTTGAACTTGAGGCGCTGAAAGCAGTTGCCGAGCTCTGCGACCGTCACGGCTTGCGTTATACGCTGTACTGCGGCACATTGTTGGGCGCCATTCGACATGGAGGATTCATTCCGTGGGATGATGACGTCGATATAGCCATGCCGCTTAAGGATTACTATCGTTTTCTTGAACTTGCTGATGAATTGCAGCCGAAATATTTCGTGGAATCGCTCGATAACACGCCGGCGCACCTTCAGCCATGGGCGAAGGTCTTTATCAACGGAACGACTCAAATGCCAGCAATAGCCGCCGCGATTGACGTCCATTGGGGCTTGGGCATCGATGTCTATCCCTTCATCGGCGAGGCCTCGACGCGCTTGGGTAAACGCATGCAGCCCTTCCTGATAAAAGCTGCGTTTCGCATCCAACTTGCTGATTATGTTGCTTGCAAAATCAAGTACGGTTTAGACAAGAACCCAAGAAGGCGCATCACTAAGATCGTCTTATCAAAAGTTCCCATTCCAGTGCGAAAAGGAATTGCAACGGCGCTGTTCAAAGCAGCTGCCAAAGATCCCGATAAGGCCTCGAAAATCGGTACCGTCGATGCTGTCCGGTTTTCCGCCAAGTACAAGCGCGAAGACTGGAATGACATGACAACCGTGGACTTCGAGGGGCAGCCATTCCGTGCTCCAGCGAAATACGACAAGATACTCCGCACTATGTATGGTGACTACATGCAGCTTCCACCAGAGGAAAACCGCAAGCATCATTACGATGATGGATTGGCAATTCGGGACGCCCATCACGATTACCGTGAATATCAACGCGAGTTGCTGAAGGAATTGTCATGACGATTATCGGGACAACGAAGAACATAGCGTTCTCGGAAGCAAGCAATGGTGCCGCAACTGAGATTGACTATGTGTTGGCCTGCTTCGATCATAACTTTTCCAAATGGAAAGGAAAGAAAATCGTAATTCACGGAGTACGTGAATATGCGCAAGCCATCCTTGAAACGTTTGATAAAACCTATCGATTCAGTGCAATCGCCTCTCAAGCGGAAGATGCTGGTGATAAAGAGTTTTCCAAGGATGTTTGGACGAATGAGCGCATGATCGAAGAGCATCCCGACCTTGTCATTCTCACAGAGCGCGTGCGTCATGCTGAAGTGGTGTACCAGGAAATCGGCGAAGCCTGTCGTACAGCGGGCATTGCCTTGTTCGACATGTACGGTATCGATTGGCTGGCCATGCGCGACGAGATTGACAAGCAGTTCGCCATAACGATAGAGCAATTGGCAGAAATCGCCGCTCCATACGATGCCGTGAGTTTTGAAGTCCCCGATTGCTTGATGATGGTAAACCCACTTGCAAATGAAGCGCCGCTCATGTGCCGTCCGCATATGAAACGCTTTATTAGAATCCTGCGAAGCCAAGGAAAGAAAACTATCTTCATAGGTCGTAAACCCTGGAGCGCCGAAGAGCAACTACGATCGCTCGAAGCTGAAAGCCTTGTCTTATCACACGAGGAGAATGGGCATTCCTTCTTCATGCGAACGGGAGAAGACGGCGCATGGCGTTCGATTCGAATGGCTTATCCAAACGCCCGTATCCTGCATCTCGGTTACGGCATTGCAAAGGAATGCGTCCTCCCCCGTTATTACGGAGTTGATACATACCGCATTGTCGGGGAGCCCGCAAAAGCGATTGCTAACCCGATTCTCGATAGGCGTGTAGCAGAAGCGCTTAACCCGCAGATGCTCAAACAACGTATATACAATGCGTTTGACCAGGCAATCGCCGTGTCTTTCGACGTGTTCGATACCCTGGTCATGCGCACGACGCTTTCTCCCGTTGATATCTACGAAATCGTAGAACAAAGGGCGATAATAAGAGGAATTCCCGCTGAAGGATTCGCCGCTGTACGCTCCGCGGCACAATTCAACGCTGCTAACTACACGGTCGAGCAAGTATATCTGGCTGTTCAAAAAGCTCTTGGATACAGCAATCGCGAACTCGATGCGCTCTACGAAATCGAACTTGAAGTCGAACGTATGGCGCTCGTTCCTCGTGAGCCCATGTGCGCCATGTTCCGTCAAGCTCTTGAGAGCGGGAAAAGGGTGTTTCTCGTTACTGACATGCACCATTCTGCTGAAACGCTCGCTGATTTGCTATCAGGTTGCGGTATCCGCGGATACGAGCGGATTATCGTCTCAAGCGAATTTAACGTCCTTAAGCGTCATGGATTATTTGATTTCGTCGTTTCATCAGAGATTCCAGCAGATCGTATAGTTCACATCGGCGACAGCATAGTAAATGATATAGAACCAGCTGAAGAAGCGGGCATGCAAGCGGTGCTTGTTCCGGCTGCGCTTGATCTTGCGCTTGCACATGGAGTCAATCGTACGATGAAAAAAGACATAACGCTGACAGAGCGAAATGAGTTGGGCTTGAAAATCGCTACCGACTTCGCCGATCCATTCGAAGAGAGAGGTATAGCGTTAATCGAAGGGTTGCGCGTAAATCTTTCCAATTCAGACGTTGCGAGGTTCACTTCGTTAAGATCTAATTCTGCGTTTCTCGAGAAGGCGTTATTGCATGCCTCTCCTTTCGATAAGCGAATACCCAACAATCTGAGAAAAGCGCTTCTTGCTTGGTATCCCTTCCCCAACGGCGAACGCGCCTTGTTCTTTGGGCTGGATCACGAGGCATTTGTCCCGCTTTTGGAGCCCCATTTCAAAAAGGTCGATTTCACGCTGCAACTTAAAACCAAATATGACTGCATTGTCGTCATTGATCCACTCGAAGGTGTCATGGAAATCGAAGCCTTCATGAAGCGCATTGCTGACGCGCTCTTACCTAGTGGAGTCGTCATCGTTGGTTTCCGAAACCGATTCGGTATTAAGTACCTATGCGGCGGCATCGATGCTGCGGTAACAGAGCCGTTTGCCACGCTGGATTCCGAACGCAAACCCGGTTCGTATGGTAAAACCGAAATGCAAAGAGTGCTTTCTGATGCAGGGCTGCAGGATATTCGTACTTACTACGTAATGCCCGATTCGAGCTTCACTCAGGCAATCTACACAGACGACTTCATCCCTGGCGGTGGTATCCATGACCGAGTGATGCCCTTTGATGCTTATGAAAGCCCGCTCTTGGCTAATGAAAGAGTCCTCTATTCGTCCATCGTCGAAGAGGGCATGCTTCCTGCTGTCGCAAACTATTTCCTTATGGAGTGCCGCAAACCCGCATTCGAAACTACCTCGAGGAACGTTGTCCATGCTGCGCTTTCCCTTGACCGGGAAGTTGCACATGCGTTTGTCACGACATTGTTCGATGATGGCACGGCAATCAAACAAGCGGCGTATCCCGAGGGCAGAACAACACTTGCAACTATTTGCGCAAACGACCAAACATTAAGGGCACATGGTCTTGCAACCGTCGGAGCTCAACTTGATGACCGCGGTTTAATAATGCCACTCGTCAAGGAAATACCACTGCTTGAATACTTGAATGAGTTACTCCCCCTGCACCCAGACGAATTCATTGCCGTATTCGATCAGCTGTATCGCGATATCCTCGCTTCTTCGGATCCGGGCACCTTAACGGAAGCCGATGCGCGTACTATTTGGCATGAAGGCGATGAAAACCTGAAGCCAATCCTGCAAACGGGATACATAGACATGGTTCCGTACAACGCATTCTGGACAGACGGCAAAATCCGTTATTTCGACCAGGAGTTCACCGTCCAGAACTGTCCTGCGAAGTACATACTGTTCCGCGCACTGAGATACACCTGGATTCACCTACCCCACGCCGAGACGGTCATTTCTCTCGATAGCCTTAAGAAATGTTTCGGGCTCGAACGACTCTGGGACTCGTTCATGCATTATGAGCATCGCTTCGTCGAGAAGAACCGAAATCTTGAGTGTTACCGTGATATCTATGCATGGGCTAACACAGATGCTCACGAAATTGCCAAACGGCGGAATGTCCTCGTAAAGCAAAGAGAGTCTCAATACGGCAAGCCTTATGGCATCGGCCTGCTCATGGGCGTGTTCGACCTCTTCCACGTTGGGCATCTTCGTCTTATAAATCGAGCTAAGGCTCGTTGCCGCTTTCTGCGCGTTGCCGTGCTGGCTGATAACGTTGTCCAACAGTTCAAGGGCATTACGCCAACCATACCGCTCGCTCAACGCATGGAAATTCTATCGGCTATAGACGAGGTCGATGAAGTCGTGGCAATACATGACGATCCTTCACGCATCAAAGAATACGAACGTCGTCCTTTTGACTGCTTCTTCTCGGGCGATGATTATGCCGGCAATGATTATTGGGAGCAAGAGCGTCGCGTGCTTAACGAGTATGGCGCAACTATTGAGTTCTTCCCCTATACAGAAGAGCAAAGCTCCACAAGGATTCGCCAGTCACTTGAATCGATGAACGATTTGGAGGCGTCTTGACGCGCGGCTTTGTAACTATTGCAACTGGCAGTGAACGATACTACATCATCGCTTCCAATCTGGTTGCATCATATCGGCACTTTTCATCCGACCCTTTATCATTTGCAATCTTATGCGATGTCGAAAACGAGTACACGGAACTCTTCGATGACGTTGTGCTTTTGGACAATCCTTATCGCTCGTATTTGGACAAACTGGCTTTGCTCGATTATGCGCCGTATGATGAAACCATCTTTATCGATGCCGACTGCCTCGCGTATCGTGATTTGAACGACTTCTGGACCTATTTCGAAAACGCATCAGATTTCACGGCATTCGGAACAGCGTTTCCAGCAGATTATCCTTACGCATGGTTCAAGAGGGAGGACGTCGGCGATTACTCTAACCGAATTGAATTCGTTCCGGATTTCATCGGGGGCGTTTACTTCATAAGGAAAACGCCTGCAATTCGCGCATTCTCGGAAACTTGTAACCATATTCTCGAAAACTACTACAGCTATGTATTCCGGATATTCGAGGACCCTTGTGACGAAACGATTTTTGCACTTGCAATGTCTGTGCATGGTTTCAAACCAATAGACAAAGACCTTGCCCCCATTTGCTTCTATCCGCATAGGACTTACTTCAAATCGAACATCGTAAAAGGCGATGTTCGCTACGCAAGCAAGTACGAAAAGGAACTTGGAATGCGTTCCTGGGCTTATATGATCCATTGGGGCAACCGCAATACCGTGCGTCCTCCATACACAATCGAGGCAGCACGACTGAAATCTTTGATGCGCGAAAACGGAAAACTGGCTTCAACATTTAATGTCTTACGTGTCAGCGCCCCTTATTATGCGAAGAGCGGCATAAAACGCATCCTTTCAAAACTACATCTGCTCGATATGGCAAAAAGAATTCGCAGTGCAATAAAGTCGAGCAGATAAACTTTCGTTACCCAAATTTTTCATCGATTGGTTGATTGTCTGACCGATTGCAACCCTGTCATTTGGAATGCAACAAAGCAGGTCTAGTGCTACGAAAGCCGCTAGCATCCAGGCCCGCGCTCGCCATCCTGACGCCCCTAATGCCACAAAGGAAGCCGTCCGGGGAGCT
>JAFWJU010000099.1 GCA_017511465.1 Eggerthellaceae bacterium | reverse complement strand
GCTGACGATAGGGGAGTTCATCAGGCGCAATTCGGCGTACATCCTATCGGTTATCGCCGTCATCCTCATCATCGTGCTGCTCATCGCCGGCGTGCGCATGTTCTCGGCTTTCAGTTCGTGGGGCAACGGGGACAACGCCAGATCGTACGATTGGTCCAAGCTCGACCGTTCGGATGACCGCTACGCTTACGTGGTGGATGGCCAAGTGCAGTCAAGGCTCGGCATCGACGTGGCCGAGCACGAGTACGATATCGACTGGGATGCCGTGGCTGCCGACGGCATCGATTTCGCCATGATTCGCTTGGGATACCGGGGCGCCACAGAGGGAGACCTGTACATAGACGATTGCTACGAAGCCAACATGGCAGGCGCGAAGGCTGCGGGTCTCGACTGCGGCGTGTACTTCTTCTCGCAAGCCACAACGGAGGACGAGGCTATCGAAGAAGCCGAATACGTGCTTTCGAACCTTGGTGGAATGCCGCTCGAGTATCCCATTGCCTTCGATTTCGAATACGTGTCGGGAGTCGGCGAAACGCGCACAGCGGGCATGTCCCACGAGGAAGTCTCGGCTGTCGCCGACGCGTTCTGCGATCGAATCGAGCAGGCGGGATACAGGACGCTCGTGTACGGGAACATGTACGACCTCGAGAAATACGACGTCAATGCCCTCGGTGGCCGCAATATCTGGTGGGCGGAATATGGCGTGGCAAGCCCGTCTAACGACATCGACATCGTCATGTGGCAATACGCGACCGACGGGCGTATTGCCGGAATCGACGCTTCGGTCGACATGAACATCGACCTGTCAGGAGTGCTCACGGGCACAAGTTGACCGTTCACCTAGATTTAACGGGTTAGACACGCGCCATCAACGCCGTCACCCGTACAATCCTCCGATAGCGCTATCGCATGATAAAGCGCCTCAATGGCGCTTTTTCAAAAGCAACAGGAGGGAAGATTCGTATGGATGCAATTGCTGCGATTTTTGCATCGGGGTCGCCCCTTGCGAACGTCGTCGACGCCATCGACTCGTTCGTGTGGGGCTGGGTCATGATCGTGCTGCTGCTGGGCACGCACCTGTACATGACCATCCGCACCAAGTTCATTCAGCGCAAGATCGGCACGGCCATCAAATTGTCCATCTCGAATACCGACGCGAGTGCCGAAGGTGACGTCTCGCAGTTCGGTGCGCTGGCCACCGCCCTTGCCGCGACTATCGGCACGGGCAACATCGTCGGCGTGGCAACGGGCTTGTTCTTCGGCGGTCCGGGTGCAATTTTCTGGATGTGGATCACCGGTGTGTTCGGCATTGCCACCAAATACGCCGAGACCTACATTTCGGTGAAGTACCGCGTCAAGGACCACAATGGCGAGATGCTCGGTGGTGCCATGTACGCCCTCGAGCGCGGCTTCAAGCACAAGGGCCTCGGCAAGGTGCTCGGCGTGCTGTTCGCGCTGTTCGCGTTCATCGCAAGCTTCGGCATCGGCGCGTCCGTGCAGTCCAATGCCCTCTCGGGCGTCATCACGTCCTACATTTCCCCCATGGTCGATTCGCCTGACCAGATGCTCGGCGTTTCCGTCATGATCGGCGTCATCCTCATGATCCTGGTCGGCATCGTCATCATGGGCGGCATCAAGTCCATCACCAGAGTCACGACGAAGCTCGTGCCGCTCATGGCACTGCTGTACGTGGCTGGCTGCCTGGTCATCATCGGCATGAACGGCCAGTACGTCGGCGAGGCCATCGCCATGATCGTCACCTGCGCCTTCACCGGCGAAGCCGCATTCGGCGGCGCGGTGGGTAGCGGCATCGCCCTCGCATTGCAGTACGGCTTCAAACGCGGTCTGTTCAGCAACGAGTCGGGTATCGGTTCTGCTCCGCTCGTCGCTGCCAACGCCACGACAAAGAACCCGGCGCGTCAGGCCCTCGTTTCGATGAGCGGCACATTCTGGGATACGGTCATCGTGTGCGCCATCACGGGCATCATGCTCGTTTCCACGATGTTGGCCAATCCCGACATCCAGGCTGGTCTTCTCTCCGGCGAGATCAGCGCGGCAGCTCAGCTGACCACGGCGGCGTTCGGCAAGATTCCCGTGCTCGGACCCATCGTCCTGTCCGTCGGCATGATCCTGTTCTCGTACTCCACGATGCTCGGCTGGGCCCAGTATGGCAACCGCGCTGTGGCTTACCTGTTCGGCAAGAAGGGCATCCGCCCGTATCAGGTCGTCTTCCTGCTGTTCGTCTTCTGGGGCGTCATCGGCGGCGGCGAGCTGGTTTGGAACATTTCCGACATCACCAACGCCCTGATGGCGGTTCCCAACTGCATCGCCGTAATCGGCCTTGCCGCCGTCATCTCGAAGGGCACGCAGCATTACGTTTATGATAAGAACCTCGACGAGATTGACGAGACTCCCATCCCGCAGTTCGACACGAAGTAAACGGTCAAAGCTCGATAACGGGTGGATTTTGCTAGTGCCCCCATTGGCGTTTCCGCCAGTGGGGGCACCTTATGTGTCGAAGTTGCATAGACGTAAGCGCGAATGCCGCGGATTGTCCAATATGGGTTCTTTTCCCCGTCAATTCGCTATACTGGTCTGCACGTCAAAAACGAGAAACCAAAGCAGGAGGCAAACATGCCCGCAACTGATTACCTGATAATGAATGCCGCGAAGTACCCCAACGAGATCGCGCTCGTCGAGGTTAACCCCGCCATTCGCGAAGAGCGTGGGAAGACGTGGCGCGATTACGACTTGGTCGAAGCCCGCCCGTCCAGGCGCTATCGCCGCGAAATCACCTGGAAGACGTTCAACAACCAGGCGAACCAGTTCGCGCATCTGCTGATCGAGACGGGCGTGATCCAGCGCGACACCAAGGTTGCCATCCTGTTGATGAATTGCCTGGAGTGGCTGCCCATTTACTTCGGCGTATTGAAGACCGGTGCCGTGGCAGTGCCTTTGAACTACCGCTACACGGCTGACGAGATCAAGTACTGCCTCGAGTTGTCCGATGCCGAAGTGCTCATCTTCGGCCCCGAGTTCATCGGGCGCATCGAGCAGATTGCCGACCGCATCCCGCAGGTCAAGCGCATGTACTTCGTCGGTGAGGATTGCCCCTCGTTCGCCCGCAGCTACAACGAGCGCGTCGTGCACTTCTCGACGGACGAGCCCAACGTTGAAATCACGGACGATGACAACGCCGCCATCTACTTCAGCAGCGGCACGACCGGATTCCCGAAGGCCATCCTGCACAACCATCGCAGCCTGCTGCAAGCCGGCCTGTGCGAGCAGCAGCATCATGGCCAGACGCGCGACGACTGCTTCCTGTGCATCCCGCCGCTGTATCACACCGGCGCGAAAATCCATTGGTTCGGCAGCCTGATCAGTGGCAGCAAGGGCGTCATCTTGCGCGGCGTGCGCCCCGATTGGATTCTGCAGACCATTTCCGAGGAGCATTGCACGCTCGTGTGGCTGCTCGTGCCGTGGGCGCAAGACATTCTGGACGCCATCGACGACGGCAAGGTCAACCTCGACGATTACCGTCTCGACCAATGGCGCCTCATGCACATCGGCGCCCAACCCGTACCTCCGAGCCTCGTGCGTCGTTGGAAGAAGCGCTTCCCCAATCATGAATACGACAACAACTACGGCTTGTCGGAGGGTATGGGCCCGGGCAGCATCCACCTGGGCGTCGAGAACTTCGAGCACCTCGAGACGAACGGCGTGCCCGGTTGGGGCTGGGAGGCCGAGATTCGCCGCGAGGACGGTTCGGTTGTCGAACCCGGCAGCTCCGATGTGGGCGAGCTGTGCCTGAAGGGCAACTGCGTCATGGTCGAGTACTACAACAATCCCGAGGCGACGGCTGAGTCGCTGCGCGATGGCTGGCTGTACACGGGCGACGTGGCCAAGATCGATGAGGACGGCTTCATCACGTTGGTCGACCGTGCCAAGGACGTCATCATCACGGGTGGCGAGAACCTCTACCCCGTGCAGATCGAAGCGTTCATCCGCGGAAACGATGCCGTGAAAGACGTCGCTGTCATCGGCGTTGCCGACGAGCGCCTGGGCGAGATCGCATGCGCCATCATCGAGCCGAAGGAAGGGCGCGAGATCACCGAGGCCGAGATGGTCGATTTCTGCCTCGACCTTCCGCGCTACAAGCGTCCGCGCCGCTACATCTTCGCCGAGGTCCCGCGTAACTCCACGGGCAAGATCGACAAGCCGGCTTTGCGCAAGCGCTACGGTGCCGACAACCTCGTCGCGAAGGAAAGCACGCGCTAGTACCACGGTGCGTGAAAGCGGGAGGGGGTGACACATGGATTTCGGCGCAATGGTTGATTATCTGCCGTTGTTCGAACAGGCCATGTGGCTCACCCTGCGCATCGGTTGGATCGGCATCTTGGGCTCGCTTGTCATCGGGCTCGTCGTGGCGATGATCACGCATTACAAGATTCCGGTCCTGTACCAGATCTCCTTGTTCTACATCGAGCTGTACCGCAACACGCCGCTGCTCATCCAGCTGTTCTTCATGTATTTCGCCTTACCGCGCGTGCTCGGCGTCGGCATAGACGCCGAAGCGTGCGGCATGCTGGGATTGGCGCTGTTGGGCGGCGCGTACATGGCCGAGTCGTTCCGAAGCGGACTCGAGGCCGTCGAGCCCATCCAAACCGAGAGCGCGCTTTCGCTGGGCATGACGAAGGCGCAGGTCATGCGTTACGTCGTGCTGCCGCAGGCCGTTTCGCTTTCCGTCCAGTCGTTCGTGGCCAACATCATCTTCCTGCTGAAGGAAACCAGCGTGTTCTCGGCCATCAGCCTTATGGACCTGATGTTCGTGGCCAAGGACCTCATCGGCCTGTATTACAACACGACCGAGTGCCTGGTGCTGCTCGTCATCTTCTACCTCATCATCATCCTGCCCGTGTCCATTTTGGGAACCGTCGTCGAAAGGAAACTCCGCTATGGAGCTTTTGGGTCTTGATGTCCTGTTCAAGGGCAGCAACGCCATGCGGCTCCTGCAGGGTTTGGGCGTTGCGGTTGAAATAAGCATCATCTCGGTGGTCATCAGCTTGGTGCTGGGCATGCTGTTCGGCATCTTCATGACGTGGAAGAACCCCGTCGCGCGCGTCATCAGCCGAATTTACCTCGAAATCGTGCGCATCATGCCGCAGCTGGTGCTGTTGTTCATCGTGTTCTTCGGTGCCACGCGTGCGCTGGGGCTCAACGTGTCCGCCGAGCTCAGCTCCATCATCGTGTTCAGCTTCTGGGGCGTGGGCGAGATGGGCGACCTGGTGCGAGGCTCACTCGAAAGCATTCCCGTGCATCAGTACGAAAGCGCTGCCGCCCTGGGCATGACCAAGGGGCAGATTTACTACCATGTGGTCATTCCGCAGGCCGTCCGACGGCTCATCCCCATGTCCATCAACCTGGTCACGCGCATGATCAAGACCACGAGCCTCATCCTGATGATCGGCGTGGTGGAAGTCATGAAGGTTGGCCAGCAGATTATCGAAGCCAATCGCATGGTCAGCCCCAATGCCGTGTTCGGCATCTACGGGACCATCCTCTTGCTGTATTTCCTGGTGTGCTGGCCCATCAGCATGCTGGCGCGTCATCTCGAGAAGAAGTGGAGCAATTAAATGGCCGACGAACGCGAAATCGTGCTGCGTATCGAAAACCTGACGAAGTCGTTCGGGGACAACGTGGTCATCGACGGGTTGGACCTCGAGGTGCGTGCCGGCGAAGTCATCGTGGTCATAGGCCCGTCGGGTTGCGGCAAGTCCACGCTTTTGCGCTGCATCAACGGTTTGGAGGAAATCCAAGGCGGGCGCATCTTGCTCGACGACCAGGAAGTCGACGGCCGTTCGAAGAACATCGCGCAGATTCGCCAGAAGCTGGGCATGGTGTTCCAAAGCTATGACCTGTTCCCGCACAAGACCATCATCGAGAACGTCACGCTTTCGCCCATCGTGGTGCAAAAACGGCCGAAGGAAGAGGCCATCGCCGAAGGCGAGGCCCTGCTCGAGCGCGTAGGCCTGCTGGACAAGCGCGACGATTACCCGCGTCAGCTTTCCGGCGGCCAGAAGCAACGCGTCACCATCGCGCGCGCATTGGCCATGCAGCCCGAGATCATGCTGCTCGACGAGATCACGGCAGCCCTCGACCCCGAAATGGTGCACGAGGTGCTCGATGTCATCTTGGACCTCGCGCGCGAGGGCAAGACCATGATCATCGTCACGCACGAGATGAGCTTCGCCCGCGCCGTTGCCGACCGCGTCATCTTCCTAGAAGGCGGGCACATCGTGGAAGAGGGCATCCCCGAGCTGTTCTTCACGAACCCCAAGACCGAACGTGCGCGCGAGTTCCTGCACACGTTCGAATTCACCGCCGTTCGCTCGCATACGGTCGAGGAATAAGCCGCGTTCGGTTTAACCGATAGTGCAATATCGGGAAATTGCATGCCGTCTAACCTCTGAAGGTTCTGTTTCTGCTCGTTGTTCAGGCGATGATTCGCTACCATGGTGTGGTTTCAAGTTTGAGGGGCGAGAAAAGGAGAACCCATCATGAGGAAGAGATTTGTTGGAATTGCCGCCGTGGCGGCCGCGCTCGTTCTGGCTTTGGGTTTGCTGGCAGGTTGCGGTTCGTCGGGCAGCAGCTCGGCGGCGAGCGCCAGCGGCAGCGCTTCGGCCAGCGCCAGCGAGAGCGCTTCGGCAAGCGGCAGCGCCGTGTACCGCACGCTTGACGACATCAAGGCCAGCGGCAAGATCGTCATCGGCGTGTTCAGCGACAAGCATCCGTTCGGCTACGTTGACGAAGGTGGCGAGTATGCGGGCTACGACGTAGAGCTGGCTAATCGCCTGGCCGAGGACCTGGGCGTCGAGGTCGAGTTCGTGTCGACTGAAGCTGCAAACCGCGTCGAATACCTGGAGACCGGCAAGGTCGATGTCATCCTGGCGAACTTCACCGTCACCGAAGAGCGCGCCCAGAAGGTCGACTTCTGCGACCCCTACATGAACGTCGCCCTGGGTGTCGTTTCGCATGACGACAACGTGATCACCGACCTGTCCCAAATCGGCGACGGCGAGGTCATCGTCATTACCGGCACGACCGCCGAGACGTACCTGACCGAGAACAACCCCGAGATCAAGCTGAAGAAGTTCGAAACCTATGCAAACGCCAAGACCGCTTTCGAGAACAAGGAAGGCGTGGCATGGGCCAATGACAACACCGAGGTCATCGCGTTTGCCAACAGCGCCAAGGGCTTCACGGTGGGCATCGAGGAGCTCGGAAGCCTCGACACCATCGCCCCTGCCGTTTCCAAGGGCAACACGGAGCTGCTCCAGTGGATTAACGAGGACATGGAAAAACTCGGTGCCGAGAAGTTCTTCCATGCCGCCTATGAGAAGACGCTTCTCGACGTGTACGGCGCCGATTACGAGGACACCCTCGTCGTCGAGCCCGGCCAGGCGAAGTAGCGTACTGGGAACACCGATTGGCTCGAAACGGGTCAGGCACTTGGTGCCTGACCCGTTTTCGTTGATGCAGGCGCCATGGGGTAGGCGCGCCCGTGTCACCGTTATAATGGGCTGCATGAAACAAGGAGCGAAAAGACTAGCGATCATCGGAGGCGGGGCAGCCGGGCTTACAGCCGCCATTGCGGCAGGAGAGCACGCGCGTTCATGCGGTTGCCCTCTTGATATCGTCGTGTTCGAACGCGACGATCGCGTGGGTCGGTCCATTTTGGCGACGGGCAACGGCCGTTGCAATTTCTCGAACCACAACATCAAGTTCTACCGGTATCACAACTACGCGTTCGTCGGCGAGGCTATCGGCCGTATCGCCGTTGCGCCCGATGATGACATGGTGCACTCGTTTTTCGCGAACCATGGCCTGGCTTGGCGGGAAGAGCCCGACGGCCGCCAGTACCCGCAAGCCAACAAGGCAAGCGTAGTCGTCGACGTGCTGAGGGCATCGGCTGCAGCCGCAGGCGCGCGCGAGTCTTGCGAGCGCGAGGTCGTCGCCGTCGAGCCGCCTCGCGACCCGGGCAAGCCGTTCACGTTGCGCATGGCAGATGGGGTGTTCGAACGCGCCGATGCCGTCATCGTGGCGTGTGGGGGCAAAGCCTCCGCATCGCTTTCCGCAGCTGGTTTGACCCACCTGCCCCTGCAGCCCGTATTGGGTCCCCTGCGTTGTGCGGATGAGGACATCGTCCTGACGCGCGAACTCGATAACATCCGCGTGCGCTGCATGGTGTCGCTTGTTCGACCGCATGGCGATGAGGACGTGTATGAGGCAATCGAGCACGGCGAGTTGATGTTCCGCAAGTACGGCGTTTCGGGCATCTGCGTGTACGACCTGTCGCGCCTGTGGCAACCAGGCGATTCGCTGCACATCAACTTCCTTCCCGATTTCGATCCCTTCGAGCGAGAAGAAGTCGAGGAGTTCCTGCAACAGAGGTATGCCGTGCTCTCGTCGACATTCGGCGGCAAGCTGACGTACGGCGGTTTCCTGCGTGGACTGCTGTTGCCCCGCGTGTATGAAGTGCTGTTGAAGCGGAAAGGCAAGCGCCCAGACGAGGTTTGCACGAAGGAAGGCGCGTTGGATTTGGCGTGCATGCTGACGATGTTCCCCCTGGACGTGACCGGCATCGCCGATCCCGACCAGTGCCAGGTGCGCCGCGGCGGTTTCGATGTGACGTGTTTCGATCCTCACAGCATGGCCGCCCATGGCATCGACGGCCTGTATGCTTGCGGCGAGGCGCTTGACGTCGACGGTCCTTGCGGTGGGTACAACTTGCATTGGGCGTGGGCAAGCGGCATCATCGCCGGCCGCTCGGCTGCCGGACAACTGTGTAGCGAGGAGTAGGGCTCGATGATCGAAGTCTCGAACGTGCGATTCCCCCTCGATGCCGGCTTGCCTGACGGCGACCAGGCGATGCGCTCGTGCATCGCGAGCGCACTCGGCGTGAAGGCCGCGGATCTCGGCGAAGTGAAACTCGTGCGCCGCAGCGTCGACGCCCGCAAGGACATCGTGCGTTTTGTCGCAACGGTTGCCGTCGAGGTGGATGAGGCCAAAATCCTCCCTGCAAAGGGCATCGCGATCAAGCCGCATGTTCCCTATGAGCCTCTCGAGATTCCCCAAGTGTCTCTTGCAGGCGACGAGCCGCGACCCGTCGTTGTGGGAACGGGTCCTGCCGGCCTGTTTGCGGCACTGTATCTCGCTCGGGCGGGGTTGCGCCCCTTGGTCTTGGAGCGCGGCGGCAACGTCGATGAGCGATTGGATGCCGTTGACGCTTTCAATCGGGGCCAGAACCTGAACCTTGCCACCAACGTGCAGTTCGGTGAAGGAGGGGCGGGAACGTTTTCCGACGGGAAGCTGACGACAGGCACGAAAAGCCCTCTCGCCCGTCATGTATTGCAATGGTTCGTCGATGCGGGCGCGCCTGAGGAAATCCTTTGGCAGGCCAAGCCTCACATTGGAACCGACAAGCTCGTCGATGTCGTAAGGCGCATGCGTCGGCAAATTGAAGAAGCAGGTGGCGAGGTCCGTTTCCACTCGAAGCTGCAAGATGTGCATTTCGACGAGGCGAGCCACTTGTGCGAGGTAGTCGTGGCGACTCCCGAAGGCGAGCAATGTTTCAGCTGCACGACGCTCGTTTTGGCATGCGGGCATTCGGCGCGCGACACGTTCCGCATGTTGCAACGCGCCCATGTCGAAATGCAACCCAAGCCGTTTTCGGTGGGAGTCCGCATCGAGCACCTGCAAAAAGACATCGACAAGGCCCAATACGGCAAAGCGGCGGGACATCCAGCCCTCGGAGCTGCCGACTACAAGCTCGTCGTGCACCTGCCCAACGGACGCAGCGTCTACACGTTCTGCATGTGCCCCGGAGGCGAGGTCGTGGCTGCGGCGAGCGAGGAGTTCGGCG
>JAFWJU010000098.1 GCA_017511465.1 Eggerthellaceae bacterium | reverse complement strand
GTACTCTGCACGTTTTGGGACTTCTACGCCCATGAGGCGCTCTATCGTCTCGGCGTATCCCATGGAATGGCCGAATGCGCAAATACCGCAGATGCGTTCGGCTACGTAGATGAACTGGTTGTAGTCCTTCGTCTGCACGAGCCGCTCGAGGCCGCGGTGGATGAATCCGATCTGCGGAGTCGCCTCGAGGACGACCTCGTCCTCGACAACCAGGTCCAGATGCAGTGGCTCGGGCAGTACGGGATGCTGGGGTCCAAACGGGATGACGGATTTCTTGCCCACGCTACTCCCCTCCCTTCATGTTGAGCGCCGCTCGCACAATCGACGCCTTTGATTCGTCCATGAGGCTGATCAACGCGGCAAGCTGCTCGTCTGCGAATTCCTTGGCAGATGCCTCTTCTGCAGGTTCCTGCACAGCTGCCGATTCGGCTGGCGCACCCTTCTTGGCAAGCGCCGCGCGCACCTTTGCGGCTTTCTCGGGATCCATGTTCGCGAGCTTCTCCTCGAGAGCCGCGTCCTTGGCTTCGGCCTTTTCGGGCGCAGGTTCTGCCACGACGGATTCTGCAACCTTCGGAACCTCGGCTGACGCAGGCTCTGCCGCAGGGGCAGGAGCCGAATCGGCTGCCGCGATTCTCGCGAGGGCAGCTTCGACCTTTGCCTTCTTTTCGGGAGACATGGTCGCCATCTTGGCGTCCAAGCGCGCTTGACGCTCGGGCGTCATGACGAAACCGCTCTTGGCTGGTGCCGTTGCAGCCTCATCGCCTGCAGCACCCGTTACTTTTGCCGCCTTATCGGCTGCCGCTTTCTTCGCCTTCTCACGAGCCGCCTTCTGTTCCGGCGACAAGAACGTCATCGGCTCGAACTCTGCAGGCGCGTAAAGGTTTCCTGCGAAGTCGATGGCGATGTCGCGCATGTCTACGCCGAACAGCTCACGCGCTTCGTTCTCGAACACGAACGCCGCGAGGAACAGGTCGGTAATGGTCGGAACGGGCTGGTCCTTCGTCACGCCTGCAATATGGTAATTGCGCGTGACTCCGTCTTTCATGAACGAGTAATACAGGTCGATGCCGTCATCGGTGTTGACGGCATGGGTTTGTATGAAACGCCAGCCTTCGACCTTCATGACGGCCGCTTCGCGGTGGAGCTGGTCGAGCTGAAGCGGAATGAACTCCTGCACGAACGTCATGGCTATGCTCCCTTCTTCGCAGCTTGCAGGGCCTTCGACTTCTCCTCGAGGATGCCGATTGCCTGGACGACCGCGTCGATGATGGCTTCGGGGCGAACGGCGCAGCCCGGAGCGTACACGTCGACTGGTATGGCCTTGTCCACGCCGCCGAGCACGTTATAGCAATCGTGGAAAATGCCGCCCGTGCACGCGCAAATGCCACATGCGACGACAACCTTCGGCTCGACCATCTGGTCGTAAATTTGCTTCACCACGTCGATGTTGCGGCTGTTAACCGATCCGGTGACCAAGAAGATGTCGGCATGCTTGGGGTTGCCCGTGTTGATGATGCCGAACCGCTCCACGTCATAGCCGGGGCACAACGCCGCGAGCACCTCGATATCGCACCCGTTGCAGCTTGAAGCGTCGTAATGGATGACCCAGGGGGATTTTGATGCGTAACCCACGTTGTTCCCCTTCCTAGATGAACGCCAGAATGACGATGTTGATTCCGCCGCAGACAAGCGCCACGATCCACGCCCACTTCAGCATGGCCTGCCACTTGACGCGCGCGAAGTTGTTGTCAATCCAAATCTCGAAGAACCACGCCGCCAGGGCCACGACCACGCCCAAGATGATGGATAGCGGGGTTCCCCAGATGAAGAACATGCCCGTCCAGCCGAGGAACAGCACGGTCTCGCACCAGTGCATGACCTCGACCTTGGCAAGCGTCTTGCCGCTCATCTCGGTCGTCGTGCCGCGGACGAGCTCTTGATGCGCATGATGCGATGTGGACAGGTCGAACGGCGACTTGCGCAACTTGATGGTGAGGATGAACAAGAAGCCTATGAACGCGGGAATCGTCAAGCAGATAACCGGCAACGGCTGATTGAAGATTGCGCCCACGTTGAACGAGCCGGCAGCCATGAAGAAGCACACTGCCATGAGCAGGACCATGGGCTCGTATGCCATGACCTGCACGGTCTCGCGGCCGGCGCCGAGCTCGGCATACGGGCTGCGCGACGAGTACGCCGCCATGATGAAGAACAAGGCAGCCATCGTGATGACAAACGCGCTCATCAGCAGGTTGCCGCCGCTGAAGAAAATGCCACCCGCAAACGCAGTGAACACGAGCGCGCAGGTCATGTACACGCCGTCGACACCCGAAACGGTGACGTCATCTTTGGCGATCAGCTTGCGCACGTCGTAATAAGGCTGCAGCAGAGGTGGTCCCACACGGCCTTGCATGCGCGCCGATATGATGCGGTCGAGTCCCGCGAGGAAACAACCGATGATGGGCGCAAGCACGACGAATGCCACAGTGCCTATCAGGGTGAAGATGAAGGATTCGGTGATGAACATGTTTCCTGGCACCTCTCTTTACAGGAACAGGACCGGCGGGATGATGCCGCTAGCCAAAAGCGCCACGACTATGATGAACGAGCACAGGACCTCGCCGACGGGGCGAAGCTTCTGCTCGCCGAAGAACGAGTTCAGGTACATGTTGCGCGAAGTGGCGATCGACTCGCCTGACAGGCTGTTGCGATACGTGCGGGTATCCGAATCGACCGAAACGCCGGCGAGGTACACGCCGACGCGCTTCTTCTTCGAGGCGCCTATGCCGCCGAACAGCACGGCGAACACGAAGATGGCCAGGATTGACGATAGCCACAGGTTGTCGACTGCGACATCACGGCCGAGCACGCCGAACACGCCGACGACATACGGCTCGACGAAGATGTTGGATACAAACGGCAACGCCACGCAGGCGACGACCGCTATGCACGCCATGATGATGAGCGAGACCCATTCAGAAGGATGCACCGTCAACTCGACGTTCTCGGGAGACCCGGCGATACCCGACAGCTTGCCGAGCCATTTGGCCCAGAACATAAATGTGGCAGCCGACCCGAACGCCAGCAACAGGATGAGGATGATCTGGTTTGAATCGACGAACGAGACGAGCGTCGCCCACTTGGCGATAAGCATGCCGAACGGGGCGATGAACATGCACATGATGCCGAGCATCATGAAACGCGCCAGGCGCGGCATGCGGTCGAACAGCAGGTCCATGTCCTCGATGTCGCGGCTGCCGATGTGATGTTCGGCTGTACCGACGCACAGGAACAGCAGCGATTTGGCTGCTGCATGGAAGATGACGAGCAACGTGGCCGCCCAGACGGCTTCGGGGGTGGCAACACCCGCGCAGGCGACGATCAATCCCAAGTTGGCGATGGTCGAATAGGCGAGCACGCGCTTGGCGTTGGTCTGAGATATTGCCATGAACGAGCACAGCATGAACGTGAAGCCGCCCACGAGCACGACCATGGTGGCGGGAACAATGCAGACGGCGAACAGCGGCGACAGCTTGATGAGCAGGAACACGCCGGCCTTGACCATCGTCGACGAATGGAGCAACGCGGACGTGGGCGTCGGCGCTACCATGGCGCCGAGCAGCCACGTGTGGAACGGCATTTGAGCCGCTTTCGTGAGGCCGGCAAACGCCAAAGCCCCCACAGCGACTACAACGAGCGCGGGACGCATCATGCCGATCGCGATGAAACGCTCGAGCGATAGCGTGCCGGTGAAGGCAACTGCCAGGTACAGCGCCACCAAAAACCCGATACCGCCGAGTATGTTCATGATTATCTGGCGGAACGCGTTGTTGACGGCCTCTTCAGTACGGGTATAGGCAATCAACAGGAACGAACACAACGTCGTGACCTCCCAGCCTGTGAACATCCAGGCCATGTTGTTCGAGAAGACGATGACGTACATAGCAGACAGGAACAAGAACATGAGGGCGAAGAATTCGGGGCGACGGTCCTTGCGCTGTAATTCGGTGAGCCCCTCCGCCTCGCCGTGCTCATCGAGGTGCTTTTGGAAATCGATCATGTAACCGAGCGCGTACACGCAAATGCCGCTGCCGATGATGCCTATGATCAGCGCCATTACGATCGAGAGCGAGTCAATGTAGAGCCCGATTCGGGAAGAGGCGCCATGCGCGAAGCCCAGCTCGAATACAAGCGAGCCAACCACTTGGATTACCGCAAGGGCAATGGCGAGGTAGTTCTTGTACTTGACGCCGAATGCAATGACGGCAGCGGCGATGACGACGCCGATGGCCGTTCCGATGTAATCGACGATCGGCGATTCGAATTCGAAGCCGATCCACGGTGCGCCGAGGTACTGCACTGCCAACACAATCGAGCCGGCGGCGATTATGATCGCAGACGCCACCACGATGACGTTGCGCAGCATATCGCCTTTCGCGACAAGCAGCACCGCCGCGATTATCAATGGAAACAAAATCAAGAATGATATGAGTTGCACAGCAATCTCCCCTTTATTCCCGTCTGAAATAATGCATATATTTTATGAAATGGCATGTATCGCGCCGATTTCGAGTGCGAATGCAGCCCCTCGACTTCGGTGAAAGGCGAAACACCAGCCGCCCACCCCGAAAGGAGCGCCGCCCACCCCCGAGGGTGAGTCTTAGATTCCGCGACGCTCAGGCTTGAACAGCCCACTGGGCTGTTCAACTGCCACGCAGGTTCAAATCCTGTCCACCCAAAAGAAAACGGTCCCTGTTAGGGACCGTTGATTTCCTGGTCGGGTGGACAGGATTTGAACCTGCGACCCCTTGACCCCCAGTCAAGTGCGCTACCAAACTGCGCCACCACCCGTCAGCGAGACGCTATCTTAAAACTAACTCGGTTGCTTTGCAAGGTTCAATCATCCTCATCACATAAATCGTCAAAAGCGGCGATATGCGGCATATCGTTCAGTCGTTTTCATTTATCATTGAGATGCCAGTAGAACATTCAAACGAAAGGCGGTTTCCCATGAAAAGATCGACGTTTTACAAGTGCCCGGTTTGCGGAAACATCGTTGTGAAGGTTGCCGAAGGCGGCGGGACGCTTTCGTGCTGCGGTCAGCCCATGGTCGTCATCGAGGCCAACACCACTGACGCCGCCAAAGAAAAGCATGTTCCCGACGTCACCCTCGACGGCGACAAGATCATCGTCAACGTCGGCAGCGTCGACCATCCCATGCTCGAAGAGCACTTCATCCAGTGGATTTACGTTGTCACCGAGGAAGGCGTGCTCGCCAAGTGCCTGAAGCCCGGCGAGGCTCCCCATGCCGAAATCGTCCTTGGCGGCCAAAAGCCCATCGAGGTGTACGAGTACTGCAACTTGCACGGCCTTTGGAAATTCGCCCTGTAGGATTGCTCGCAAACCGAGAAAGGAACGTCCATGTTTATCGATGGCAAGCTGTTAATTGCCAAGGGGACTGAACCTGTGTACTTGCTGCCTGGGCTTGCAAACAGGCATGGTCTCATCACGGGCGCCACGGGCACGGGCAAGACGGTTACAATGAAGACAATCGCCCAATCGATGAGCGATGCGGGCATCCCCGTGTTCCTCGCGGACGTGAAAGGCGACGTGTCCGGCGTCGCCGTTGCCGGCGAAGCCACCGAGAAGCTGGTGGACCGCCTCGCCGCCCTTGGCGTGTACGATTACGATTTCCATGGCTGCCCGACTCGTTTCTGGGACGTGTACGGCGAAGGCGGCGTTCCCTGCCGTACCACCATCCTGGAAATGGGTCCCGTGTTGCTTTCCCGCCTGCTGGGGCTTTCCGAAGTTCAGGAAGGCGTTATGAACATCGTCTTCCATGTGGCCGATGATGAAGGTTTGCTGTTGCTCGACCTTAAAGACCTGCGCACGATGGTCAACTACGTCGGCGAGCATGCAAAGGATTACACGCTGTCGTACGGCCAGATTTCCACGCAGTCCATCGGAGCCATTCAACGGGCGCTCCTGCAGCTGGAGGATGCCGGCGGAAACATCTTCTTCGGCGAGCCCGCACTCGATATCATTGACTGGCTTGCAACCGATGCAGACGGCAAGGGGTACATCAACGTGCTGCATTGCGTCCGCTTGGTGCAATCCCCGCTCATGTACTCGACATTCCTGCTTTGGATGCTCTCCGAGCTGTACGAGATGCTGCCCGAAGTCGGCGACCTCGACAAACCCAAAGTGTGCTTCTTCTTCGACGAAGCCCACATGCTGTTCAATGAGGCGCCGCGAGCGCTTCTCGACAAGGTCGAGCAAATCGTCAAACTCGTCCGCTCGAAGGGCGTCGGCGTGTACTTCGTGACGCAGAACCCCTCCGACATCCCCAACCCGGTGCTCGCGCAGCTGTCGAACAAGGTGCAGCATGCGCTGCGTGCTTACACGCCCGCCGAGCAGAAAGCCATCAAGGCTGCAGCCGAGAGTTTCCGCATCAACCCTGACTTCGATACGGCAGAGGCCATTACCGAACTCGGCACAGGCGAAGCGCTTATCAGCTTCCTGCAAGAAGATGGCACGCCCATGGTCGTGCAGCGTTGCAAGGTCATCGCGCCCACATGCTCGATGGATGCCGCGCCTGACGATGCGAAGGACTACATCATCTCGAACGATGCGCTCCGCAGCAGATACGGCAGGACCTATGACCGTGACAGCGCATACGAGATCCTGAACGCCAGCTTCCTCGCCGCTCAACGCGCCGCCGAAGCGGCAAGGATCGCCGAAGAGGATGCGCGCCTGCAAGCGGAATTGGATGCTGCCGCTGAGAAGCAACGCCTTGCAGAGGAAAAGGAAGCCGAACGCCGGCGCATCGCCGAGGAAAAGGAGGCGGAGCGTCAGCGGATTGCCGAGGAGAAAGCGGCAGAGCGCCAGCGCATCGCCGAGGAAAAGGAAGCCGAACGGCAGCGCATCGCGGCCGAGAAGGAAGCCGAGCGCCAAGTCAGGCTTGCCCAGCAACAGGCAGAACGCGAAGCGCGCGAAGCTGCCAAGAAAGCCGAAGCCGAGGAGAAGGCCCGCCTGAAGCAGGAGGAAGCCGATCGCAAGGCCAAGACGAAACTCATCGACGCGGCACTCACGTCTGCAGCCCGTGCTGCCGGCAGCGGCGTCGGCCGTGGCCTGCTGGGCACCTTGAAGAAGCTCCTCTAGCAGCTTGCACCGTTCTTTTCGTAGCAAAAGGGCCCTTCCATGTGGAAGGGCCCTTCTTTTGTCGATTGCAATGCGTTATCGCTGCGCTCTACTGCTCCAATGCCGCGTCGAGAATCACGTTGGCAAGATCGGCTTTCGACATGAGCGGCAAAGGCTTCGCGTCGTCTTTCGTCACGAGCAACACCTGGTTTTCATCCGCACCGAACGCCTTGCCTTCGGAAACGTCGTTTCCGACGATGAAGTCGGCGTTCTTGCGAACGAGCTTCTCGCGCGCGTTCGCCTCGACATCGCCGGTCTCGGCGGCGAAGCCCACGACAACCTGACCTGCGCGCTTTCGCTTGCCCATCGTGGCAAGGATGTCGGGGTTCTCGACAAGCTCGATACGCGTAAGCGCTTCGTCATCGATGCCCTTCTTCAGTTTCCCGTCCGCAACGATCGAAGGACGGAAATCGCTCACTGCCGCCGTGAACACGGCGATATCGGCATCGTCGAACACGGTATCGACCTCGAGGAACATCTCGCATGCCGTGCGGACGCGCACCGTCTTGGCACCCTCGACGTCGTCGAGGTCAACGGGGCCGGTGACGAGGGTGACATCCGCGCCACGCCTGACAGCGGCCTCGGCGATGGCGAAACCCGTCTTACCCGATGAGGGGTTCGATATGAAGCGGACTGCATCGATGGGCTCGACCGTGGGACCGGCCGTGACCAACACGCGTTTCCCCTCGAGATCGCGTTTGACCTCGAGCATCTCGAGAACGGCCGAAACGATGACGGACGGGTCGGCAAGACGGCCCTTCCCCACATCGCCGCATGCCAGGTATCCGCTTTCCGCGTCGATGAACGCGATGCCGCGCGAACGCAGCGTTTCCATGTTCTCCTGAGTCGCCACGTTCTCGTACATGTTCACGTTCATAGCCGGAGCAATGACGATGGGCGCCTTGGTTGCAAGCGCCGTCGTCGTCAGCAGGTCATCGGCGATGCCATGAGCCAACTTGGCGATGACGTTGGCCGTGCACGGCGCGATGAGGAACAGGTCGGCTTCCTTCGAAAGCGAGATGTGGTGAATGGGATCTCCGGGCCTGTCGTCGAACAGCCCGACGGCAACCGGCTCGCGCGTGAGGGACCGGAACAACGTCGGGTTGATGAAATTCGTCGAATGCTCGGTCATGACGACCTTCGCGCGAACGCCCGCTTTCTGCAAACCGCGGATGATCTCGCACGTCTTGTAGATGGCAACGCATGCCGTCACGCCGATGAGCACTGTCTTCTTCATGTCAGCAGCACCTTCTCTCTTCGAGCCCTTCGAGCACGTTGGCCAAATCTTGGGGCAATTCGTCCTCGAAATGCAAGGGTTGACCGGTAATCGGATGACTGAACGTTAACTTGAACGAATGCAAGAACTGTCGCGCAAGCCCCCGGTTGGCCGATTCGTGTCGTGGGCTGTTGGCCGTGTACATGGTATCGCCCACCAGCGGGTGCTTCGCGTATTCCATATGCACGCGAATCTGGTGCGTGCGTCCCGTGAACAGCTTGCAGTCCACGAGCGTGTAGCCGTTGTCGCGAGGACCTGCCTCGTAGCGATCGAGCACGGTAAACGTCGTGATGGCCTCGCGGGCGCTCGGCACGTCGCGGATGCACATGCGCGTGCGATCCTTGGGATGGCGCGCAATGGGCGCGTCGATCATGCCCGTCTCATGGGGTATGACGCCATGAACGAGAGCCAGGTAGCGCCTGTCGACCACGTGGTCTTGGATGGCGGCCATGAGCGCCTCGCCCGCGGCGTTGGTCTTGGCAGCCATCATGAGGCCGGTCGTGTCCATGTCGAGCCGGTGCACGATTCCCAAGCGGTCTTTCTCGCCCTGCACGTTGCATAGGTGATCGGCTCCGCAATGGTAGATGAGGGCGTTGACGAGCGTGCCGTCCAAATGGTCCTCTGATGGATGGCACACCAAACCCGCCTGCTTCGACAAGACGATGATGTCGTCGTCTTCGTATCGGATGTCAAGCGGTATCGGCTCGCCCATGAGCGGCGTATCGATGGCCTGTTCGGCGACTTCGTACACAATGGGCTGACCGGCTTTGACCGCTTGCTTCTTGGAGGCGGGCTCGCCTGCAACGAGCACCTTGCCATCCTCGATAGCGTGTGCGGCTGCAGACCTGCTTGGGTACAGGCCGCGTTCGCCCATCAGGGCATCCAGCCGCATGCCCTCGTCGGCTTCCGTGGCCATGTACATGCGTGAAATACTCATGACACGCCCTTCGATTCCTCGTGCCACGAAATCGCCAACCCCACGAACAGCAACACGAATCCGCACGTCACGCCTATGTCCGCAACGTTGAACACCGGGAAATCGAAGAAGCTGAACTCGATGAAATCCGTCACGTAACCCTGGACGAACCGGTCGATAACGTTCCCGATTCCGCCCGCGACGATCAAGCCGATGGCGATGACTTGCGCCGCGTTTGCCTCGCGCCGCTGCCAGACGAAGTACGCCAGCAGCATCACGCACACGGCGATCGAGAACACGCCGAGGGCATACGGGTTTCCCTCGAATATGCCCCAAGCGCCACCCGTGTTATGAACCAGCTTGAAATCCACGAGGCCCAGGAAAGGCCCTGCGAATTGCTCGCCGAGCGTCTGACCCGCCACGAGCGATTTCGTGAGCTGGTCAAGCGCCACCCATACGATGACGATGGCGACAAGCAAGATTGTTTTCCCTTTAACGGTCAGTTTTTGCTCCATATACTCAAAGGGGCGCGCAAGCGCACGCCCCCTGGTTGGTCTTGCGGTGGCTATTCTTCGAAGCCGATGGCGTCGAGGGCATCGGCGCAACGCTCGCACACGTCGGGGTGGTTCGCGTTTCCGCCGAGTTCGCGGTAGTTCCAGCAGCGCGGGCACTTCTCGCCCGACGCGTTCATGACCTCGCATGCGAAGTCGTCGCCGGCTTCGAACTCGACGCCGCTGACGATGAACAGCTCCTCGAACACGGCGTCGTCGAATGCGGAAATGGCCTGCAGCACATCGGCGGGCAACGTGACGCGCACGGCAGCTTCCTGGCTCTTCTTCACGGAACCCTCTGCACGGGCGTCTTCGAGCGCCTTCGTGACAACCTCGCGCACCGCAAGGACGGGCGCGAAATCGGCGATGGCGGCAGCACCGTCGTCGGCGGGCAATGCGGGCGCGAAATCGTCTCGCGTCGGCCAGCCGGCAAGCTGCACGCTCGTGGGACGGTCCGACTCGCCGCGCAACGGCTCGGGGTAGAATTCCCACACCTCATCGCATGTGAACGACAGGATGGGCGCGAGCACGCGCACGAGCACCTCGAGGATGTTCATCAGAACCGTTTGGGCGGCGCGACGGCGCGGCGACGAGGGCGCCTCGGAATACAGGCGGTCCTTCGTCACGTCCATGTACACGCTGGAAAGCTCGTTCACGAAGTCGTAGCAGCTGCGGTACACGCCCTGGAACTTGTACGCATCGTATGCATCCTCGCACTCGCGCAGCAACGCGTAGGTGCGGGCCATCATGTACTTATCGACCGGCTCGAGGTCATCCCAAGATGCCACGATGTCGTCGTTGCTGAAATCCTCGAGATTGCCAAGCAAGAAACGCAAGCTGTTGCGGAACTTGCGATAGGCATCGGACACCTGCTTCAGGATGTTGTCGGAAATCGATACGTCATGCGAATAGTCGACCGACGCGACCCACAGGCGCAGCACGTCGGCGCCGAACTTGCCCATGACATCTGCCGGGTCGATGCCGTTGCCCTTGGACTTCGACATCTTCTCGCCGTTCTCGTCAACCGTGAATCCACAGTGCATGACCGACTTGTATGGCGGCAGGCCATATGCCCCAACACTGGTGAGCAGCGAGGATTGGAACCAACCGCGATGCTGGTCGGATCCCTCCAAGTACATGTCTGCAGGCCAGCGCAGGCCCTCGTCTGCGCGGTGACGCAACACGCTTTGGTGCGTGACGCCGCTTTCCCACCACACGTCGAGGATGTCCTTTTCGGGGACGA
Source organism: Eggerthellaceae bacterium (assembly GCA_017511465.1). Lineage (GTDB taxonomy): Bacteria > Actinomycetota > Coriobacteriia > Coriobacteriales > Eggerthellaceae > UBA9715. Next base: position 52,534 of record JAFWJU010000098.1, on the reverse strand, counting down.
GGTCTTCCACCCCAGCCCCGCAATGCTCGCAGCATGTGTCGGCAGGCAGGTAATCTGCCGGGCTCTTGGTGAACCAGGCATCGGCGCCTTCCTTGTAGAACAAATCGATGACGGCGTCGAACGTCGCCTCGGTCGCAACGGTATGCCCGCACTTGGAACATGAGAACACCGGGATGGGAACGCCCCACGAGCGCTGGCGCGATATGCACCAGTCCGGACGCTCGGCCACCATGGCGCCGATGCGGTTCGAAGCCCACGCCGGAATCCATTCGACTTCGTTTTGAATTGCGTTGGATGCCGCAGCGCGCAAGCCCGTATCGTCCATAGAAACGAACCACTGGCTCGTGGCACGGAAGATGACCGGTTCGTGGCAACGCCAGCAATGCGGATAGCTGTGGTCCATGTTCTCGTGCAGGATCAGCGTGCCGCGGTCGCGCAGCCATTCGATGATGACGGGATTCGCCTCGTTGACGTCCATGCCGCTGAACGGTCCGCCGGTGCCCATGCCCTCGCCCACGTAGAAACGACCGTCATCGTCGACGGGCATGATGACCGGCACGCCGAACTTCTGACCGGCAAGGTAGTCCTCGACGCCGTGACCGGGAGCCGTGTGGACGATGCCCGTGCCGTCTTCCATCGTGACGTAATCAGCGTAGATGAACACGCCTTCCTCGCCCTGGTCGGCGAATATCGGCTGCATATAGCGATTGCCCTGGAGCTCGGTGCCCGTCGCCTTGAAGCCCTCGACAACGCGGGCGTCATCCCAACCGAACTTGGCCACGAGCTTCTCGACGAGGGCCTCGGCCATGATGTAGGCGCGGCCATCGTGCTCGACGGCGACATACGGCTCGGTCGGATGCAGGATAACCGCATCGTCGGCGGGAAGCGTCCACGGCGTGGTCGTCCAGATTGCGACGTCAAGCTTGCCTTCCCAGGCCTCGAGGCCCGCGGGAACGGTCGTCATCTCGAAGCGCACGAAAATGGCGGGCGACGTTTCGTTGCCGTACTCGATCTCGGCTTCGGCCAACGCCGTGTGGCAGTGCGCGCACCAGTGGATGGGCTTGCGACCACGGTAGATGGCACCGTCGAGATACATCTTCTTGAAGATTTCGACGTTGCCCGCCTCGAAGTTGGGGATGAACGTCAGATACGGGTGCTCCCAATCGGCGTTGACGCCCAGGCGCTTGAAGCCCTCGCGCTGCACGTCGACGTACTTCTCGGCCCATTCGCGGCACAGGCGGCGAATCTCGGGCTGAGGCGTTTCGCGGAACTTGTCGGTGCCCAGCGACTCCTCGACCATGTGCTCGATGGGCTGGCCGTGGCAGTCCCATCCGGGAATGTACGGTGTGTAAAAACCGCGCTGGGCATGCGATTTGTTCACGAAGTCCTTCAGGATCTTGTTGAACGCATGGCCGATGTGGATGGGGCCGTTCGCATACGGGGGGCCATCATGCAAGATGAACGGCTCGCCGTCTTTGTTCTTTTCCAGAACGCGCCAGTAAATCTTCTCGTTTTCCCATTTGGCGAGCCGCTTCGGCTCGTTTTCGGGCAGATTGCCCCTCATGGGGAAATCGGTTTTGGGCAAGTTCATCGTGTCTTTGTAACTGTTCGCCACAATTCCCTCTTTCAGCTGTTGAGACTCAAACTCTATAAGTATAGGGTAAATGGCGGCTCAAAAGCGTTTATTCACATAATGTGACAGCTTGCGCATATGGCGTGGATTAAGGCTCGAAACAGTGCCGAGCACCTCGCCTAACTCGAGGGCGAAACGATGCGGCGCAATGCGGCGATGAGCTTTTCGTTGTCTTGGCGCGTGCGCACGGCAACGCAGAAATAGCCGTTATTCACAAGGCCGGGAGTGCCGGCGAGCTTGCGTACGAGGAATCCTTCAAGTTGAAGGCGGGCGCTCAACTCGTCGATATCGCGCACGGCTAGCTTCAGGTCGCCGCCGTTGTGATACGAGCACATGACGTAATTGGCCTCGGCGGGGAAAATGTCGATGCCCGGCACGAGTGACAGCATGCACTGCATCCACGGGATCTCGCTGTACAGGAACCCGCGCACGCCATCCAGGCGTGGATGCTCGACCATGCTCGGCTCTGCCAGCACCTCGGCGAGCATCGTCACGCAGGTGTTGTCGTAAAAACGGCTGATCTCGGCAATCGTGTCGGGATGCGCGATGCAGTAGCTGATATGCGAACCGGGCATGCAGTATTGTTCCGAGAACGACTGGATGACGATGAGGTTCTTGTACTCGTGGACGAGCGGGGCCATGGTCTCGCCGCCGAACGTGAGCTCGATGGAGCGTTCGTCGACGACAACCCAGTCGCACGTGTCGAGGTACGACAACAAGGTTGATTTAGACAGAAGGCGGCTAGTCGGCCAGCTTGGATTCGAAAGCAACGCGGCATCCAGCTCGATATCGCGAATGCCCATCATGTCGGCCGGCGGCGTCACGAAACTGGCAGGAGACGAAATGTTGACGACCTCGTGCCCCGTGTTCGAAAGCGCGAGCACGTTTTCAATCGGGCACGGCATGGGAATGCCGACGACGCACGGCTCGAACGCCTGCGCGACGGCGCGGACCATGTTCGAAACCGTCGTGCCCACGAGGAACGACTCAACAGGCATGCCGAAAATGCGGGCGAGCGCGCTTCTCAGCACATGGGCCTCGCAATCGGGCGAATACGACATCCATCCGTCAGCCATCGCGTTGCGAATGGCGTGCACGAAAGACGAAGGGGTGCCAAACGGATTCTCGGTTCCCGAAAAGTCGATCCAGGTGATTTCGCCGCGGACGTCATACGGAGGGCACAGCGCCGGTTCGGGAATACCCTCGAGGGCGCTATGTTGCGCACGAGTTATCTCCGAGGCGAACGACATGTTTCGAGCCCTTCCAAAATCGCATCATGTTGTTGGAACGGGAGGGCTCGGGTGGCAGATATTGTGTATGTGCGCCGCCGTTCGATTTTTCACTGTTACCGCAGGTGAATGCGGGTTTTCTATGCTATCACAAAAGGTGACGCATAGGCTCAAGTATTTATCGACATGTTAGACTTACACCATGAGCCAGCCCACATCACATGACACGTCTTTCGATGCCCTCGCATCGGTTCCCTGGGACGGTCGCGCCATCTTGCTCGTCGACCTTGACGCGTTCTTCGCGTCGGTCGAGCAACTTGACCATCCTGCATGGCGCGGCAAGCCCGTCATCGTCGGAGGGGATCCGGACAAGCGCGGCGTCGTTTCAACGGCTTCCTATGAAGCACGCAAGTACGGCGTCCATTCGGCTATGCCCTCTTCCACCGCCAGGCGCCTCTGCCCCGACGCTGTTTGGACCGAAGGGCATTTCGACCGCTATCGCGAGATGTCGAACAAGGTCATGGCCATCCTGCACGACGAGACCCCTCACGTGCAGCAGGTGAGCATCGACGAGGCGTTCATGGACGTTACGCCCACTGGTGTAAACCGCGAGCATCCCATTCTGATCGCACGCCGCATCCAGGAACGGGTCGAGGCGCTCGGCGTTTCGTGCTCAATCGGCATAGGCACGACGAAGGCCGTCGCCAAACTAGCGTCCGACATGGACAAACCCCGTGGATTAACCGTCGTCACGCCGGGAAGTGAGGCCAACTTCATGGCGCCCATGCCCGTCCGTGCGCTGAGCGGTATAGGCGCTTCAGCCGAAAAGAAACTGCGCGAGCATGGATTCGAGACCTTGGGCGATTTGGCTGCAACTGACGATGACGAGATAATCAAGTTGCTCGGAAAGACCGGCGCCGTGATGCTGGAACGGGCCCGAGGACTCGAAAACGCCCCAATCGAGAACGATGACGAGGTGAAATCGGTATCGAACGAGACTTCGTTCGCGCACGACTTGACTGAGCGCACCGATATCGAAGCGGCAATCGCCACGATGGCCGCCAAAGTCGGACGGCGCTTGAGGCGCAAGGGCCTCGCGGGAACCACGCTGGCATTGAAGGTCCGTTACGCTGACTTCTCGGTTCGCAGCGTGCAACGCCCCCTACCCGCCCCGAGCGATGACGAGTTCTTGTTTCGGCATATGCTTTCCGACATGCTCGACGAGCTCTGGCAACAAGGTATGGCGTTGCGCCTTGTAGGCGTTGCCGTCACCGGGTTCGATGATGACGGCCACGATGCCGATCAGCTGAAGCTGTTCGATGACGACGCAGGGGAAACGGTTTCGAAATCACATAAGGACTTGCAAACAGCAACGGACAAGGTGAAGGAGCGATTCGGCGAAGGGGCGCTTCGCTATGGCCGCGAGCTGCGCATGCACGGCACCGGCACCGGCTCTTCTTCGAAGAACCCCGCTGACTACAAATAGGAAAGGCACCATGCCGAGCATGGTACCTTAACAGAATCTTGGCTGCCGACTTTAGCGCTTGTTGGCGAAGAAGAACAACGCGAGCGTACCGGGACCCGAATGGGCGCCGATGACGGGATCGAGCAGGTTGACTTCGAACTTCGTGCAACCGAAGCGGTCCTTGATAAGCTCGACGAGGTAGTCGGCATCTTCCTGGCAATCTCCGTGGCTGATGAAGATCTCCTGCCCTTCAACGGGCTCTAATGCAGATTCCTCCATGTGGTCGACGAGCGCCTGAATTGACTTCTTGCGGCCGCGAACCTTTTCCATGGGAATCAGGTGACCTTCGTCGTCGACATGCAACACTGGCTTTATGTTCAGCAACGTGCCCGCCCAAGCGCTCGTGCGCGATACGCGACCACCGCGGAACAGGAACATGAGGTCGTCGACGGTGAACCAATGGGCAAGGTTCAACTTGTTTTCCTCGACCCATGCATGCACCTCTTCGATCGTGGCTCCGGCTTGGGCCATCTTGACGGCCTTGTACACGATGAGGCCTTCGCCCATGGCAGCTGCCAACGTATCGGTGTAATAGATCTTTTGATCGGGATATTCCGTCTTCAACTCATCCAGCAAAGCAGCCGTTGCCTGATAGGTACCCGAAAGACCGCTTGAGAAGCCGATGTAGAGGATGTCCTTGCCCTCATCAAGCAAGCCCTTGAGCAGCGTTGACGTATCCTGCAAGTTGGGTAACGAGGTGGTGAATACCGTGCCTTCGCGCATCATCTTGAAAAAGCTCTTGAGGTCGCTATCACGACCCGCAGTGTAGCTTTGATATTGCTTTCCATCGGACATGAAGGTCAGGGGCAGAATATGAAGCCCGAATTCCCGAATCATGGAATCGCTGAGGTTGCAGCTTGAATCCGTGACGATTTCGAATTGCATGACGTTCCTTCCCCTCTAATTACAAAACGCCTGATTATTGTACACAAGTTTCTTCATGGCGTTGAAAAATTCGACTTGTCACCCTGTCAAGCCAAGCGTATGGGCAGCTAAGCTTGCGCCTGCACGCACGTGATGGCGACGACGCCGAAAATGTCAGCGGCATTGCAACCGCGCGAAAGGTCGTTGACGGGAGCGGCGATTCCCTGCGTCACGGGACCATATGCCTCGGCTTTCGCAAGGCGCTGAACAAGCTTGTAACCTATATTGCCCGCATCCAAATCGGGGAACACGAGCACGTTCGCGCGACCTGCCACCGAAGAGTCGGGGGCTTTCGAAGCGCCGACTTCGGGCACGATGGCGGCATCCAGCTGCAACTCGCCGTCAAGCGTCAACTCGGGAGCGAGTTCCTTGGCGATGCGCGTGGCTTCGACCACCTTGGCTGCATCGTCGTTCTTCGCCGAGCCATACGATGAATGCGATAGCATGGCAACGACGGGCTCCTCTCCAACAAGCACCTTGAAGGAATCGGCGGAACACACGGCTATGTTGGCAAGGCGCTCTGCATCAGGCTGAACTTCAAGACCGCAATCAGAGAACACGAACGTGCCCTTCGAGCCAAATGCGCAATCCGGCACGCACATGACGAAGAACGAGCTTACGAGTTTTGCTCCGGGAGCGGTTTTCAGAATCTGCAGGCTGGGGCGCAGCACGTCACCCGTCGAATGGCACGCGCCCGCCACCATGCCATCGGCGCGACCGCTTTTAACGAACATGACGCCGAGATACAACACGTCATCCATCTTCTCGCGTGCTTGCTCGGGTGTCATCCCCTTGGCCTTGCGGATCTCGTATAGCTGCGAGGCAAGCTCTTCTTTCCCTTCGAACGTGGCGATGTCGATGATGTCGGCGCCATCGAGGTTTCGCCTGCTCGCGGCAATGGCGGCGACATCGCCTAAAATGATGAGGTTCGCAACGCCCTCGGCCAGAATGCGCTCAGCCGCTTCGAGCATCCGCGGATCGTCGCCTTCGGGCAGCACGATCGTCTTCTTGTCGGATTTTGCTCGTGCGATTATCGAATCGAGGAATGCGCTCATAACGGTCTCCGTTCTCTGTTTGCGAGCGAAGCAGCCCCGCTCGCACCTCGGGTTTTCGTCAACTGCTGAGGGAATTATCTGATTTGTATGGTAATGTCAGGCACCCTCTGTGCCGTCGTTAAAATGGTTCGCGGTTGTTTTTGTCGGTTTAGCCGACTGCTTTGCTGATTGAAAGGAACAACGTGAAGACAATCACGTTTGCAATACCGTGTTACAACTCGGCAGAATACATGGACAAGTGCATTGAATCGATCCTCGCTTTCGACGACGGACTCGGCGACATCGAAATCCTCATCGTCGATGACGGATCGACGAAGGACGACACGGCAGCCAAAGCCGATGAATGGCACGAACAATACCCTGAAACGATTTACGCCATCCATAAGGAAAACGGCGGCCATGGCTCCGCAGTCAACGTGGGATTGGCCAATGCCCGTGGACGTTACTTCAAGGTCGTCGATTCCGACGACTGGCTCGACGAGGCAGCCATGCGCACCATAATGCCCTACCTCAGGGCGCAAAGCGAGCTGCGCGATGCCTGCGACCTGGTCATTGGCAATTACGTGTACGAGAAGGTGTACGAGGGCACGCGCACGGTCATGGATTACGGCAACGTCTTCCCCACCGACCGCGAATTCACCTGGGACGAGATCAAGCATTTCAAGCCAAGCCAGTATCTGCTCATGCACTCGGTCATCTACCGGTCCGACCTGCTTCGCGACGTCGGGCTCGTATTACCCGAGCACTGCTTCTACGTCGATAACATCTTCGTGTACGTGCCGCTTCCAGCTGTGTACACCATCCGCTATTTCGACGTCGACATGTACCGCTATTTCATCGGCCGCGAGGGCCAATCGGTCAACGAGGACACGATGATGGCCCGTATCGACCAGCAGCTGCGCATCACGCGCTTCATGATCGACGCCGTCGACCTCAACGAAGACGTCGTGCAGCGCAAGTTGCGTCGCTACATGGAAAACTACCTGTCGATGATGATGTGCATCTGCTCGGTGTTCCTGCGCATGATCAACACGCCCGAATCGAATCAGAAACGCCTTGATATCTGGGCATATCTGAAAGAGCGCCGCCCCAAGACCTACCCGCGCATCCGCAAGAACGTGTTGAACCTCAGCACGAACATCCCAAGCGAAATCGGGCGCAGGTTCGGCCTTGGCGGCTATCACCTTGCCCAGAAGATTTTCAAATTCAACTAGAAAGAACGCCCGGCGTTATTCAGCCAACGACGCCCCGAAGCCCACTTCCTCGACCGCCGCGACGAGCTCAGCGGCGTCAAAGCCATGGCCTTCGACCGTTGCCGCGTTGGCTTCAAGGCTCACATCGGCACCCGTTACGCCTTCCACGCCTTCGAGCGCGTCCTTGACACGGGCAACGCATTTCTCGCAATGCATGCCGGTGACGTCCAGATTCACGGTTTCCTTCTTACTGAACAGGCTCATGATCTTCTCCTTCCAATGTGCTTCTTAATAGCCCTATCCGCGCACTGTGGTCCATTTGGGCTGCCATGCGCGCAAGCGAAGGGCGTTTGTAACGACGAAAATGCTGCTCAGGCTCATGGCTGCTGCAGCGATGTCGGGCGTTAGCGTAATTCCGAATGGCGATAACACGCCTGCCGCGACGGGGATGCAGATGACGTTGTAGAACAGCGCCCAGAACAGGTTCTGCTTGATATTGCGCATCGTCGCACGCGATAGCTGTATGGCAGCCGCAACGTCCATGAGGTCGTTGCGCACGAGCACCATGTCGGCGCTTTCGATGGCAACGTCGGTTCCCGCTCCGATGGCAATGCCCACATCGGCGCGGGCGAGCGCAGGAGCGTCATTGACGCCGTCACCCACCATGGCCACCTTCCCCGCTTCCGCGAGCTTGCGAATCTCCGCATCCTTGCCATCGGGCAGCACGCCTGCCACCACGGCATCGACGCCCACCTGACGCTGTATCGCCCCTGCTGTGCGCTCGTTGTCGCCGGTGAGCATGATCGTGCGCACGCCCATCGCCTCAAGTTCGCGCACAGCGGTGGCACTCGTCGGCTTCACCTGGTCGGCAACGGCGATAAGGCCAAGCAATTGCCCGCCCCATGCGAAGAACAGCGGGGTCTTGCCCTCTTGCGCGAGCTTTTCGGCGTGCGCGGAAAGCGCACCGAGCACGATGCCGGCATCGGCCATCATTGCAGCATTTCCGCCAAGGGCCTCGGCGCCTTCGGTCGTGCCGACAAGCCCGCGGCCAGGGACCTGACGGAAATCCTTAATGGGCAACTGATCGCTATCGTTTGCGGCGGCGTACTCGCATATCGCCCCAGCCAAGGGGTGCTCGCTCTTCTTCTCGAGGCCGTACGCCAGCATCAGGAGGTCACCCTCATCGATGCCATCGGCAACCATGACATCGGTTACCTCGGGCGCGCCTTTCGTGATGGTGCCCGTCTTGTCGAGCACCACCGTCGCGATGTCATGCGCGTTTTCGAGGGCCTCGGCACTCTTGATGAGGATGCCCTGTGCTGCACCACGGCCCGTGCCCACCATGACGGCCGTCGGCGTCGCCAAACCCAAAGCGCAGGGGCAGCTTATGACCAGCACGGCAATGCCATGAACCACGGCTTTCGACACGTCCATGCCCGATATCGCAAGCCAAACGACGAACACGACCACCGCAATGCCGATGACCGCCGGCACGAACACCGAGCTGATGCGGTCGGCCAGTCGCTCGATAGGAGCCTTGGTGCTCGTCGCATCATCGACAAGCGCGATGATGCGCGCAAGGGCCGTGTCATTGCCAACGTGAACGGCGCGCATCTTGAAGTAACCTGCGGTGTTCACCGTCGCTCCCGTGACAGCGGCGCCAACCTGCTTGTCGATTGGCACGCTCTCGCCGGTGAGCGCCGACTCGTCCACAACGCCGTAACCTTCGACTACCACGCCGTCAACCGGCACCCCCTGCCCCGCGCGAACAGCCAGGATGTCACCTGGCTTCACGTTTTCGATGGGGATTTCCTGTTCAGATCCGTCGTCCAAGACCAGCGTGGCGGTCTTCGGCGCCAAATCGACGAGCGCAGAGATTGCATCGGTCGTGCGTCCTTTCGATCGCGCCTCGAAATACTTCCCCAGCGTTATGAGGGTCAGTATCATGCCAGCGCCTTCGAAATACAGGTCCATGGCGGCCATATGCGCCTCGTGCAAATCGCCCGCACCCAATGCCAGCCCCACGTGATAGAGCTGCGCGATGCTGTACACGAGCGAAGCCGTGGCGCCGAGCGCCACGAGCGTGTCCATGTTCGGCGAGCGATGCGCGAGTCCCTTGAACCCGTTGCGGAAGAACTTGAAGTTGACGAACACGATGGGAATCGTCAGCAGTAGCTGCGTCAATCCCAAGGTCATGGAGTTTTCAGCACCGAGGAAACACGACGGCAAGGGCCAACCCCACATATGGCCCATATCCAAGTAGAACAGCGGAATGCAAAAGATGAAGCTCACTATAAGGCGCATGCGCACTGTCTTGGCCTCTTGGGCGGCGGCGTTCGCAGGACGCGTTTGCGTGGTCGGCCCTGTGGCCGACGGTCCCGATCCGCCTGTGCGGGGGAATGCCCCATATCCGGCCTTGTCGACGGCACTGCCGATAGCGACGAGGGTATCGGGATTGCCGTCGTAGGTCACGTCCATGCTGTTCTTCAACAAGTTGACGACGGCCTTTTCCACGCCGGGCACGGCCGATGCGGCCTGCTCGACACGAGCCGAGCACGCTGCGCACGTCATTCCCGTCACGTCGAAACGTTGCGTCGCCACTAGCGGCTCCCAAACTTCCGGATGAGGTCCATGGCCTCGTCGACAACGTCCTCATTGCCCTCGCGCACCTGCTCGACAACGCATGTGTGCAGGTGATTTTCGAGCACGAGCTCGCTCACGCGATGAACCGCCTTCTCGGCGGCAGCCAACTGCACAAGCACGTCGCCGCAATAGCGGTTATCGTCAAGCATGGCCTTTACGCCACCCAATTGCCCGATGGCACGGTTTAGCCTTTTCTGCAGATTCGCCTGAAAGTCTTCATCGCGCGGCGTGTTCTTATGCCTGCACGTGCATTCCTGCTTGTCCATTTCGACCATGCGCGGTTCCTTTCATATACCCCTAGGGGGTATATTATCACAAAGGAACCAGGATGGATAAAGCCCACGGAAAACCGTTTTTCCTGCTAGAACAGGAGCATCTCGGGGTTGTAGTCGATGTACGGATCGTCGATGAGGTCGTGGACGAGCTCGTACGTGTCGCGGGCGATCATAAGCTCCTCGTCGGTCGGGATGATGACGATCAGCACGTCGGAATCGTCTGCGGAGATCTCGCGCTCGCGCGGGCCCGTGCGGTTGCGCTCGTAGTCGAGCTTGATGCCCATGGTCTGCATGCCAGCGAAGATCATGCGGCGCATCTTCACGCTGTTCTCGCCCACCCCGCCGGTCAGCACGATGCAGTCGACACCGCCCATGACGGCGATGTACTGGCCGATGAACTTCTTGGCCGAATTCGCGTACATCTCGATGGCCAGAAGCGCGCGCTCGTCACCGCGTTCGGAGCACTCGTCGACGAAACGCAAGTCGTTGCTGATGCCCGAGATGCCGTAAAGGCCCGACTTCTTGTTGAGGATGTCATCCATCTCGGAAGGAGAAAGGTTCTCGTGGTCCATGAGGTACGTGACGATGGCGGGGTCGATGGTGCCGCAGCGTGTGCCCATCATCAAGCCGTCGAGCGGTGTCAAGCCCATGGACGTGTCAACGGCATAGCCGTGGTCGACTGCCGTTATGGAACAGCCGTTGCCCAGATGGCACGTGATCAGCTTCAGGTCTTGCAGGTCTTCTTCAAGCAGGTCAGCCGCGCGTTCGGCGATGTAGCGGTGTGACGTGCCATGCGCGCCGTACTTGCGGATGGCATATTTCTCGTAGTACTCGTACGGAATGGGGTACATGAACGCCTTGGCAGGCAACGACTGGTAGAACGACGTGTCGAACACCGCGACCATCGGCGTATCGGGCATATGATGCTGACATGCGCGTATACCCTGAATGGCAGCCTTGTTGTGCAGGGGCGCCAGCTCGGCCATTTCATCAATCTTCTCGATGACGTCTTCGTCTATGACGACGGAGCGGTCGAAGTACTTGCCGCCCTGAACGATGCGATGGCCGACGGCGTCAATCTCGTCGAGCGAGTCGGCGGCGGCAGTGGGCCCTGATAAAAGCGCTTCGAGCACGACGCTTACAGCGGCATCGTGGTCAAGCATGGGAACGCTGTCGCAGTACTCGTTGCCGGCAAGCCCATGCTTGTGCATGGAATCCTCGTACCCAACGCGGTCGCACAGACCCTTCGCGAGCACGGTCTGCGATTCGACGTTGATGAGCTGGTATTTGAGGGAAGAGGATCCGGCGTTGATGACGAGTACGTTCACGTAGTTCCTCCTATGGCTGCGTTTATGTTGCGGTAATTGTATCGGGTGGGCTCGTTGAACTGCACGTGCGCTGCCCCGCCATTCGGCAAGCGGCTACCACGGTCGACAGGGGTTTGACCGCTGTCCTATGTTGGCGCTTATGAAAGCGTGGTATCGCGAACCGCGTCGTCCTGCTCGCCCGAAAGCTCGCCCATGAGCATATCGACTTTTTGCTCTGCGTCTGCCAGGCGCTTCTGCAAATCGGCGATGAGTGCCACGCCGCGCTCATACGCCTTCAGGCTGTCCTCGAGTTCCATGGTGTTGCTCTCGAGTCGCCTGACGATGCCATCAAGCTCGTCCATGGCCTCGCGGAACGTCATCTCTTCGATTTTCTTTTCGTCGGCGCTCATCACATCACCTTTCGTCCAAGCCGTCTATCTCGGCCTTCGTTGAATCCTTCACTTCGCATTCGAGGCTGCCATCTGCAACCGATACCTTCACAAGCGAGCCAGCAGGCGCCTGTAGAACAGATCGGACCACTTCGCCGTCAGCCGTCCTGGTAATGGAATACCCTCTGCCCAACACAGCCACTGGCGAAAGGTCGTGCAGCCGCGCCGCGCCCGCGCGCATCTGGCTGTCGAACCTGGTAACCAAATTGGGACCGACGGACTCGAGTCGCGAACAGCTAGCCGTAAGTGCTTGCCTGCTGTGCGCAATGGAATTGGGAAGCGCCCGTGACAGCCGGTCCGCTGCCGCGTCGAGCGCCTGGGCATCAGTTGCGAAGAGCTGCATGGGATCGCTGAATACCGGGCGGTCGGCCATCCGCGACACACGCGCCCGCAACTGACCCAACATGAACGTCGACCCTGCGCGCAGCGATTCCGCACGAGAAGCGAACAGCGCATCAAGGCTCTCGCGCGAGGGACTGACAGCTTCGGCTGCCGCAGTCGGCGTCGAGGCGCGAAGGTCCGAAACCATGTCGGCGATTGACGTATCGACCTCGTGCCCGATACCCGTCACGACGGGCACGGGGCATGCGGCGATGGCTCGTGCGAGTGCCTCGTCGTTGAACGGCATCATGTCCTCGAACGAGCCGCCACCGCGCACGACCAACACGACCTGCGCGCCAGCGCCCACAACAGCGCGCAAGCCCTCGATTATGCCTGCAGGCGCACCTGCCCCCTCGACTGGAACGCCGGCGAGCAGCACGCGGGCAACGGGATAGCGGCGGCGAAGCGTGCGCAACACGTCATGGACGGCAGCACTACGTGGAGACGTGACGAGCCCTATCCTATCGGGATATGCGGGTAAAGCGCGCTTGCGAGCGGGATCGGTGAGGCCTTCGGCCTGTAGCTTGCGCGCGATGTTGGCCACGCGCAAACGCAAATCGCCTTCACCCGCCAGCGCAATGGAGAACACGTCGAAGTTCATGCGCCCCTTGGCGGCATACAGCGTGAAACGACCCGTCATCTGCACGAGCTGGCCAACGGCTAATTGCACGCCCGCCGCGCGATAGCGGTTGTTCCACATCATGCATGGCAGCGACGCCTCAGAGTCCTTCACGGTGAAGTACGCGGCCTTGTAGCCCGCCTTCACGGAGACCTCGGAAACCTCACCGACGATGGTGACCGTAATGTCTTCGAGCGACCGCTTGGCGAGCGCCATCGCGGCAGACACGGTCATGGCAGAAGCAGCTTGGCTGCCATCTTGCGTGGCAGGCTCCGCGTCTTCCCAGTAACCCTCGTATCCCATGGAAGACTCTAGTTGTTGCGCATGCCAAGCAGGTACACCAACTGCAATAGCGACGCGAGCGCGGCGGCGACATACGTCAGGGCGCAAGCGCGCAACACCGAAGTGGAGCCGGCGACCTCGGATTGGGGCAAACCAATGCCCTGCATGTACTTTAACGCTCGACTTGAAGCGTTGAATTCGACAGGCAACGTAACAAGCTGGAACAACACGACGCATGCGTACATGATGATGGCGACGTCGATAAGCGAGTTCATGACCAGCAAGATGCCAATCAACAACACGACGATCCAAGCGTTGGAAGCGAAGTTGGCGACTGGCCAGATAGCGCTGCGGATGCGCAGCGGCGTATACCCCTGGGCAAACTGGCAGGCATGGCCGACCTCGTGGCATGCGGTCGCATAAGCCGTCACCGTGCTGTTGTTGTACACGCTCGGCGAAAGCGTGATCGAATTCGTCCGCGGATCGAAGTGGTCCTGGCCTTCGTTTCCGCATTTCACCAGCACACCAGTCACGCCATTGGCTGCGAGCATGCGCTCGGCAGCCTCACGACCAGTCAGACCGCTTGAAGACCGCACTTGCTGGTATTTCTTTAATTGGGAGTTAACGTAACCCGACGCTGCCATGCCGATGGCAAGTGTCACGATGATGAGCATCCAATACGCCATCTTCCGCCCCTTTCGAACGGTTCTTGTACAGCAAGATTATACCGTGAACACGCGCGCAGCGAAGGCGATGTAACCGCCCTGACAATTGAGCTGGCTTCGCGGTGTTCGAATTGCCTCCGGTTAGTTCGGCTTGATGACGACCTGGCCATCCTCGATGCAAAGCGCAAGCCTTCCCTCGAGCAGGTCAACGAGTTCGGCGCCCACAATGTCTCGGCGCCAACCGCGCAACAGCTCGACATCGTCGTAATGGCCGCGAGCAATCTCGGTGAGCTCCGCATGACTTGCAAGCGTCGGAACGGCAATGCCGTTTTCGCGGGCACGAGTGCGCACGACAGCCATGAGCATGTCGACTTGCACATCGACATTCGGCTCGCTTCGGCCCGAGGACTGTATCTCGGGCCATGTATCGGGCGCCGAATCAAGTGCAGCCACGACAAGCTCGATGACCGTGCGAGCGTCACGGGTCGTCAGGCGCTCGCGCATACCGCGGACCATGAACAAATCATCGATGGTACGGGGCTCTCGCTTGCATGACTCGACGATCTGCTCGTCTGTAAGCACCCACTTTCGCGGTACGTTGCGCTTGCGCGCCTCGATTTCGCGCCATGCCGCCACTTCGCGTGCAGCCGCCATCTGCCTGCGCGACAACTGCGTTATATGCTTTAAACGCCTGAAACGCTCGCCCTCGTCGGGCATGTACGTCTCGGGCTGCTGCATCGCGCGGAACTCATCTTGCAACCAGCCGAGTCTTCCCTTCTTCTTGAGCGCATTGCACTGCGCCTCGTATATCTGCGGCAAGTACAACACGTCATCCTCGGCGTAGCTCAACTGCGACTCGGAAAGCGGGCGAACCGACCAATCCGTGAAGGAATCGACCTTCTTCAGCTTCACGCCGCACATGGCCTGCACGAGCGCCCCATAGCCGATTTGCTGGTTTTGCCCCAACAGCGCCGCTGCAACTTGCGTGTCGAACAGCGGATGGGGAACGCATCCGATGTCGTACAGGATGATCTCGATGTCCTGGTGCCCGGCATGAAACACCTTGACGATGGATTCGTTTTCGAGCAGCTCGCGCAGCACAGCCAAATCGTCAACCGTAAACGGGTCGACGATGACGCTCTCGTCGTCAGTTGCCATTTGCAGCAGGCACAGTTTGGGATAATACGTTTTCTCGCGCAGGAATTCGGTATCGATGGCCAGAATGCTAGAAGAGCGCGCACGCTCGACGAAGGCCTCGAGTTCGGCCTGAGAGTCAATGTACATGCAGTAAATCCCACCTAGGAGTTTTCGGTTTTTGCGCTACTATCATACCATCGGGCATTATCGAGATGATGAACAGGACCGAGGCATGAGGCTGCTTATCGTAAACAACACATCATCGGGCTATGGCGACGGTGCCATTTACGATTACATGCGTATGGCCTCGAGCGACGGCGACGAGTTCAGCGTTCGCTTCACCGATGGCACGACCGACGTTGCCGACTTGGTGCGTGATGCCATTCGCTTCGACGCCGTGGTGGCTGCAGGCGGCGACGGTACCATAGCGGCAATCTCGTATGCCCTGGCATCGACTGGCATACCCATTCTGCCCTTCCCCGCTGGCACGGGCAACCTGCTCGCGAACAACCTGTATGCGCCGTACGAGCCCCACGCGCTTGCCAAGATGACCCACGATATGAACACGCTCGACTTCGATTTGGGCGAAATCGAGGTCAACGGCAAATGCCACGGTTTCGGCATCATGGCGGGCGCCGGTTACGACGCGACGATCATGCACGACGCGCAACCCTCGAAGAAGCTGTTGGGGCCCATTGCCTACTTCCAAGCTGCGATTACCAACGCATTGCCGCAAAAATCGCACATCAAGCTCGTTATCGACGGCAAGACCATCGAGACCGAGGGCCTGGGCATCCTGCTTGTCAACTTCCCGCGCATCCAGTTCGAGATTCCCATCACGCACGGCACCGATGCCCGTGACGGGTCGTTCGATATCGCCATCCTCAAAGCCGAAAACGCCTTTGGGCTTATCCCGGCTCTTATCGCGGGCATCATGGACCGCGATGGCAGCACACCCGGCAGGACCGATTCCCTTGAAATCCACAGCGGACGCCGCGTCGAGGCGTATGCCGACCCGCCTTTGCAGATTCAATACGACGGCGAAGTGCCCGGGCTGACGACACCGTTCAAGGCGCGCATCCTCGACAAAGCCGCGCGCTTCATCGTGTCCGACGCCGCGTTGGCAGAGTTTTCGAAATAGGCTTAGTCCTCGAAACCTTCGGAATGCTCGTTGAACTTCCTGAGGTTCTCCTTGTGTTTCAACCGCAATAACACGGTTATAAAGGCAAACAGCATGGCAAGATACGCAATGAATTTCTCCAAGTGAATGCCGAGAACCTCGATGCCCGTGCTGAAGCCAAGCGACTCGGAAACGAGCAACACGCCAATCAATGTGATGAACGCGAGTGCCAGAATCTTCATCTCGGGATTACGGTTGATGAAATTCGAGATGGGATCGATGAACACCATCATGACCAGCACGGCGAAAATGACGGCTATGATCATGATGATGAGGTGATCGGCTAATCCGACAGCCGTGATGACCGAGTCTATCGAGAAAACGATATCCATCACCATGATGGTGGCAACGGCTTGCAGCAACCCGATGCGCTTGCCAGCCGGCCTGCCCGTACGCTCTTCCTCTTTCACGCTTTCAATGCTGATGGTGCTATGCAACTCGGTAACGCCCTTGTAAATGAGGTAGACGCCGCCGGCGAACAGCACGATGTCGCGTATCGACACGTCGTGATGCCAAAAGCCAAGGTCTATGGTGAAAAGAGGAGAAACCAAGTGCACGAAATATGAAGCCACGCACAAGAAGAGGATGCGCATGACCATGGCGCCTGCAAGACCCAGCTTACGGCCGATGTGTTGCTTTTCGGACGGCAGGCGATCGGTCGTAATGGATATGAAAACGATGTTGTCAACGCCGAGCACGACTTCCAAGAACGTGAGCGTTATAAGCGAAATCCATGCCTCGTAAGTTGTGAATATGGACAAATCGAACATGAAACCTCCTGATGAGCCATCCTATCATCAGCGAGTCGGAGGCCAATGATATAATGCCAGAAGCACACAACCGCATTGGGAGCAGAACATGGCAGATCTGCAATCGCTCGTCGACCATATCCACTACGAGAACCGCCGCGATTACACTCACGTCGAAGGCGATGTCGCCTACCTTGACGGCGCACCGCTGCGACGCCCGTTCGCAATGCCCAAGACTCAGCGCATCATCGCTGCCGTCATCATCGTCATTGCAATCGTCATCGGCGCGTTCTTCGTCAACAGCACGGTCCTCGAGAACTTGCGCGAAACCCTGCAATCCGAGCAGAACGTCACGAACAACCTTGCCCGTGAAGCTTCCATTGAAACGCTTCCCAAGATGAACGAGCTCGTCGTGCTCGGTGATGACGACATCCGCGCACGATTCCAAGAAGCTGGCTACACCGTCTACGATGCGTCCGATCCCGAAGATGACACGAGCATGATCCTTTACAAGCTGCCGAGCGATGTCACCGTCGAGGACGCTGCCGCCATGTACGCCAAGGGCATCAGCAACCTAACGCCGACGCAGTCTTCCAAGCTGCTTAACGGATCGTGGTACTTCTCCGCCGATCGCAACGGCGGCACCACCATGGTCGTTCGCTACGCCGATTTCTCCACTGGCGATCCTGCACGCGCCGTGCAAAACGCCCTTGCCAAGGAAGGCTTCGATCCCGAAAGCGTGTCGGATTCGGGCGAAGATGAATCTGGCAACACGTACAGCATGGGCACGCTCGACGCAGACGGCACTGCTTGCACGTGGAAGATTTCCGCCCTACCCCTTTCCGATATGTACTCCGTCCAGGGCCTTCCTGAAGACGCATGCTATGTGGGCGTGCGCGTCACCGTGCAATAGCCACATCGCACTCCCCCTTTAATCATGAAAAAAGCCGCCCGGTAGGGCGGCTTTAGTTTTCTGGAGGCGACGCCCGGATTCGAACCGGGGGTGAAGGCTTTGCAGGCCTCTGCCTTACCACTTGGCCACGTCGCCAGTTTAAAAAGGCCGGCCATGTTATGACCGGCCTGTTGCATTCTGGAGCGGACAACGGGGTTCGAACCCGCGACCCCCACCTTGGCAAGGTGGTGCTCTACCAGCTGAGCCATGTCCGCGTCGCAAGGAAATATACTAGCCCAACGCCCAGGTGCACGCAAGGAAAATTTTGAAATTCATCGAAGCGTGATGAATTCATGAATGCCCGCACTTACGAGAATTCCCTTTTGACAGAACTTCTTAATCTGCTACTATATCTGCTTGCTGATGCGATGCATCGGCCCTAGAGCAAGGGCGTTTAGCTCAGGGGGAGAGCGCTTCCCTGACACGGAAGAGGCCACAAGTTCAAATCTTGTAACGCCCACCATAAACGATGAGGCCAGAAGCTTATGCTTCTGGCCTCTTTGCTTGTGCCCACCATACGTCCACCATGATGCACGCAAAAAGCGGATGCGAGCGCATCCTGCCCATGCGCTGACGAGGTGGCAGCCTATCTCATGACTTCATAATTCGGACAGCTTGTGGCAGTGGGGCACCAGAAGCTATCGCCTCCCGCAACGCTATTAAGCTGCTCATCGCTGAGCTCCACGCCCTCCGCCTCGGCAAGCGCAGCTAGCTCCTCGGCAGTCTTGCAGGCCATTACTCGTGCCTTCTGCTCATCAGTCAGGTCGTCAAACTCAATGTCCATTTTCCCTCTTTCTGTTTTGGCCATCATGTCGGGCCGGAATAGTTTTATCACTGAAACATGGGCTATCGCGCGATTGTCCTACTATCCAAAATTCAACGAGGTACTCGGCCAGCTGCATGCAAAACGTCTAGATGCGACAGGGATTGGAGAACTTCAAGTAGCGTCACCAGCATCAACGCAATGCCGACGGTGACTCTATTGGTCAACCCGAAAAGCGTATGATGTCATCATCAGGAGAGCCCATATACGGGATAGGAAAGAACATGGATTTCGAAAACGTACCTGAGAGCATCAGAAAACGCGCCGAGGCATGCAAGACCCCAGAGGAACTGCTAGCGCTGGTTGCAGAAGAGGGATATGAGTTGTCCGATGAGGAATTGAAGGCTATCAATGGCGGTATCCTATATTCAGACTGCACTTGGGATGACTGCAGCGACGTAAACTGCACTCTGTGTAAAGGCTTATGCGATGACCTCTATCGGAAATCAAAATAGCCTCTACTAGGTATCGAAGACTTTCAAGCCGATGCGGCGCGAAGGCTTCCGTATACCGGATTGCCTGCTTGCCATGTGGCTTATCACGCCGCCGCGGCTGCTCAATCAGGCGAAAAGCCAAACTCCCGAGGAGCGCACAACGTTCATTGAGGTCAATAGCATCACTTTTGCTCGATGGAGATGAACTCGGTTGTCTGCATGTCGGACACGCGATAGGTCAGCACGTCGGATTTTATCTCGTTTCCGTATAAGTCAATAGCCACATACCAGCAATCGTACACTCCGGGAGATAGAGGCTCCAGGGTAATGTCGGTTGTTTCGTCAACCTTAACCTCGCCTATCGTCCTTCCCGTTCGTGACGAGAGGCAGCTCACGACATCCGATGGCTTCAACGAGGAAAGCAATCGATCCGAAAGGCCCGTCACGTGGTCCACGCCACTCCAAACGCCGAGCATCTTCACGTTCCACGTTCCATCGTCAGCCAGTAATTCGGCGAAGCGCAGGTTTGTTTGCTGCCCATTAAGGCTGATGGGAGCTGTATAGATTATGTGACCGTCCTCACGGTCGAATTCAACCATCTGGCTGTCAAGCGGAACACCGCCAAGTGCAAACATGCTGTCGTCCATTCCGTGGGCAAACGTACCGGACTCCCAGTCGCTTTCGATGTCCATGTTCTCCTCATCATGCGGCTCTCCCTCGGTGCCGCGAACAACAATGTGCAGCTCGTAAATGCCGCCTATAAGGTCAGGCGGTATGCTTACGCAAAACTGGTTCTCGTCGTTGAGGGAACCGCGATCCGAGAACTCGACCTTTACATCGGCGACACTGTAGAGTTGTTCCAGCTGCTTGGCGTAATCCTCGAGTGGGGTCGAGGCGCAGTAAGAAGCCAGGGCGCTCTTGTTGTAGTCGGCAGGGTAATAAATGGAAAGACCTGCGGCGTCCGCTGTCGCCACACCGTACACCGAGCAGATTACCGCGTCTTTTACCGCAAGGGAAAGCTCCTCGAACGCCTTGCTTGACGATCCTTTCGACGCTGAGCCCTTTTGGGCCATCTCAGCCAAGTCGTACAGGTTGGATGCTCCGCCTTCCCTATCGGTTTCAGCGCCAAACGACTCAGCGGACCTTGCAGCCATAACGAGCTGGTTCAGCAAGGCTCGCAAGTCACCGGGGTCCTGCGTTTCTGCGGATACGACGGCGTTGAGGGCGGTTTCGACCCTGTTGATTTTGGACAGGTCGACTGCAGAGAGCGTAATCGAGTCGCCCTTGCCGTTGCGTACGCACTTGTTGCGGTACCCATCGCAGATAGCGGTGCAGGTGGAGGTAATACCGTCCTTGTCAGTTGCAGCCAGTTGCTGGGGAAGTTGCGTGTAGTCCCATCCTGCGCCCGGCTCTATGTTTTGAGATGCCACCATGTAGGCCGCGTCGTCTTTGAGCATTGCGGCCGTTTCCAAGGAGGCCATCAGGCACGCGTCCAGACCTACTATGTCGTACGGCGCTCCATTGCGAGCCTCAACGCCCCAGGAGAAAGCCTTGCCGATGTCGGCTAGCGTAAGCGCATCGTAACCGTACATCTCGTCGAAGCACACTCCCCTATTCGGACCTCCCCCATGGTCCCACAGCACAACCATCGAGTGGTCAGAAGGATATTCGGTGGCGCAGTATTCCAAGAAGGAGGCAAGCGTCTCGGGGCTTCCCATGGAATCACCTGGCAGGGACTCCACGTTCTTCAGCTGGTGCTCCTCGAGCACAAAGCGCTGTATGCCGCCATTGCGCATGTCGTCCGTATGCCAAGACCTCGCACCCCCTGTTTCCAAAACAACCGTTACGTTGGCGGGAATGTTTGCGCTCTTCAATTCATCGAGCGTTTGCGTGGCGCGCGAGTGCTTGGATTCCAGATTCGATCCGCAAAGATACACGCACAGCGTCCAGCTCTCCTGGTTGGCTGGCGAGCAACCGCTAGCAACAACGGCTGCTCCCAACACGTAGAACGTTAGGAGCAGCACCATAAGGCTATGTAAAAGAGTACGTCGCACCTTCTTCAAGAGGTTCGATCGTTTAATTGGTATTGGCTGATGGAACCGTCACTTGTGGGTTGCTTTCTATATCGGCCTTTTTCAGGACGAACATGGTGTCCAAACCGGTCTTCCAGTTTTCGTGTTTGGCCGAGCCGAATAATGTCGGGAAGATCCATCCGTCGTAAATCTTGCTTTGAGGCTTGTTCTTCCCGTCCCTTGCCTTTTGGAGCGATGGATTTTCGGCGGTAGCATGTTGCACGTCGATCATGTCTGCCAACCAGTCTCATGCTCTGTCTGATATTGAGGCGAAATTGACCGATTGGCGAATAACGTAAGCTTACAGACAACCGATAGCGCTTACATGGGCGCCGAGAGCAGCTTCTGCAATGGGTTTTCCAACAGGCCCAGTTAAGCATTTCATGAAATGATTGGACGAGATAGGCCGCCGGCCCTTCGAAAAAAGACGGCGAGGACCATGCAGTCCTCGCCCTTGTCTTTTCCCATTGCTCGTCACTGGTTGGAATACGGCTTTGCGCGTTCGGCGAGCAGCTTCTGGGCATTGCGCCATCCTGGCAGGATGCGCTCGAAATGCTCGCGAACCTCGTCTTCGGGAATGGTGGCCTTCTTCTCGAGCTCGCGTAAGATCACGTACACCAGGCAATCGGGCGGATACGGAATAAGGTCGGACGACAGCCACAAGGCGCCAGCCTCATCACTTGACCAGCGGTCGCGCATGGCGCGTAAGCGCACGGGCGGCACTTTCGAACCCGGCATCAAGACCTCGGCGAAATCGCTTGTCAAACTCCTCGCGTTGCGCATGATGACGGTTTCGGCATACCCGTTGAAGGCTTTCTTGGCTTCGTCGTAATTACGCGGATGAACGACGTACAACGTCAGAAGGCTTATCGCCTGGTTTATCGAGTACTTTGCCGTGGCGCGCCCTCGTGCAGCCTTCTTCATCTTCGTATTGTTCAGCGGGTACACGCGCAATTGGAATGGACGGCCCATGACGTATGCCACGTCGCCGGTCATGTAGCGGCATTTTTCAGACGACGACTTCTCGAAGCGCTTGAGCATGTCGACGCGCAGTTCTTCAACTTCTTGAACATGTGCCACGAAGAAATCCACTATCTTCTGGGCTTCCATGTCACGTGCTGCCATGACGTAGGGCTGGGCATTCGGCGGTTTCAATGCGATGAACACCTCGGGCATGCCCGCGCGGTAGATGGGCACTTCGATCTCGATGCCGTCAGGGCCGCTGTAGCTGATCTTCTCCCGCGGTTCGGAACCTTGCATGTTTTGGCCGTTCTGCCCGTCCATGTGCGCCTCCACTCGATGCGAATGCCCTGCCCCGCATTTTAGCCGAGTTGATCGTCGCGTTCCGCTATCATGGCAGGAAGACAAACGATTGGAGACACTCCATGAAGCAGCACACGTTCACGTTTATGGGCACAGGCGCCGGATGCGGCGTGCCCGCTTTTTTCTGCGACTGCCCGGCTTGCGAGGAAGCACGTGCCAACCCTCGCGCTCAGCGTGGCGATTGCGGCGTCATGATCACGGGCACGCAGCGCACGCTGATCGACACGCCGCCCGACATTCGTCACTACTTCAATCGCGAGGGCGTGCGCTACATCGATAACCTCATCTTCACGCACTGGCATTACGACCATGTTGGCGGCCTCGGCGAGCTTGAATACATGGTCCAACTGCTTACGAAAACGGCCCTACCCACGTTTGCGAGCCCCTACACGCTCGAAAGCATCGGGCGCGAGTTCGAGTATATGATGTACTGCCTCGCGCGCTGCGAGCTAAACCCGTTCGAAGAACTCGAGCTCGACGGCGTCAAGTACACGCCGCTGCCCGTCACGCATGCACCTGGCACATACGGCTACCTTATCGAAACCGATGAAACCCGCCTGTTCTACGCCAGCGACACCGGCAAGCTGCCGCCCGAGACTGCAGAGCGCATTCAAGGTGTCGACATCTTGGCGATGGATGCGACGTACTGGAAGGAAAACGGGTACCCTCAAAACCATCACAGCGTGCAGGAATGCATCGAGGAAGGCTTGGAACTCGATGCGAAGATGATTTACCTCACGCATTTGTGCATGCACTACAGCGAGCCCGTAACCCTAGTCCAGCTTGAAGACTACCTGAAACAATACGGAGGCCGGGTTGCCCCGGCCTCCGATGGTCTCTCGTTTCTTATCTAACTAGTTGCCTGCAGCGCGAGCAGCTTGGTACTCGTCGACGAGCTTTTTCTGCACGTCGCCGGGCACCTGCTCGTAACCGTTGATCTCGATGGTGTAGCTGCCCTGGCCACGCGTCATCGAACGCAGGTCGCGCGTGTAGTTGACAACCTCGGCATACGGAGCGCGCATGATAATGACCGTCTCGCCGGCATCTCCGGCCTCGGTGCCCACGATGCGGCCGCGACGCGTGGAAATGTCGCCCATGACGGCGCCCGCATACTCGTCAGTCACGGTGACGCGCATGTCGGCCATCGGCTCGAGGATGACGGGGTTGGCCTTTTCGCAGCACGCGCGGAAGCCGATGCGAGCGGCGGTCTTGAACGCCATCTCGTTGGAGTCGACGGAGTGGTACGAACCGTCGAAGACCGTGCACTTGATGTCTTCCATCGGGTAACCGGCGAGGAAGCCTTCTACCATGGCATCCTGAACACCCTTGTCGACAGCCGGAATCAGGCCACCAGGGATGGCGCCGCCCTTGATTTCGTCGACGAACTCGTAACCCATGCCGGGGTTGGGCTCGAGGCGCAGCCAGCAATCGCCGAACTGCCCGGAACCGCCGGTCTGCTTCTTGTGGCGACCCTGTGCCTCGGCTTTTCCGCGGATGGTCTCGCGGTACGGGATGCGCACCGGAACCAGCTTGGCGTCGACGTTGGCGGAATCCTTCATGCGGATGAGCAGCGTATTGATCTGCTCGTCGCCCATGGCGTTGATGATGGTCTGGTGGGTTTCCTCATCGCGGCGGATCTGGATGGTGGGATCGGTGTCGGCCGCGCGGGCCAGGAACGTGCCCAGCTTGTCCTCTTCCTTCTTGTTGACGGCCTCGATGGCGACCGGGTACAGCGGCGTCGGGAACGGGATGGGCGCAATGGCGACCTTGCCGGATGCGGAGTACGTGTCGGACGGACGGGCATCGTCGAGCTTCGGCACGACGATGATGTCGCTAGCCTTGGCGGATTTAACCTCGGTGGACTCCTTGCCCATCATGACGAGCAGCTTGCCAACGCGGTCCTTGTCGCCCGTGCGGGCATTGATGAGGTCCTGACCGGGCTCGATGACACCGGTGAGCACCTTGATGTAGGACAAGCGGCCTACGAACGCGTCGGCCGTGGTCTTGAACACGAAGCCGCAGGGCTCGCCACTTTCGTCGATTGTGATCTTGTCGCCGTCGGTCAGGACATAGGCGGCATGCTCGCGCGGATGCGGGAAGAACGTGGCGATGTCTTCCATGAGGCCCTGGATGCCCTGCTTGATGATGGTGGAACCAGTGTAGACGGGCACGAAAACGCCTTGGTTGATGGCATCGTGGATGCTCTTCTCGATTTCCTCTTGCGTCAGCTCTTCGCCTTCGAGGTACTTCATCATGATTTCCTCGTCGGCTTCGGCCACGGCGTCGACCAAGCGCTCACGTGCGGAATCGGCGCGCTCTTGGAAGTCTGCCGGGATGTCCTCGACGCGCTCGCCGGTACCGTCCTTGTCGAAGTAACGCGCCTTCATGCGCACGATGTCGATGACGCCCTGGAAGTCAGCGCCCTGGCCAAGCGGCAGCGTGACAGGCGAAAGGCGCTTACCGAAACGCGCATGCAGCTGCGCCATGGCAGCGCCGAAGTCGGCGTTCTCGCGGTCGATGTGGTTGATGAAGACCGAGCGCGAGATGTTCATCTTCTCGGCTTCTTTCCACAGCTTCGTGGTCATGACCTGCGGACCGTCGACGGCGTCAACGACGAACATGGCCATCTCGGCCGCGTACATCGTTGCGATGGTATCGCCGATGAAGTCGGGGTGACCAGACGTGTCGAGCAGGTTGATCTTGTAGTCCTTATAAGGAACGGGGGCCACGGACGTGCTGATGGTGAACCGGCGGCGAATCTCCTCGTCATCGAAATCGAGATAGGACTTACCGTCGTGAGTCGTGCCCATGCGCTGGGTGCGACCAGACACGAACAGCATCGCCTCGGCCAGCGACGTCTTTCCGGCCCCATCTTGGCCTACAAGCGCAATGTTTCGCACATGTTCGGGTGTTGGAGCAGCCATACGAACCACCATCTTTCATCCAAGGGCTAAGCCCGTTTTACACACGTTGGAATAGTGTATCAAATCTATGCGAGCGAACCCATGGGATCCCAAGGTTCTAGCTCGATAGGATCAAGCTTTTCGAACGCATCGCGTTGCGCAGCCGACAAGTACTTCTTGTCGACGACGACTTGATACACGTATTCGTCAAACCATTCGTCGGTCAGCGAGTCGAAACCGTCTTTGGCACGGTCCTTGCCCCAACTGTTCTCGACTTTCCACAACGTCGAAGCGCCTTCAGCGTCGAAATTGACGCCTTCGAGCACCATGGCGTGGGTCATCATCGACTCGCCGTAATCGAGGCGCGCCGCCTTATCGAACCCTTCCACGATGTCGAACCCGAACAACCCGTCGATGTCGAGCGCGCGCAAATCCATGATGCCGTCAGCGCGCAGGAACGATTGGTCGACATCGCACCCGAACCACACGGGCAGGTCGTCTTTCAGCTGGGCAATCGCCGCTTCCTTCAGCTCGGCAGGCGTCAGGTTCAGGTAGCGCACCCCACCTGCCTCGATGACATTGCCCAAACGCGCCACCGTGTACGTGCGGCCAAACGGCTTGTCAGCTGTCGGCGCCGAAATCAGCGACACGTAATCGTCAAGGTCAAGGCCGACCGCCTCGTCGAAGAACTCCTGCGGGGTGTACGTTCCCGAAAGCACCAGCTTGTCGTCCTTGTCGCGCAAGCGCACGTCGAAGACGGCTGGGGGCTCGCCCAAGCACGTGATCAGCATGCTTTGCACATTGGCCATCATGTCCTTCTTGTACGCGCGCAGGTCATCGGCTGTCGAGCCGGCCTCGTGTGCGCTGCGCAGCTCGTAGGCGCACTTGCGCAAATAGCGCGTCAGGTAATTGTCGAGATCGCCCGTGTTCTTCGAGCATGCTGTTTCGGGCATGGCCTCCTTGGGCACGACGCCGTACTTCTTCACGAGCGCCCGAAACATGTCCCACTGCCCGCCATCGCCGACCGGATCCGCCAGCAAGAACTGCACGAGGCGCCCTTCGCGCGACTCGTCGACCGTGTCGATGATGTTCTCGAAAAACCAGTTCGCTTTCTCGAGCTTGTCCCAGAACAGCGGGTAAGACTGCGAGAACTCGAAGTTCTTCAGATTGAACTTGCGCATGGTGTGGATGCGGAACGTGTTAAGCGATGCGAACATCCAGCAACGACCCGAACGCTCCTGGTTCGTGCGCTCGCCTTGCTTCACCTCGATGTCGAACGTGCCGGTCGAAAGCGCCGCTTGCTCTGGCACTTTGGCCACGCCGCGCACGCCTTGGGCCGTGACGGCGTTTTTCGCCACGACGTTCGCCCGCTCGGCGAAGAACGACTCGCTTGCTTGCGCGATATCGTCGAACGTGATGCTGATGGCCTCGTTCATCTACAGCTCCTTTTGAATACGTTGGGTGCGCTCGGCAACTTCGGCCTTCACGCGATCGATGTCGATAGTCGGCCATGCCCCATCGCGGTACACGACCTTGCCGTCGCACATGGTCAGGACCACATCGGAACCATGACCTGCGTACACGACATTGGTCAGCATATCATTGACAGGGCACCATGATGGACCGGACACGTCGAGCACGCACAGGTCAGCCGCAAAACCTTGCTTCACCAAACCGCAATCCTCGCGTCCTTGCGCCAAGGCGCCCGCACGCGTGGCAGCGAATGCGGCTTGCTTGGGCGTGATGGCCGTTGGGTCAAGGCCTGCGCCCTTCGGCAGCATGGCCATCAGGTACATATCCTGGAACATGTCATGGTTGTTGTTGGACGCCATGCCGTCGGTGCCCAACGCAACGTTCACGCCCGCCTCGAGCATCTTGGCCACAGGCGCGAACCCGCTTGCCAGCTTCATGTTGGATGCGGGATTATGCGCAACGGTCACGCCGTGCGCTACCATGATGGCGATGTCGTCATCGTCGACCCACACGCAGTGCGCCGCAATTGCCGGAACATCGAACGCGCCGAGGGACTCGAGCCATTGCACGGGCGACATGCCGTCGTGACGCTCGCGGCAGCCATTGACCTCCGATTCCGTCTCGGAAACATGCACGTGCATACGCGTGCCATGCTCGCGAGCCCAATCGAACACGGTCTTAGCCGTCACATCGTTGTTCGTATACTCGGCGTGAATGCAGCCCTCGAACTTGATGCGGCCGTCCGCCATACCGTCGATGTTGTTGATGCCGTCTTCCATCTCGGCGAACACCGGGAACTCCTGGATTGGCTTAGGCTCGAACGCGAGCGGCGACGTGCACAGGTTGGCCTTCATGCCCAAATCGGCGACGGCATGGGCGCGTTCGGGAGTGTAGTAGTACATGTCCGAGAAGCTGACCGTGCCATAGCGCAGCATCTCTGCGCCCGCCAGAAGCGTCGCCCAGTAGTTGTCTTCGCCGTTCATCTTTCCCTCGAAGGGCCAGCACTTCTGCTCGAGCCAAGCTTGCAACGGAAGGTTTTCGGCATAGCCTCTCAGCAGGGTCATAGGAGCATGCGCATGGGCGTTGTACATTCCGGGCATCAGCAGCTTGCCCGTGCCGTCGTACAGCTCACCGTATTTGGCGGCATCTGCAGGCTCTTCCCCGCCGATGTAGTCGATGCGCCCGTCAAGCACACCCACCCACTGGTTTTCCGCGTAATCGAAGTTCTCGTCGATGATGCCGATATTCGCAAACAACATGCGATGGTCTCCTTTCTTCTGAGAATGCATTGATTATAAGACTACGTCGAATATCTTTGAATACACATGTCTTCGGAATCGACCTGCTTCCGATATAATCGAATGGCGAATGTTCTCGCCCCATTGGACTGAAGCGAAAAGCATGACTACAAACGTTACAATTCGCAACGCGACTCCTGCAGACGCTGCGGCGCTGCTCGACATCTACGCGCCGTACGTGCGCGAAACTGCCGTGACCTTCGAATGCGATCCGCCTTCGGTCGAGGATTTCACCGCGCGCATCGCATCCACGATTAAGCGCTACCCCTACCTGGTTGCGGAACACGACGGCGTTCCCGTCGGTTACGCTTATGCGTCGCCTTTCAAGGGCCGTTCCGCGTACGACTGGTCAGTCGAGCTTTCGATCTACGTCGAGCGCGACAGCCGCCGCAGCGGCATCGGCCGGGCGCTTTACACGGCCATCGCCGAAGAGCTGCGCGACATGGGCATCGTCAACCTGTACGCTTGCATCGCTACAGCCGAATGCGAGGACGAGTACGTCTCGTTCGGAAGCATGCGCTTCCACGAGCGCATGGGGTTCTCGCTTGCGGCACGGTTCTCGCAAGTTGCCTGCAAGTTCGGCCGCTGGTATGACATCGTATGGATGTACAAGCCGATAGGCGACCACGCGCCCAACCCCTCGCCCGTTAACTGGAAATCGCAAGCATGACGTCGCGCATGCCCACATCGACTCGTATTCGGGTGGTCATATGCGCCGTCATCGTGGTTGTGCTTGCATTCGGGGTCGTCTCGTTTTTCGTCGACAAGGCCATCCTCGACCAAACGTATGCGCGTGTCTACCGGTCTCAGCCGAACCTGCTCGCCACCTATGATGACTATGACGAAACCTATGCGCGCGAGCCTGTCAGCTTCGAGCTTGACGGATACACGCTGCGGGGATACGTGTACGGCCCCGAGAACACCCGCGGGCTCGTAATCTTCCGCCATGGCATTTTCAGCCAACATGAGGACTACCTACCGCTGATCGTCGGCATAGTCGACGAAGGCTGGAAGGTGTTCGCGTACGACGCCATCGGCTGTGGCGTCAGCGATGGAGACAGCGTGTTGGGATTCGCGCAAAGCCCGTTGGACGTGGCCGCCGCCGTCGAATACGCACGGGAAAGCGGCATGGCCGACGGGATGAAGATAGCCCTCTGGGGGCACAGCTGGGGCGGATACGGCGTCGCAGCCGCCCTCGACCGGGTTGACGTAGACGCCTGCATCACCATGTCGGGTTTCGACGAGCCGATCGGGATCATCAACTCCAGTGCGCAGCAAGCGTTCGGCCCCTTCGCGTACACGCAATTCCCTACGTTATGGCTGAACAACTACTTGGCTTTCGGCAGCGACGCGAACCGCAGGGCAAGCCGGGCTATCCTCGACTCGGGCACACCGACGCTCATCATCCACGGGTCCAACGACCAAGTCGTCCCCTATGACGACGTGAGCGTCATGAGCAACACGTTAAGCGCCTGGACCTTTCCGCGAAACGTTGCGGCCGCCACGCGAGCCGAGCCGGGACGCAGCGGGCACAACGATTACTTCTATTCACGCGAAAGCCAGCGCTACCTGAACGAATGCGCTGAACAACTGCAGGTGCTCCTAGACGAGAACGGAGACGACCCGACCAGCCCGGAAGTCGTGGCTTTCGTGGAAAGCGTCGACAAGCTGAAGGCCAATACTGCCGACCCGGGGCTCATCGATGAAGTCAACTCGTTCCTGAGCGTTCGCCTGGAATCGGCCAGCTGAATCAGGCTACCCTGTATAGCTGAGGTAAACGCGCTCGAGCTCGTTGCCCTTGCTGTCAATCATGACGACAGTGCCACCGAACGACTCGATATCCTCATACAAGCGTTCATCGGTTTCCTTGTCGAAGAACCCGAAGTCCGAGACCACTTGCCCGCTTCCATGGATGTTGTTGCCCACCGAACAGCGCACTGCCCTGCCGTTCAACTGCCAGTCGTTTAAGCACGTGAAACCGTATTCCTCGGTTTTCGACTTGTTCCGGTAATCGTACGGGATGCGCGCGCCATATCTGTCGTTTTTCATGCTCGTCAGCGTTACCGAATAATCGTCGCTATCGAAAATCTTCGCAGGAAGCAAGTTGATGGCCATTTCCGTCGTGCCCTCAGGCGCTTCCGGGGTGAGGGCGGGCGTTGTCGGGGCAACCGCGGACGCCGCAGATGACGCACCGTTCGAGGTTGCGGTTTGAGCCGATCCAGAAGAGGTGGTTTTTGCCTGATCATCTGCCGCCGATTGACTGGAGCCCTCGTCAGCAGTTTGAGCGGTTTGGCTCTGTTGCGCCTGCTGGCCGTTCTGGGACACGCCCATCACTCCGAACGCGATAACCGCAATTGTGAGCACCGCCACGATGGCGCCTATGATGAGAGCCGTCTTTTTGCCACCGACCGAAGGGGAAGATGGCGTGTCCTCCTTCGAAGGCTGCGCATCAGAAACAGCCGCCGGAGCAACCTGGCCCGATGCCTTCTCGTCCTGAGATGCCGGGCTGGCCGCCGGCTCCTCTTCGCTCTTTCCCAGCAGCCCTTTCACGCGCTCCGCCAGCGTGGTCACACCTTGTTCGAGGGGCGCGTCGAACGCATCGAGCCAATGGAGGGTCGAAAGGTAGTAGCGCATGGTCCCCGTCGGCAGCGTATCAGTGCTCCTAAAGGGGATGATCGCCTTGCCCAAACTAACGGCGGTATCCAGCTCGCGATGTACTTGGTTCGACGCATTGGAGTAATCCGTGAAAACGAGGACCATTACTTCGCAGCCTTCGATAGCCTCGATGATCGCGTCAGCCCACGTGGCACCGGGGGCAATATTGCGCGGCGCGTACCAGCATCGGATTCCCTCCGATTCGAGCTTATGACAAACGGCGTCGGCAACCTGCACATCCTCGTGGGAATAGCTGATGAAAACGTCGTGCATCGGGACCCCTCTCGTCACCTCGGATCTCTCACAAAACGGGAAAGCGCCCTATATGGGTTGACTTAATCAGATTATAAACCCTGACCTTGCCGCTACTGGTTCTCAACCCACAAGTACGATACGCCTGCGCCCGCCGCCTCGGCGCGTTCCTGAGCGGCTTTCAGCTGATCGTAATACGAGATGTCAGGCCATATGCGCACAGCCTCGGCGAAACCGGCTTCGATGACAAGCGAATTGGCCATCTTGGCGGCGATCTCTCCGTCGCTATACGGATCTACGGGAACCTCGAGCCATATGTAACGGATGAGCCGACCGTATTTGTCGGTCTCGGATGAGTCTTTTTGCAAGTAGACCGTGCGCCCTTCCGGCAAGAGCGTCCGAAGGTACTCTGTTGCGAGCGTGCCCTCTTCGGTGTTGACGGCCTCGTCGTGCGATGCCGACTCGGGTGCGTCGATGGCCGCCAAGCGCACTCGCCTCTCTTCGCCGTCGATGATTACGTCAACCGTATCGCCATCGACCACATACTCGATGGTCCCCTTCTGGAAATCGGCAGGAGGTTTCGGCTCTTCTTTGCATCCGACAAGAACGGATGCGGCAATGATTATCGCCATCACGATGGTGAGGGCGAATGGTCCTCGGACATTGCGTGCGATCGATTTTGCCAACCGGTACTCCAGAACTCGCCGCCTTTAGCGCCATTCGGTCAAAGAAAACCACCTTGCACGCCAACAAGGGACTCAAAATGGCGTTTCTTATCCCATTATAAGGTGAATCACATGGGAGGCATGCATGGCGAACGACATCCCGAACAACGAAGATGCTGGCAAGAAGGGTCTTGCGGGTTTCCTTGCGCGCAAGGACATCGAGATCAGCTTCCAGCGCTATGCCATCGATGCGCTGTCGGCAATGGCGCAGGGCCTGTTCGCTTCGTTGCTCATCGGCACGATCTTCAACACCATCGGGAACCTTTCGGGCGTCACCGTGTTCAACGATATCGGCGCCTTCGCAACGGCCGTCGCCGGTCCGGCCATGGCCATCGCCATCGGCCATGCCCTGAAGAGCCCGCCGCTCGTGCTGTACTCGCTGGCTGTCGTGGGCTATGCGGCCAATTCCGCAGGAGGCGCGGGCGGACCGCTTGCCGTGCTGGTGGTGGCAATCATCGCAGCCGAATTGGGCAAGGCCGTGTCTAAGGAGACAAAAGTCGACATCTTGGTCACGCCTGCCGTGACTGTGGGCCTTGGATGCGCGCTTGCCATGCTAGCGGGTCCCGCCATCGGTGCGGTCGCCACGGCAATCGGCAGTTTCATCATGTGGGCAACAGAGCTTCAGCCCTTCTTCATGGGCATACTCGTGGCGGTCGTCGTCGGCATCGCGTTAACGCTGCCGATTTCGTCGGCGGCAATTTGCGCCGCCCTTGGCTTGACGGGCCTTGCCGGCGGAGCAGCATTGGCAGGATGCTGCGCGCAAATGGTCGGATTCGCCGTTATCAGCTTTGCCGACAACGGCTGGGGAGGCGTCGTCTCGCAGGGCATCGGCACGTCGATGCTGCAAATGGGCAACATCATGCGTAAGCCGCTCATCTGGGTGCCGCCCATCGTTGCGGCCGCCATCTGCGGGCCAGTCGCCACGTGCGTGTTCTCGATGCAGCAAAACGGCCCCGCTATCGCATCGGGCATGGGAACCTGCGGTCTCGTTGGGCCCATAGGCCTGTATAGCGGCTGGATTGCCGATGGAATCATGCCCGGCGCATTCGAATGGCTTGGCATGCTGCTGGTCTGCTTCGTATTACCTGCCGTTATCAGCTGGCTCGTGGCCTTCATCATGCGCAAAGCGGGCCTCATCGCCCCCGGCGACATGAAACTCGATTAGGTGTCGACAACCGAAACTGAGGTTACCTGTTCAGGTAGCTTTGCCAGTACTGTTGCATGTAGTCCGCAACGGGAATATTCAAGACCATCGCGACGATGATGATGGCGACCGACAGGATGATGCCGATGAGGATCCAGACGAGGTTGGCACGCGCCCAATTCTTCTTAGAAGGAGCCGTCTTCGACCCGAATGCCCACACGAACAGCAAGATAAGGCCGATTATGGGGATGCACACGAGGAACAGGTTAAGCACCCATTGGCCAGTCGTCGTGCTGTCGGCGGGCATCATGCGCATTTGAGGCTGATACTGAGGCCGGTACTGCGCCGGTTGGTAGGCCTGTTGTTGATATGCCTGCTGTTGGTACTGCTGTTGCTGCTGAGCCTGTCGAGCGTGCTGGCCGGGCATTTGCTGAGTGTGTTGCTGGTTGTTGTTGCCTTCGTATGCCATGTTGGTCCTTTCGCTAGACTAACCCGTTATGGTGCAGTATAGCGGAACAATTTGCGTAACCACTGCCTTACTCGCCTTTGAACAACGCGTATCATGGTGAGGCAAGGAGGCAGGTATGAACAATCGCGACCATGAGGCCATCAGGGCTTTCTTTGACCAGACAGACGAAAACGGCATCTCAAACGAGGAGAAAGCCCGAACCCGCAGCCATGTGATTCGGCGCGTCGACACAACCCCGAAGGACCGCAGCTACGAGGAAGCCGACGCTGCGCAGCGCGAAGGAGACCTTCCCGTCGGCGTGGTCGAAGTCGATGGCAAGCTCATAGGATTCGGCATACACATCCTAAACGAGGACGTGTACCCGCTGAAGAGCTTCGAGATTTACCTGAGAGGCTGCGACCTCGTCGGCAGCTTGGATTTATCAGGCTGCAAAGACGTGGTGTTCGTGGACCTGTATCACAATCGCATCTCGTCGGTCGACGTTTCAGATATGCCGGCTTTGCGCATCTTGGGCTTGCAGGATAACAAGATCGCCTTCCTCGATCCCACGGGACTGCCTGCATGCCAGGGCATCGATGCGGGCTTCAACCGCCTGGAAAACATCGACGTCTCTCGCAACCCCGAGTTAGTCGAGCTCTACGTGAACGATAACGAGCTCGAGAAACTCGACACATCGCGTAATCCCAAACTGAAATACCTCCGCTGTCAGAACAACCGGCTCACGTCGCTCGACGTGACGCGCAATCCGTTGCTTAGGCACCTGTACGCCACGGGCAATCCCCTCAAGAGCATCCACGCAATGGCTCCAGGCACAGATGGATTGCTGCCGTTAAGCCTTTTCGCCAGCAGCGGAGGATGCGTTGGCCTTTCGTTCAACCCGATTTACAACGCCCAATGGAAGGAGACGGGCGAATGGGAACAAAGCTACCACGCCTACCCCGACAACGGGTTCGCATTTGCGGGATGGTTCGATGAAAAGGGCGCGTGCATTTCAACTGAAGCCGACTTCGACGACGAGTACGGCAATTCTCGTCAGCTGACGGCGCGTTTCAAGGAGGCGTAGGTCGGCTATGAAGCAAGCGAACACCAACCTCATCAACGAGCGAATCGGCATGGGACTTCAGAAGCTTCGAGAGCATCATACGGTAACGGAGTGCGAAGTCGACCCCGTGCTGGCTAACCCGGTGATTGCCGGAAGGCCGCACCATGCCCGCCGCTTCGACATCGAGGGCATGGGCAACCTGCTTGCCATGACCGTGACGGAGTCGCATGAAAACCAACTGAGCTCGTTCGTCATCACTCCGTACGCCAAGGACCTACCGCTGTTCTCGACCGACTTCGTGTATTCCGGTGAGAAGCGATTCTTCCTCGTCGAGGTTTACGACCTGACCCTTCAACACAGCGAGACATACGACGCTTTTATCTCGACCTTGTCCTCATGCGTTTCGAAGTGGTCCGACATGCCGGACTTCCCAACCAAGCCGTGCTGGTACGACGACATCCGCCCCGTATGCATTGCAAAAGCCCCAGCGGTCGATCAGGACCACCTAGCCCTAAGCCGATTCGTCGAGGCGCTTGAACTGTTCATGAGCATGGACCAGGCGCTGCCGCCCCTTTCTGCCGAAGATCGAGCAGCGAAATGGAGCATCATGAAGGATTACTCCGATCGGCTGATTGACGAAGGAGGCGTGTCGACCGATTTGTTCACGCAGGCGATCGGCCCCGAGAACACGCGCCGTTTCTTCGACGAGGTGTTTTTCGGTCCTGCCTGTTATAAGCGCGTTAATTGACCATGCGCCCCTCGGCGCCCTTCGCGGGCACCGATTGCAACCGCCATTTGGGATAATACTCTCGCCCCAACTTCAGCTCGTTGATGAGATAGTCCTTATCGCGTGGCAAGATGCCCGACGCGCGCACGGGGTTCGAAACGTGCAACCCGAAGAAGACGCAATCGCTCACCTCGAGGCGCTTGAGGAACTCGATTTCCTCGTCGATGTAATCCCCCAGCGTGCACTCCTCGAAATCGCCCTCAGCGACGAGCTGTTCTAGGCGCGCTCCTGGGTCGACATGCAACGGGGATACGAATATGAGCGTGGGATTCGCCTCGTTCACGATAGCCGCGTTGGCTTCGGCATGCTCGACCGTGCGCCCCTTCCCCGCTGCCGCGGTGATGATATTCAGGTTGAAGGGCATCCCCGCCGCATTCAAACGCGAAAGCGCCTCGCGCGCTTGCGCGAGCGTATAGCCCTTGTTCATGTAGGCGAGCACGTCGTCGAGACCCGATTCGAGCCCGATATTGAAATCGGCGTAACCGAGGCCAGCCAACATGCGCAGCTCGTCTTCGCTTTTGGACAGGACGTTGTTTATCGAGGCGTACCCGCCGATGCTCTCTATGTGAGGCAGGTACAGGTGAATGAGCTCGGCGATTTCGGCAAGGCGGTCCGCGCTCAGGCAAAACGCATCGCCATTCACCAAGAACACGCGGTTGAAGGGCGCAAAGCCCTGTGCAACGTAGCGCAGGTCTTCTTCGATTTCCTCAATCGGGGACGCTTCGAACGGCACGTCCCGGTACATGCTGCAAAACGTGCACGCATTATGAGAGCATCCGGATGTCACCTGCAAGAGCAGCGAGTTCGCCTCGTAGGGCGGCCGATACGTAGGCCCCGTGTAATGCATGCATCCTCCCATCACATCCTGCGTGCTGATTGTACCAGCACGTATGCCAACAACCATGACCATGCCTCCGGCAAACCGTCACCACGCCGTTTGGCTGCATCGAACTTCCAATGGTAAAGTTCAACCATGGACCGACAGTACCTGTGCATAGACCTGAAATCGTTTTACGCTTCGGTGGAATGCGTCGAGCGCGGTCTCGACCCCATGACCACGAGCTTGGTCGTAGCGGATCCCGACCGCACCGAGAAGACCATATGCCTGGCCGTCTCGCCCGCACTCAAGGCACGGGGCGTTTCGGGGCGCGCCCGCGTGTTCGAGATTCCCGAATCCTTCGATTACATCATGGCGCCGCCGCGCATGGCCAAGTACGTCGAGTACTCTGCTCGGATATACGGCATCTACCTGCGTTATTTCAGCAAGAACGACATCCACGTGTACTCAATCGACGAAGCGTTCATGGACGTGACGGGCTATCTGTCTTTATACGGGTGCTCAGCCCGCGAGCTTGGCGAGCGCATACGCGCCGAGGTGCTCGACGAGGTGGGTATCCCAGCCACATGCGGCATCGGACCCAACCTGTACCTGGCCAAACTGGCGCTCGACATCACCGCCAAGCACTCGCCCGATTTCTTCGGGGAGCTTGACGCCGATTCGTTCAAAGAACAGCTCTGGGACCATGAGCCGCTCACGGATTTCTGGCGCATCGGACGAGGCACGGCACGCCGCTTGAACGAGCTTGGCATACACACGATGGGTCAACTGGCGCTGTACCCCGACCTGGACCGCCTCTACGACGTGTTCGGCATCGACGCCGAGATACTCATCGACCATGCCTGGGGTTACGAGCCCGTAACCATTGCCGACATTCAAGCCTACGAGCCAAAGAGCAGGTCCGTCACGAACGGGCAGGTGCTCGGAAGCCCGTATGGCTTCGACGATGCCTTGCTCGTAGCCAAGGAAATGGCTGACGCATCTGCGCTCGACTTAGTGGATAGGCACGCGGTTGCCGGCTCGGTCACATTGTGGGTGCGCTACGCCCGCGATGCCGCCGTACGGCGCGAAGGCGTCTACGACCCCGCCGATAGGCGCAACTACACTCCCGATGCCAACGGCACGTTCAGGTTTGCCGAACCCACGAATTCGCGCGATGCCATCGTGAAGGCTGTCGTCACCCTGTTTGAGGAAAAGGTCGACCGCAATCAGCGAACGCAGAAGATCATGTTGAACTTCAACGGCGTCGAACCCGAAGGCGAAGGGCAGCTGTCGTTGTTCGCCGAGAACCGCTGCGTCGAAGAACGCAGCCGCCAAGAGGCGATCCTCGACGTCAAGCGCAAGTTTGGCAAGAACGCGCTGGTGAAGGGCATCGACTTGTTGCCACAGGCGACGCAACGGGACCGCAACCGGCAGCTGGGAGGCCACAAGAGTGGAGAATGACATGAAAACGCCCGAGGCACCGAAGCTTCCACGCCCGCGTATGCCCCTTGAACAGCGCGCGAAGATTTTCGTGCCCTTCGACCCGTTGAAGGGCTATCAAGAGGCCCTTCGCCAAAAGGAGCTCGAAGCCGAGGCTGCGCATTTCGAACTAGCAGGACTGGAAGGCACCGACCCTTCGTAGGGGCAAAGCCCGCGAAGATGGGATTCGAAAAACGGAGGTAAACCTGTGATGGCATCGAAGGGACCGAAGAAGGCGCTTATAGCCGTTCTCGTCATCATCTTGGCTGCGATTGTCGTGTATGCGGCGGTAATGGCGGTCAGCGTCAGCCGGGTCATGGACAGCTATTCTCAGGCGCGCCAATCGTACGAGTCTGCCAGGACCAGCATCAGCGAAGGCGATTTCGTTGCGGCATATTCTTCGGCCCGTTCTACCTTGGACAGCCTGAGCGATCTTTCCGACGAGCTTGAGGGTGTCCAATGGAGCATCGCCGCCGCTTTGCCGATTGTGGGAGACGATGTGCGCGTGGCCAGAGAGCTTGCCGACGTCGGGGGCCTGCTTATCGATGAAGCCGCATTACCCACCCTCGATCAACTCGAATCCATGTGGGGCGAAGACTTTCTCGTCATCGCAGCTGGCGCCCTCGCGGGCGACGAGGAGGCGATGACGGGGCTGTCAGAACGCCTCGGCGAAGCGAGCGGCACACTCAACCACGCCACTGACGTGGTGTACGAGTGCGAACGGCGCTTGAATGCCCTGCCCGAATCCCATATCGACAAGATCAACGATGCGGCTAGCACGCTGCGAGAAGCCGTCAGCACCATGGCAGACTTGTTGCGCGTAGCCGATCAAATCGCCTACGGCATGTAAACCTGCCAGGCCGAAGCTCCCGTTAGGACGCAAACCCTAGAACCTGTTGATGTCCGTCAACTCGAAGTTGTTGATGCGGCGCAAGGCTATGAGGGCCATGACGATGGCCAATAGCGCACTGCCCACGATGCCGATGAGGATGGCCATGGCGTCGGGCGCCTTCACGAACACGGCCGTTATCGGCTCTATGGACATGACGGTCACCGAACCCATGATGCAGCCGAGTATGATTCCCGCGATTATGCCAAGCGCGGTGAGCACGATGGAATCGTAGGATATGTAGTGTCTGGCGTCCTTCACGCTGAAGCCGTTGATCATGAGCACGATAAGCTCTCGCTTCTTCTCCGCGATGAACATGACGTTCAGGTTCAACAGCACGACAATGGCCATGAGCAATGCGAGGATGATGTAGATGAGGACGACGGCAGACGACACGGACGAGAACGTCGCGAAGTTGCCGTATTGATACGTCGCGTCATCGACAATCGAATCGAAGCCCTCGATGGAAGAGATAGCCTTCTGCACATCTGCAACCGCGATGTCGCCAGTTTGGCTTAGCACGACGTTTGGCTTAACGGAACCGAATTCCTTTTCGAAAAAGCCTTTGCCCATGACAATCTCGTTGTACGTCAACCAGAACTCGCTGATTCCCACGATGGGCACCTCGTGATGCATGCCATCTCCCCCATCGATGGTGACGATGTCGCCGACCTTGGCTCCAAAATGCTCGGCATACGCCTGGGAAATCCAAGCTCCTTCACCCGATGGGTCAAATTCGCTACCACTGATGGGATG
This sequence comes from Eggerthellaceae bacterium, assembly GCA_017511465.1. Classification (GTDB taxonomy): domain Bacteria; phylum Actinomycetota; class Coriobacteriia; order Coriobacteriales; family Eggerthellaceae; genus UBA9715. The sequence continues at coordinate 12,992 of JAFWJU010000098.1, read as the reverse complement.
CACGTGGTACAACTGCGCAAAGGCATCCTCGTCGACGGGCACGACAATGCGCACCGCACCGCTCTCGCCGTTCGGCTGCATCAAAAGATAGCTCTTCATGGACACTTGAGCAGTCGTGCAGCCACTATCCTGAATAGCAGCCTCCAGGTTTGCAATTGCCCCCTCAGGCTCGTTTTCCGCATACACGATAGCGTTGAATCCGTAGACGTTCTCGTAATGGCGGTCGTAACTCTTCATCACGTCGTTGTTGAGCGTCAACGCGGTCACTATGAGCGCTGTGCACCCGGCTACGCCGACAATCGTGCTTAAGACGCGACGCTTGTCATTCACGCAATTGTTGACGATGGTCTGGATGAGCAGCGGCAAATTGTCCCATATGCCCCATTTCTCGTAGAAACGCGTTTTGCCCTCGGGAGGCTTTTCGCCGCGCAGAAGGTCGACGGCATGTTCCTTCAAGATCTTGCGACAGGCAAGGTAGGTTGCGCCGAGCACCAGCAACAGCTCGACTGCCGTGATGGCCAAGAACAGCCCCCATCCGAAATACGCCGGGTACTTCCCGAACGCGAACATTCCGCTTAACACGCCGCCGATAATCCCCTCGACCACGACGAACCCCACGATAGAACCGACGATGGCGCCGGCCAAGACGGCAATGCCCGAATACCACAGGAAACCGTTCGTTATCTCCCGCTGGCGGAAACCGAGCGCCTTCTTCGTGCCGATCTGGGTCACCTGCTCGTGCACGATGCGGCTGACGGCAAAGTAAGAGACGAGCAAGCCCACGATGATGAACAACGCGGCCATCGATATGCTCAAATTGTTCGTAACCCCGCTGAAGGTGGAAACCTCATGCGAACCCGTGTTGTATGCGCGCGGCATGACCGTCCAGTTGTACTTCGCCATATCGGCAAGTTGCGCCTTCGCCTCTTCCAATTTCGGCTTGTTCGCAGCCACTTGTTGCTTGCCGTCTTCTACCTGCCGCTTGGCGTCCTCGATTTTCGCTTCGCCGTCGACAAGTTTCTGCTGGCCTTGCGCAACCTCGCGCTCGAGTGTTGCTTGGCCTTCGTAATACAGATTCCACCCAGAGCTGAGCTCGGATTGAGCGGCGTCGAGCTTCGCCTTAGCTGCATCGAGTTCCACCTGCGCTTCGTTCAGCGTCATCGCTCTTCCGTCGATGGTGACGGAAATGTTCCGGTAGTCGTTCAGCGTGGAAGAGGCATAGGAGAGCACGCTGCCAAGATTGCTCCGATTAACTGTCGGTAGGCCCTCGATGTATTCCCGAGCAGGTTCAAGCGCATTGTTGGATTTCGTTACGAGCGCATCGAGACGCTTGTTGTACTCTTGTTCCGTGATCTTGCCGCTCGCGTAATCGCTTTCGGTTTGGTTGTACTCGACGAGCATCTCGCTGGCTTCGTTTTTGGCTTCCGCTAGTTTCGAGTCAATCGCGTTATAAGCCGACCTGTACATGTCGTAGTCTGCCAACCCCGACTGGTATTCGGCTTCACCGCTCACGAGCTTCTGATAAGCGTCGGCCAGCTTCGCCTCGCCTTCGGCCTGCTTTTGTTGCAGCTCTTCCCTTCCGGCTATCAGTTGCTGTTCGCCATCGGCGATTTCCTTTTCGCCTTGGGCAATCTTCGCTTCGGCCTCGTCGAGCTTAGCCTGGCCTTCATCGATCTTCTTCTGGACTTGGCTATGCAAATCGTCGTAACGCGCTGTCGCCAGCGTCGTGCCAAGGGCTTCGATGGGCTCTTGTATCGCTTTCGATGCCTGTATGTAGCCATCGCTGAAAGAGTTCATGCCCGCAAGGCTATCGCAGCGCACGTTCACAATTGGATACCCGTTCTGGAACGCCGACGCGTCGAACACGCTGCCGTTAACCCATGCAAGGGCATCAACCGCGCCCGATGGCGACGACGAGAAGCCGTACGTCGCGGATGATTTCGCCACGTAGTCGGCGTTGTTCACGATGGCGGTAACCGTGAACGAGTCTCTCACCAGGTACTTCATTCCGCTGGTGTTCTCTGTTTCCTCGCTACCCAGCACATCGTTGCTCGCGCCAGCATCTTTTTCGAACGTGATGGTGTCTCCGATGTTCACGCCAAGTTGCTTGGCTGATTCGGCATGGAACGCAATCTCGCCCGAACGGGTTGGAAGCTCTCCTTCGACGATGATGGGCACGTCGATGTCTTGCCCGAGGGACTGCACCTTCACCGTGTATTTGCGTCCGTCTTTGCGCATGGTCTGGAACGACTGCCGCTCCGGCTCGACCTGCGTGACGCCTTCGGTTTCGGCGAGCTGGGCGATATCGTCTTTCGTCAAGCCATAAGGGAACTGAATCTGGAAATTGTGGAACGAGCCCTCGTTGTGCATGCCGAAAGCAGCGTTTTCGAGCGCCGGACCAGCCCAGCTGATGCCCAAGAACACGCCCACGCCCAGAGCCGCGAACATGAAGATGCTGAAAAAAGATACGAACGTGCTCTTGATGTTGGCGAGCAGGTCTGTGATTTGCATCGGCTTCACGGAAAGCACCTACCAAACCAGGTCGGTTGCGTGCGCCGGACGACGGTTGATCGTCACCTCGTGCATGCGTCCATCGCGCATGCGCACGACGCGATCGGCCATGCGGGTGATTTCCTCGTTATGCGTGACCATGACCATGGTCGTGCCGCCTTTGACGACCTCTTCCAGCACCTGCAGTACCTCGATTGAAGTCGCGTAGTCCAAAGCAGCCGTGGGCTCGTCAGCGAGGATGATCTTCGGATTCTTGACCAGGGCGCGTGCAATCGAAACGCGCTGCTGTTGTCCGCCCGACATCTGCGAGGGGTAGTTCTTCTTGCGTTCTTCGAGCCCCACGATTTCCAATGCCTCATCGGAATCCATGGGTTCGTTGACGAGCTCGGCGATGAGCTTCAGGTTCTGCAATGCCGTCAGATTGGGCATGAGGTTGTACGACTGGAAAATGAATCCGATGTTGTCGCGGCGGAAATCGGTAAGCTCTTCCTGCGTGGCATTGGAGAGGTCCTGCCCGAGGTACTCGAACGTTCCGGACGTGGCCGAGTCCATGCCTCCGATGATGTTCAACAACGTCGATTTGCCGCATCCAGACTCACCCAGAAGCACCAGGAACTCGCCTTCGTAGACATCGAGGTTGACGCCTTTCAGCACTTTTGTGACGATGTCGCCGTTTTGGAACTCGCGCGTGATGTCCCGCAGCTCCATGACGACCTTGCCTGGTTCCCAGGGCTCGGCAAGCGCCTCGTTATCCTCGATGGCGATGGCTGCCATCATGGCCATGATTTCCATAACGTCGGCGCCTTCGTCCGTAAACGAACCGCTTTCGACGCCATTAACGAACTGGATGACCCCAAGGTCCTCGACGTTATTGGAAAACGGCACGCACACCATAGAGCCAACGGGCATGCCCTTGAAGTCGATGGCGGTCTCGACATCCTGCATCGGGTCGAATTCGAAGAGGCGCTCGGCTTTCTGCGACTCGAATACGCGGCCAACCGAACCATCACCGAGGACATGAGAGCGACTCGTCAAGTCGACTGGCCCAATCCAGAAAAACGGGCGGAGCTTGTTCTCGTCAGTCTTGTCGGCATACCAAATGGCGCCACCATCGGCACCCGCATGTTCGACAATCGCCTTCAAGCTTTCCTGCAGCGCCTCATCGAGCGTGGATGCGTTTGCAATAATGTTCTGCACCCTGCCGATTGCCTTGTAAACTTGCAGTGCTGAATTGTCCATTATTCGCTCTCCAATGTTGTTATTTTGTCCAGCCGTGAAGCCGTTGTCGTCATGCTGTACTGCTTATTTGTTTATTAATCAATTAAGTAGTTTGCCGCAGAAAGCTTCTCCTTGGCAATGATACACTACGCGAACAATCGCAAGGATTGGAGGCATGATGAAACGTATTACCAGTATTGTTGCAGCAGCGCTCGTTGCAGCCCTCGCGGCAGGAGTCGTAGCAGGCTGCAGCAGCCAGCCCGCTTCGTCGGCAACGGCGTCTGGCTCGGCATCCGCATCGGCTTCGGCAGCGGAGCAGTCGCAAGACGCGATTATCGCCGAGCTGAAAAGCGCTGTCGCTAACGAGCCTGCATACAAATCGGTTACGCTGACCGAATTGTCCAAGGCAACCTTCTTCAATGTTCCCGAAGCCGTTGAAACCGACGCTTCCGCATCGAGCGATTCCGCCGATAGCGAAGCTGCGGCATCGGGTGAAGCCGCTTCTTCTGAAAGCGCTTCCGCAGATGAGGCGACCTCTGACGAAACCATCGAGTCGAAGGCCGTTTACAAATTCGATGAAAGCGGCGACAAGCTGAAGACCAGCATGACGGCCGAAATCGAAGGCATCACGCTGCAGTACTACTCTGACGGCGAAGATGCCGTGTGCGTAACCGACGGACCGGTTTATTCCGGCACTACCGCGCAATTTGACTCGACGCATTTCAATGGCGTTGCGGCATACCTTAAGGACGCGACCGGCGACCTGAACACCGTTATCGACTGCGCCGCCACCGTGACGAAGGAACAGCAAGACGACGTCACCGTTTACACGCTGACCCTCGATCCCGAGAAGTACATCAAGTCTGACGAAATCCTTTCCTTGATGGCAGAAAACGGCGACTCGGTTGTAGAGGCCGTGTTCGCCCTTGGCTTCGATCAAGAGGGCCACATCGTTTCGATACACAAGGTGATCACGTACGTGGCCAATGCCTCTGACTTGACTTTGACGCTTTCCGACTTCGACAGCACCGTCGTCGAGCCGATGCCCGAAGCCGACAAGACGTACGAGGAGATGGAAGCGGACATCGACGCCAAATTCGAAGCTCTCTACGACGAGCTTGACTTGACCAGCGAGTTCCAAAACGAGGCCAAGTAATCACTGCTTCCTGATGGGACACGAATGAACGGGCCAGGTGGCAACCACCTGGCCCGTTTTACGTTCCTCGTTTCCGATGCTCTTTCTTAGCAGAACCACTTGTCGACAATGGTGGGCTCGGGAAAACCCCAATCTTCCTCGACGCCCCGCGCAGTGCGAATGAAATCCGCCTTCTCGAGCACGTGAGCTGACCCCTTGTTTTCGACCATGGTGCTCGCCGTGATTATCTCGATGTCGGTCTCGCCGTACAGATAATCAACCATAAGGCGTGTGGCTTCGGTGGCAATGCCGTTGCCCCACCAACGTTCGCGCAGCCGGCAACCCACGCTTACCTTATGCAGCGAATCGCGCAAACCGTAGAACTCGGCCAAACCGGCAAGCTCTCCCGTCTCCTTTATGCGGATTGCCAAGATGAGCGACTCCTTGTTCGAGAAAAGATCTTCGTAAAGCATGCGGATGACCTCATGGACGTCATCGCACTGCTTCTCGAACAAGTACGTCGGCAGGTAGCGCTGCGCATGAGGATTGTCGATAAGGTCGCGCAGCGCGTCGGCATCCGCGTCGACGACGCGATCAATCACGATGCGCTCGCCTTCGATGCTGGGAATCTCGCTGAACAGCTTCTTGCGAGGCTCCATCGATCGCTCTACGCCGGCTATGACAATAGCTTCGGCGGCGGTTTCCCCGCGCTTCTTCCCCTCCAAGTATTCCGCGAACTGCTGCATGCGGTCGCTATGTTGCCGACGCGCTCTATTCAGGCGCTCGCTCTTCGCAGACGCGCGGACCGTTTTCGGGCTTTCCTCCATGGCCTTGCCTTTGCTGCTATCCATCGGTTACTTGTGCAAACGGGCTTCGAGCGCGTCGTTGATAGCGCGTAGCGCTTGGACGCGCGCATAGTGCTTGTCATCGCTTTCGAGCACGATCCAGGGCGCGAACTCGGTAGACGTCAGCCGGAACATGTCGTTGATGGCAGCCTTGTATTGCGGGTATTTTTCGCGGTTGCGCCAATCCTCGTCGGTTATCTTCCATGTCTTGGTTGGATCGGCTGCTCGTGCCTCGAAACGCTTCAGCTGCTCGTCAGGCGTGATATCCACCCAGAACTTCAGCAGGATGGCACCCCATTGCACCATTTCGAACTCGAAGGCGTTTATCTCGTCATAGGCACGCGCCCATTGCTCGGGACACGCATAGCCCTCGACGCGCTCGACAAGCACGCGGCCATACCAGCTGCGGTCGTAGATTCCCACATGGCCCGCTTTCGGGAGGCGCGTCCAATAACGCCACAAGTGCGGATGCGCCAATTCGGGTTTCGTCGGCGCCGGCGACGGGTAGATTTCGTAGGCGCGTGCGTCGATGGCTTTCGCCACGCGCTTGATGTTGCCGCCCTTGCCGGCAGCGTCCCAACCCTCGTACATGAGCATCAGCGGCACGCGCTTCTGGAACATCTCCAGGTCGAGTGCGTTAAAACGCGCCTGCTCTTCTTTCAGTTGCTTGCGATACTCCTTGTCGCTTTCGAGACGCGGCTTTTCCTTTGAATGATCGATTTGAGGATAATCCGCCACGATAGCGTAATCGGTGCTTTCCGGCGCCAGCGCGCTCTGGGCAGTCGCCTCTGCTTCGGCAGCCGCCAGTTTTGCAGCATTGTCTTCCGTGTCAGCGCTATCGGCGCCGCTCTCAACGGCGGTGTCGACAACGCGTTCGGAGTTCTCGGAGGCTTTGAGCTTCGCCGCCTCTGCCGCCTCGTCGGGACCGGCAGCCAGCGCTTTCTCAAGCGCGTCGACGAGCGCCTGAGCAATCTGCAGGTTTGCGTTCCGCCTGTTCTGGCCGTTGACGACCGTCCACGGAGCGAAGTCGAAATTGCTGCTCTCCAACAGGTTGTCGTATAGTCCGTAAGCTTCGTCGTAGTGATCCGTTAACAAGAGCTTGGTCTTGCTCACGCGCCAAGCGGTATCGGGATTGCTCAACAATGCCTTAAGACGTTCCTTCTGAACTTCTTTGGAAATGTGAATGAACAACTTCACGACAACGTAGCCGTCATCGACGAGCATTTTCTCGAAATTGCTCGCTATGTTCTCGTAAGTGCCGTACGCGTCTTGAGCCAATGCGCTGTGAGAGATAGCAGCAGCCCGTTCCTCTACTGGGAGTCTTCTCACCTTCCTGAACAGCCTCTTGACAGTCTTCGAATCGGCTTTGGTCAATCCGAACAGCGACCTCTCTACAATACTCGCGTACCAGCCGCGGTCATAAAACGTTATTTCCCCTCGCTCGCGCAGCGCTTCCCAAAACTGTTTCATGATGGGGTCTTCGCCCATGACGCCCCATTCGCTGCCTGGAAACTTGCGCGCTTCCTTCACGTTGATGCCTTCGGTCACGTGCACTTTCGTGGCACGTGCATCAAGTTCGTAGACAAGCTCGGAAATGCGGCTTCCTTTGCCAGCGCCGCTCCAGCCCTCTACGAGCACGACCAATCCCACGCCTTTGGAGCGCGCTTGTTGCTGCAAGACCACCAACTTGTCAATCAGCTCGTCATGAGCCGGCTTGTATTCCGCTTTCGATATTTCCTTCGCCTTGAGGTCAACTTGTTCGAGCATATACCCCGTCCTTTCACGTGCGAGGCAAGCACATACCATTGCGCTCAACACTCGTATCGTAACGCATTGCACGCCACCGAGAGATGAATGAAGTGGCGTGACGACGAATTCGAATGGAGCAAATCATCGAGAGGGGCAGGTGATGGCGGGCGATGCGGCAAGCGCAAAAGAGCCTCCGCATTTACTCCTTGCGCATACCGGCTTCGAGCACCAGGATGGTGATGTCGTCAGACTGCTCCGCATCCTGCGCGAAGGAGCCCACATCATCTCGCACTGCCTTGACCAGGGCCTCGGGACGATTGCCGATGTTCGCGTTCGCGGCGGTTTCAAGACGCTCCTCGCCGTAAAGCTCGCCATCCTTGCTCATGGCCTCGGTCACGCCGTCGGAGTAAAGCAGGATCTTGTCACCTATGCTGCAATCGAACGAGTACGTGCCGTAAGTGCCAAAGTCCATGAGGCCAAGCGGCAAACCGGACCGATCCCTCAGCCAGACCAAGCCGGACCCCTCCCGCCAAAGCAGCGGCGGGTTGTGCCCAGCGTTCACGTAGTCCACGTGACCCGTTTCATAATCGAGCACGCCGACCCACATCGTCACGAACATGCAGGCATCGTTTCCGGCAGCGAGCTCGGCGTTGACGTTCTGGATGGCCTGACTCAATTCCAAGCCGCCCTTCAACTCGCGTTGGATTTGCGCCTTGGCCCTCATCATGAACAGCGCCGCCGGAACGCCCTTGCCAGACACATCGGCAACTAAGAAGGCAAGCTTTCCGGAATCAGGCCCGCTGTCGTCAATAAGGAAGAAGTCGTAGAAGTCACCGCCGACTTCCCTCGCGGCATTCATGAGCGCGTACACGTCGAATTTCGGTATTTCGGGATACGGCGGGAACGTGGTCGGAAGGACAGACTCCTGGATGGCCCGCGCGGCGGCGAGCTCGGAATCCATGCGCGTCTCGGCCTCGGCTATCCATCCCTGCAATGCTTCGACGGTGGTGTTAATGCCATATGCCAGCGACTTGAACTCGCGTGTGCCCTTCCCCTCCACGCGGGTTTCCAAATCGCCTGCGGTGATTCGCTCGAGTGCCTCGTTTGTCTTGTCGATACGGCGAGCGACCACGAAGCTGAGCAGACGGTCAACGATTATCGAAACCACGATGAGAAGCATGAGGCCGGTAGCAGCCTCGCGACCCATGATGGATTCGCGATTTCGATAGACCATGCTTGTCGGCTCAATGATCACCACAGTATAGATGCCCTGTTGCCGAGCGAGCAGATAGGCCTCCTCGTCTTCGTCGCCATATCCATACTCGCCAACAGCTTCGTCGAACGCGCCACGATAAGGAATGGTTTGCATCTGATCGCTATCGAGGCTTGCGCCAATGCCGTCAAGCACCCCGCTTTCGAAGAGTTCGCCCGCATCGCTTCCAATTGGAATACGTACGTCATCGCTTGCGACGACCATGCCGTCGGATATGATGAAGACGGTTCCGGTTTCGGCGAGTGTGTATCCCTTCAGCACGTCTCCAACCGGATCAGACAATAGCTGATAGTCATCGGGATTCTGCGATTGCAGCTCTTCAGCGCCTGTTCCCACCGATTCGGTAACTCGACCAAACGCATCCGTGCGGGCGCCAAGCGATTCAAGTTGAAGGCACAGGTAGTTCGCCTCGCTGCGGATCGATGCCTCCGCCTTCTTGCTTTCGTCAGCAGTAATACGCGAGTAGCTATATGACGCAAAGACAAGATAGGCGAGCACGACGACTATGAGAATCGAAATCCTGAACAACCCGCGAATGCCGAGACCGGAGTATTTCATAATGAAATAGCCTTTCGCCGCAGTTTAGACGCGGATCCCTTCCAGTTGCGCATCGCCTTTGTTCGTCTTGATGTAAATATGCAAGGCATCCCCGTCGACCTCGCCTTTAAGCGTATAGTCGATCGCACCCATTAGCTTGATCTTCTTCGAGCCCTCTGCTGTGAACGTGTTGCCTTCAGCGCGCCCTTCCAAATGCTGTTTGCCAACGAGCGGTGCATCGATATCCGCGATAACGGTATCGCCTTCTGTACGCAGGCTGATTGTTCCGTTCTTGCGGCCAAAAGGAACATCCACTTTTATCTTATACGTTCCGTCGAGCATCAATGATCTCCTCTTCGAGTTTGACGACCAGTTGTCTCAGATACGGTTTCGCCTTCACGACAACGAATATAGCCAATGCTTGCATGTGTTCCGTCAAAGCGCTTCGAAAAGAACGAAATCACCCTTTACAAACGCTCGTTGTGTTCGTCGCTTTCATCATGCGCGCTGCGAACGGCTTCGACAATAGCCCGACGGCCTTCCACCGTCTTGAACGTCATGCCGGCATCTTCCATGTCCTCAAGTGTGTAACCGAGCGATTTGCCAAATGCGACGATCTTCGACCTGTTGTGGTACAGCAACCATTCATGCCAAAGGGCGAAGTACACGGCGAGCGTCGAGCACACGAGGTTCACCATCGGGTCAAAATTCGTCACGAGCGCAACGATGACGATGAAAGCGCACGTTCCCAAGCGACCCGCGGTATACGCGGCAGAGTATGTGTATTCCGACTTGTTGAAGTGGCCTAGCAAAAACGAGGTCAAGAGGTACAGCACGAGGCCCGCTGCGAGATAGGCGCTCTTCTGTCCCATGTCGACTTCTTCCATCGGCATGTACTCGAGCCCCACCGTGATGTTGCCGATGACGAGGATGATCCATCCCGTGATGGTCAGGTACACCATGCCATTCGTATTCTTGTGGTGGTCGGTCATATGGTCGCGCTCGAAGATGTAGATGAGGAACAAGCCCACGACCAACGCAAACACGAGAATCGAATACCAGATGCTCGCAAAACCCGACATGAACACCGCGATAGCCACGATGGTCTCGCCGAACGCGATTATCGTCAAAAGGCTGCAACGTTCCACCAAATGCGAGAACCGTGCGGATTTGCGGTCGTACGCCTTCGATTGGAAGAAGACGGCACCGCCAAACGCGAGCGCGATCCAAGACAGTCGGACGCCCATCTCAACCGGTACGAAAATGGCCGCGGCAACCATCACTAACTCGATTGCCAAGACAACTATGGTCCGGTCCATGATGGCCTTGTCATCGGCGTCGAGGTTGTCGTAACGCAAACGCTTCAGCACCCAATGGACGATGAGGTTCGCCAAGACGAGCGCCCATGCGGCGTTGAATGTGAACACGGAGTTCTCCCATCCGGCGGCGATGCCGTTGGCCAGGAAGTACAGCAAGAACATGTTGACGAACAGGCATATGTTGTCGCCCGCTGAATGGTCGCCATACCGATTCATGAGGAACGTCGTGAAGAACCACACCTGCAATACGACAAGGTACGAGAAGGTGAAATCGAGCCATTGCTCCAAATCGAAAAAGCCACCATGCACGTGGTGCATCGTGGATGTAAGCACGCTGATGCAATACACGAAGATGAGGTCGTAGAACAGCTCAATGTTCGACACGCCCCTTGCAGGCGAGAACGGGCGACGTTTCATGTGGCCTTCCAACTGCACGTGCGTTCAACGGGAATCGAGCTTGGCTCGTTATCCCCACCTTATCAGGCACGACAATTGTACACGACCATTCGGGGCAACTGGGTCGTGGCAACAGCTCCATTACCCGCCCAACGGCTCAAACTTGCCGATGTCCACTTCCCGATGCGCGTCGGATTGGGTATCGTCGAAAGAGAAGAAAACGACGGCACGCAAGTGAGGAGCGCAATGGACATCCAGGATCACGCACATGAGCTCGACGAGCTGCGAGTAGCCTTCGACGAGGCCGACGCCATCGTGGTTGGTGCGGGAGCGGGGCTCTCGACCGCCGCAGGCCTCACGTATTCGGGAGAACGGTTCCATCGGCTGTTCGGCGACTTCATCGAGAAGTACGGCATCCGCGACATGTACTCGGGCGGATTCTTCCCGTTTCGCACACCTGAGGAACGCTGGGCGTGGTGGAGCCGTCACATCTGGTGCAACCGGTACGAACCTGCCCCGAAGGACACCTATGGCAAACTGCTGCGCCTCATTGGCGATAAGGATTTCTTCGTGATCACCACCAACGTCGACCATCAGTTTCAAGCGGCGGGGTTTCCCAAAGAACGCCTCTTCTACACGCAGGGCGATTACGGGCTTTGGCAGTGCAGCGAACCGTGCCACAGCGAGACCTACGACAACTACGAAACGGTAAAGCGCATGGTCGAGGAGCAACGCGACATGCGCGTGCCGAGCGAGCTTGTTCCCTACTGTCCCAAATGCGGAAAGCCCATGGCCATGAACCTGCGCGCCGATGACACGTTTGTGGAAGATGCCGGCTGGCATGCAGCGGCAAACCGCTTTCGCGAGTTTTTGGAGGCTCATCAGGAAGGCAACGTACTCTACTTGGAGCTGGGCGTCGGCGGCAACACGCCGGCCATCATCAAGTACCCCTTCTGGCGCTACACTAACGCGAATCCCCAGGCAACGTATGCCAGCGTGAACTACGGGGAGGCGTACGCGCATAGCTCGATTCAAGATCGGTCTATCTTGATCGACGCCGACATCGACCTCGTCTTGGATGAACTGTTGAAAAATAGAAAGAAGTAGGCGCCATGTTCCAGTCACGCAAGATCAGGCTCATGAAAAGCTTAGTAGAAATGCTCTGCGCCGAACGGGACGTCGAATCTCCGCGAACGCAGGACGCCGAAGAGTTGTGGCGCACATTCCGCGCACTCGTGAACACGCGCCCGCCATGGCCCGCTGCCGAAGGGTTCCTCGCGAAGCAAGACGAACTGTTGTGTGGCCTCATCGCCGAGGCAGGCATTCACGGCGTCGAAGAGGCGGCGAAGTCGCCAATAGACCCGCGCTTGCGCCTATGGCGCGGCGACATCACAACGCTTGCCGCTGACGCCATCGTGAACGCAGCGAACTCGCAAATGCTCGGATGCTGGGTTCCCGGCCATTATTGCATCGACAACGCGATTCACACGTATGCCGGCGTGCAGTTGCGGGCGGAATGCAATAGCATCATGGAAGCGCAGGGGCACGAGGAGCCAACGGGCCGAGCCAAAGTTACCGCAGCCTACAACCTACCTTCGAAATACGTCATCCACACGGTCGGCCCCATCGCCAAAGGCCATCCCACCAACCGGCACAAAAAGCAGCTTGCATCGTGCTATACAAGTTGCCTGGATGCCGCGGCGGCGAAAAACGCATGCTCCGTTGCATTTTGCTGCATCAGCACCGGCGCGTTTGGTTTCCCTCAACGAGAAGCCGCTTCGATCGCCGTGTCAACCGTGCGCGAATGGCTCGACAACGCTGACTCGAACATAGCCGTCGTGTTCAACGTGTTCGGCGAGCGGGACGAGCATATTTACCGAGACCTCTTGAAGTGCTAAGCAATAACCCGCCTTCAACGACAAGCCATTCCAATCGAGGGGGCAATGGGATTGGGAGCAGACGAACAAACGCAATTCACGGTCGACACTTCGAAATGCATTCGCTGCGGC
>JAFWJU010000097.1 GCA_017511465.1 Eggerthellaceae bacterium | reverse complement strand
TTGTCGACGGGATTGCGGGCGACCTTCACCGCGCTGCATTCACTCACCGCTTCGAGCGATTTCAAGAGGTATTCGACGTCGAGATCTTGATCGTACCTGCGCGTGGCTTCTTTGTAGCCCTCGATGGCAGAGCGCAACGCATCGTTATCAAAGCATTCCTCATCGACAACTATCGGATTGGCCATAACAAACCCCTTACGCTGAACGAACACTGGCCTTCTGACATTTTCGCTTACAAGAAGCGAATGTTGCTGCAAATTGCAAAAAAAAAGGAGGAGCCGCTTTGATGGCGGCTCCCCTGATGGTTCGAGCGACTATGTGCTGACGCCTATTTCTTGGTGCTCTCCTGACCCGTCTCCAAGAAGTGAATCTTGGCTTCGTGCCATTCGAGGCGAATGCCTTCGGTGATGAGCCATGCCTTGCCGGCGGCGATGCGGTCTTCGTCGGTCTCGGTTTCGAGAATCGCTTTCCTGGCTTCGATCTCGGCGCTGATCTCTTCAACGCGCTGCTTCGAAGACTCAAGATCGAGGTCCTCGACTGCGCTACCGAAACGCGCAAGCACGGCAAGGTGGTCGTGGAGCATCTGCGAGCAACCGCGGTGGATGAGGAATTCCTTCTTCTCGTTGCCATCGGAATCGAGCCACAACACAAGCTTGCTGCCCTGATGGTTGGTCGCAACGAGGTTCGAATGGCCTTTCATCACACCATAATGACCGGCATAGCCGGGCACGTTGGCATAGTACACGTCGCCTTCGAACAGAAGGCGCGTGGGAGTCGCGACTACACAACGGAAGCTATCGGACATTGCTATTCACCATTCAATTCGTTGTAAGCGGCGTACACGTCCTCAATCGAGCCCTTCATGCGGAAACACTGCTCGGGAATCTCGTCGCACTCGCCGTCGAGGATGGCGGCGAAGGAACGGATCGTGTCCTCGAGCTTGACATACCTACCAGGCAGGCCGGTGAACTGCTCGGCAACGTGGAAGCACTGGCCGAAGAACTGCTGAGCCTTACGCGCGCGGTTAACGGTGAGGCGCTGTTCCTCGGAAAGCTCGTCCATGCCCAGAATGGCGATGATGTCCTGAAGGTCCTTGTAGTTCTGCAGGAGCTCCTGGATGCCAACGGCAACGCGGTAATGCTCCTCGCCGACAATCTCGGGGTCGAGCGCGCGAGAGGAGGACTCGAGCGGGTCGACAGCCGGGTAAATGCCGAGCTCGGCAATGGAGCGCGACAAAACCGTACGAGCATCGAGGTGGGTAAACGTGGTGGCCGGCGCGGGGTCGGTCAAGTCGTCGGCGGGCACGTAAACTGCCTGCACGGACGTAATGGAACCCGCGGCGGTCGAGGTGATGCGCTCCTGCATGTCGCCCATTTCGGTGGCCAGTGTGGGCTGGTAACCAACGGCGGAGGGCATACGGCCGAGCAGGGCCGATACCTCAGAACCCGCCTGGGTAAAGCGGAACACGTTGTCGACGAACAAAAGGACGTCCTGGCCCTGATCGCGGAAGTACTCGGCCTCGGTCAGACCAGCCAGACCGACGCGCAGACGCGCTCCGGGAGGCTCGTTCATCTGACCGTACACGAGGCAGGTCTTCTCGATAACGCCGGACTCGCTCATCTCGAGGAACAAGTCGGTACCCTCACGGGTGCGCTCGCCTACGCCCGTGAACACCGACGTGCCGCCGTGCTCCTGGGCGAGGTTGTTGATGAGTTCCTGGATGATAACCGTCTTGCCGACGCCGGCGCCGCCGAACAGGCCCGTCTTGCCGCCGCGGACGAACGGCTCGATCAGGTCGATGGCCTTGATGCCGGTCTCGAAAATCTCGGTCGTGGTGGTGAGTTCTTCGAACTCGGGAGCCGGACGGTGAATCGGCATGTAGCCGGCCAGTTCGTCCGGAATCGGCTTCTCGTCAACGGGCTGGCCGATGACGTTCCAAATGCGGCCCAGCGTGTTGGGGCCGACGGGCATCATGATGGGATGACCCGTATCCTGGACTTCCAGACCGCGGATCAGACCGTCAGTGGAGTCCATCGAAACGGAGCGGACGAGGTTGCCGGGCAGTTCGGTTTCGACTTCCAACACGAGGTGGATGTCGCCAGCCGTGGTCTTCGCGTCCACCGTCAAGGCGTTGTAGATCGCGGGAATCTGATCCGCCGCGAACTCAACGTCGACAACGGGGCCGACGATACGCACGATGCGTCCGACGCCGCCCTTGCTGGCCTCGAGCTCCTCTCTTGTGAATAGTGTTTGCTGACTCATTTATTCCTCCAAAGCCGCTGCGCCGCCGACGATTTCCGAAATCTCGGTCGTGATGGCGCCTTGACGTTCACGGTTGTAAATCCTGGTTAGCGTGGCAATCATCTCGGTCGCATTGTCGGTTGCGGACTTCATGGCGGTACGACGCGCGCCTTGCTCGGCGGCTGCCGAGTCGTTCAGCGCGAAGTACACATCCGTCTGCAAGTATGCTTGCTCGAGATAAATCAGGCAGTGCCTGGTATCGGGCTCGAACTCGATATCGCCTTCGTACTTGTCGTCGATGTGCTCGCGGAAGTCGAAGTAGATGTCGTTCTCGCTCTTCTTCAGCTGCATCTGCTCGACGAAGCTCTGATGCGGGATGGGCAGCGTCGTCTTGGCGATAAGCCGCTGCTCGCCCGCATTCACCATGTGGTTGAAGACGATGAGCACCTCGTCGATTTCCTTGGCGATGTAGCCCTTGCGAATGTACTCGGCAATCTCAGACGCTTCTTCGAAGGTCGGATCGGCAGAGCGATCGCGCACTTCGATAACCGGCTGAATATTGCGGTACTCGAAGTAGCCGCACGCCTTCTTGCCGCACGCGATGACGTCGACCTCGATACCCGAGATCTCGCGGTCCAACTTGATGCGCTCGACGGCACGCAGCACGTTGCTGTTGAAGCCGCCGGCCAAACCGCGGTCGGACGTGACGGCGATGATGACACAATGCTTGACCTCGTCGTGGGGGTTCAGCAGCGGGTCATCCTTCATGCGGGAATATCCCGCAGTCGAGATGAGCATGTCGGACAACGCTGCTGCCCACGGCATCGAGTTCTCCACGCGAACCGACGCACGGCGAATCTTTGCAGCTGCGACCATTTCCATGGTGCGCGTGATCTGCTTCGTCGACGTGACGGAGTTGATGCGTCGTTCTATGTCGTGAAGGTTAGGCATGCTTTACCTGCCTTACGCCGACGGGGCGAATTGCTGCTTGAAGACCTCGATGGCCCCAATCAGCGCTTCGGATGTCTCGTCAGTGAACTTCTGCTCATCGTGGATGCTCTTCAGGATTTCCGGCTTGCTGGCGCGCAGGTACGCACGCAGCTCGTCGCGGAAACGCACCGTGTCGGCGACGGGGATGTCGTCGAGGTAGCCCTTGGAGCCCACGAACACGGACACGGCCTCTTCCTCGAACGGCATCGGCACGTAACGACCCTGCTTCAGCAGCTCCGTCATGTGGGCGCCGCGGTTGAGCTGGTCTTGCGTGGCCTTGTCGAGGTCGCTGCCGAACTGGGTGAACGCCTGCAGCTCGCGGTATGCGGCCAAGTCGAGGCGCAGGGTACCTGCGACCGACTTCACGGCCTTGGTCTGTGCCGAACCGCCGACGCGCGAAACCGACAGACCGACGTTGATAGCCGGGCGCTGACCCTGGAAGAACAGGTCGGTCGAGAGGAAGATCTGACCGTCGGTAATCGAAATGACGTTCGTCGGAATGTAGGCGGACACGTCGCCGGCCTGGGTCTCGATGATCGGCAGAGCCGTCATGGAGCCGCCACCGTAGCTGTCATTCATCTTCACGGCACGCTCGAGCAAGCGGGAGTGCAGGTAGAAGATGTCACCGGGGTAAGCCTCGCGTCCGGGCGGGCGGCGCAGCGTCAGGGACATCTGACGGTAGGCAACAGCCTGCTTGGACAGGTCATCGTAGATGATGAGCACGTGACGACCGGGGTTATCGGGACCAGCCGGTTGTCCGTCCTCGCCGGTGTAGACGAAGTACTCGCCCATGGCCGCGCCGGCCATCGGGGCGATGTACTGCAGCGGCGCCGAGTCGGAAGCGGATGCCGACACGATGATCGTGTAATCCATGGCGCCATGACGCTCGAGCGTCTCGGTGACGCCGGCAACCGTGGAAGCCTTCTGACCGATTGCAACGTAGATGCAAATCATGTCCTGGCCCTTTTGGTTGATGATGGCGTCGATGGCGATGGCCGACTTGCCGGTCTGGCGGTCGCCAATGATGAGCTCGCGCTGGCCGCGGCCGATCGGCACCATCGAGTCGACGGCAAGGATGCCGGTCTGCATGGGCTGGTGCACGGGCCTACGGCTAATAACGCCAGGAGCCTTGAACTCGACGGGGCGGGAGCCCTCTGCGTCGATGGGGCCCTTGCCGTCGATGGGCATACCGAGCGGATTCACGACGCGGCCGAGAAGGCCCTTGCCGGACGGTACGTCCATAATACGACCAGTGGTGTGAGCCTGGTCATTCTCTTTGATTGCAGTGACGTCGCCGAGGAGCACGGCGCCGATTTCATCTTCTTCGAGATTCTGGACCAGACCGTAAACGGTCTTGCCGCTCTCGCTGATGAATTCCAGCAGCTCGCCGGCCATGGCGCTCTTCAGGCCGTCGACACGCGCGATGCCGTCGCCTACCTGAATGACCGTACCGACTTCCCGCGAGTCAACGCCCATCTCAAGCCCTTCAAGCTGCTTACGCAGGGCAGCATCGATGGACTGTGCGGTAATCTCAGTCACTAGCATTCACCTCCCTTTCAGTTACTTCTTCAGCACGGTGCGCACCTTCTCGATTTGCGAGACGATGCTGGCGTCGATACGCTCGTCCGCCGTGCTCATGATTATGCCGCCGATCATGGACTTGTCGATGTGCTCTTGCAGCACGACCGCCTTGCCCAGGCCGGCTTCTGCCTTCTGCTTGATAAGTTCGCGCAGATGATCGTCGAGCTCGACCGCGGTCGTAACGTCGACCACGGCAACCTTGAGGTCGTCGTTCATCTTCTTTTCGAAACCCTCGGCCACGCGAGGCAGGTAATCGATCTCGCCGCGCTCGGCCATGAGGGCCAAAACGCTGACGAGAGCGGGGTTCGCGTCGGCGAATACGCCGCGTGCAAGCTGTGCCTTCTGCTCGGGCGTGTAACCGGGGTCTTTCAGCGCGCTTTCCAAATCGGCGTTGCCGCGCAGAGCGGCGACGATCGTGATCAGCTGATCGCGAACCGCGAGCACGCCGTCCTGACCGCCCTCGTTATTGACAGCTTCGAAGAGAAGCTGCGTGTACGTGGCGATCTGCTCTTTTACGACAAGACGATTAATTGGCATGGAAACTGCCCGCCTCGTTGATATAGCGCTCGATGATCGCGCGATGCTCTTCATCGCTCAAATCGGTCGCGACCAAGCGCGACGCGACATCGACGGAAAGATCGGCAACCGAATGCTGAAGGTCGGCCATAGCGGCCTTCTTCTCTGCTTCGATGGCGATCCTCGCCTTCTCGATCATCGCAGCCGATTCTTCCTGCGCCTGCTTTGCGATGTCAGCGCGAACTGCCTCGCCCATATCCCTGGCCTCGGCGACGATCTGAGCCGCTTGGGCCTTGGCGTCAGCCAGCTGTTGCTGATACTCGGCCAGCGTGCGCTCAGCTTCGACCTTGGCTTCCTCGGACCTCTTCAAAGCCTCGTGAATGGTGTTCTCGCGCTTTTCGAGCATGCCGTCAAAAATCGGCCAGCCGAATTTCGCGAGGATAATCCACAGGATGATGAAGGCTACGAGCATGGGCAGGAACTCGTTCATCTTGGGCAGGATGGCTTCGATGCCACCGCCCTCGTCAGCGAACGCGTACGCAGGAACAGCCATCGCGATAGTAGCGGCAGCCACCAGGACTGCGCTTAATCTCGCTGCCTTATTCGTGCATTTCAACTCGCTTGCCTCCTATTCTGCAACTCGAGATCTCCTATTACCCCACAAGTAAATAGGGATCTAGCCGATGAAGAACAGGACCAAGCCAAGCAGTGCCAACGCCTCAGACATGGCGGCACCGATGAAGAAGTAGCCCATGAGCTGACCCTTCATCTCGGGCTGGCGGGCAGCAGCAACGCACAAGCCATACGTGGCAATGCCGATGCCGATGCCGGGGCCGATCGCTGCAAGGCCGTAGCCGACGACCTTCAGTGCGGCGAGCGCGATTGTAATATCCACAACATCCTCCTTTTTTCCCACCCCGTACCTATTTTCGGGGTATTTCCAAAATATGCTCAGCTGCTACGCAGCTGTGACACCGATATCAAGCCGCATGCGCTGCGGCGGGCGGCCTTGCGGCAGATACGCTTAGTGAGCGTGAATGGCCATGTTGATGTACGAGGCCGACAGGATGGCGAACACGAACGCCTGGATGAATGCCACCAGGCATTCCATGGCGTACATGATGACCAGCAGCAGGAACCACGCGATCGACGGCAGGCCGGCGATGAGGTCCATCGTGCCCGCGAACAGCGCAGCCTGGATGAAGCACGTGGTGGCGATGCCGAACACTGCGAGCACCATGTGGCCAGCCAGCATGTTGCCGTAAAGTCGGACGGCCAGCGTGAGCACGCGGATGACCATCGAGAAGAACTCGAGGAACCAGATGATGGGACGCATGGGACCGGGCACGCCGCTCGGGCAGAGCGACTTCAAATACCCCAACAGGCCCGACGTCTTCAGGCCGTAGTAGTTGAAGTAAACGAAGGACACGACTGCCAGCGCCCACGTGCACGAGATGGAACCCGTCGAGGTTTTGAAGCCGGGCACCAAACCCAAAATATTGCAGATGAGAATGAAAAAGAACAGCGTGGCCAGGAACGGCAGGTGGGCTTTGTAACCATGCCCGATGACGTCCTCCGCCACGTTGCGCCTCACGAACTGGTAACCGAACTCCACCATGTTGATGAACTTGTTGTTCGGCACAAGCGTAAGCTTCTTGGCAGCTATGAGCACCACGGCGAGCACTACGACGAACGCGATGAACAGCCAGATGATGTACTGCGTCACGCCCCACGGGCCGATGTTGAAGACGACCTGCGGCTCGAAATGCTCTGAGAGGCCTTGAGCTTCTTGTACGAACTCGGAAAGAGCATCCACTTTTGGCTTCCTCCCTTACTTCTTCCCTACACCTAGTCTTGCTTGTCCTGTTCGCGCTTGAACACCTGGTTCTTGCGCACAACATAGACAATGGTGGCACCCAAGAACACGATGCCCTCTGCCACGATGAACCCCACAATGTTATCGCGAGCAACCGCAGCGCATATAACCGCTGCGGCAATTAGCACAATCAGCGAAACAAAAACGCCGCCGAGGGCAAATAAGCCAAACGACAGCGTTCCCGTTGACGGATGACGACGGGCGAGATTGGCAGAGGCGGCAAGCGGCGCAAATCCGATGAGGCCGGCTATGACCCCAAACAAGATAGACATGACGCTGCTCGATCCCCTTCCCGCCCCACGCGCATTCGCTCGCTGGAAGCGTTAAGAATTGTATCAAACTATCATAGGCGGCGCTGATAGGACGCACAAAAGAAGCGTCCAATTCTAGGGTGAGCGGTATGATGTGGGAAGATGCCGCTATGCTTCCACTACGCGATACGGTATTCCAGCCTCATCGAGCATGCCCAAAGATAGCTCGTCAGGATACGGATTCGAGTAGATGATCTCCGTGATTCCAGCGTTGATGCACATCTTGGCGCACGTGATGCACGGCTGCGTTGTGATGTAGATTTTCGCACCGCTGATATCGATGCCGTACTTGGCCGCCTGGATGATGGCGTTCTGCTCGGCATGCAAGCCGCGGCAAATCTCCTGACGCTCGCCTGATGGCACGCCGAGGCGCTCGCGCAGGCAGCCGACCTCGCCGCAATGCGCCATGCCCGACGGCACGCCGTTATAGCCCGTGGCCAAGATGCGGTTCTCCTTCACGACGACCGCACCCACGGCACGGCGCACGCATGTCGTACGCGTGGAAACCTCTCTCGCCAATTTGGTGAAGTACTCATCCCAAGACGGTCTAGCGTCTGCCATTGTTGCCTCCCTGAGACGGGCGGGGCTTGCCCGGTCGCTCGAGGTGGAAATCGCTCGAGCCAAGGTCTCTCGACGATTTCCACTTAACCTCGCTTTCCGGGCAAGCCCCGCCCGAATCGCGTTGAAACCAGCCTATCGCTCGAGTGCCATGATCTTGGCAACGCGGCCTTCATGACGACCGCCGGCGAATTCGGTTTCGATGAACGCCTTGACGATGGCGCGGTTGGTGTCATCGTCGACGAACCTGCCCGAAACCGTGACGATGTTGGCGTCGTTGTGTTCGCGCGAAAGAGCAGCAAACTCGGGAGTCGTCACGTTGGCGGCGCGGATGCCGTGCACTTTGTTGGCGGCAATGGCCATGCCGATGCCGGTTCCGCATACGAGCACGCCGCGTTCTGCCTCACCCGAGGTGATATCGCCTGCGACAAGCGCTGCGTAATCGGGATAGTCGACGCGGTCATCGTTGTCGGGTCCGCGGTCCAAGACGTCGTGGCCCAATGTGCGAATATACCCGACGAGCAACTGCTTTTCAGCGAAACCCGCATGGTCGCTTGCGATGCTGATTACCATGTGACCCCCTTTGGCATCCAGATTCGTGCGTATTATACCCTCTGTGGAGTGATACCGCTTAAACGGGTGGTAAAGTACAGCATTGACATGGGCAGTCTGCTCAGCAGCCTGCATTGCCGCGAGCGAGCCGTTTAGGCTCGCATGTAAAACCGCAAGGAGCATTCATGAATTACGATTTCATTCGCGAGTCCGACCCTGATATTTACTACATCATGGAAGACGAGCTCGAGCGTCAGCGCGATCATATCGAGCTCATCGCCTTCGAGAACTTCACCAGCGAGGCTGTCATGGAGGCAATGGGCAGCCATCTGACGAACAAGTACGCCGAAGGATATCCGGGAGCCCGTTTCTACGGTGGTTGCGAGAACGTCGACCACATCGAGAAAATCGCAATCCGCCGCGCGAAGACCCTGTACAAAGCCGAGTACGCCAACGTTCAGCCCCATGCTGGATCGCAGGCCAACGTCGCAGTGTACACGGCGCTGCTGCAACCCGGCGACACCATCTTGGGCATGAGCTTGGATGCGGGCGGCCATCTCACGCACGGCGCACGCGCTTCGATCACCGGCCGGTATTGGAACGCGGTCACGTACGGCGTCAGCCCCGAAACCGAGACGATCGATTATGACGAGGTCCTGAAAAAGGCCAAGGAATGCGCGCCCCAGATCATCGTCGCCGGCGCCAGCGCTTACCCGCGCTTTATCGACTGGAAGAAGTTCCGCGAGATCGCCGACGAGGTGGGCGCATACTTCATGGTCGACATCGCGCACATCGGCGGCCTGGTGGCTGCGGGCGTGCACCCCTCGCCTGTTCCCTATGCCGATGTGGTCACCTCCACGACCCACAAGACCCTGCGCGGCCCGCGCGGCGCCATCATCTTGTGCAAGGAAGAGCTCGGCAAGCGCATCGACCACGCCGTGTTCCCCGGCACCCAAGGCGGCCCGCTCATGCACGTTATCGCCGCCAAGGCCATCTGCCTGCGCGAAGCCATGCTGCCCGGCTTCAAGGAATACCAGGCGCAAATCGTCAAGAACGCAGCCGTGCTGGCCAAGACGCTCATGGACGGCGGCGTGCGCCTGACCACGGGCGGCACCGACAACCACCTGATGCTGGCCGACGTCGCCTCGAAGAACCGCACGGGTCTCGAGGTTCAGCTGCTGCTTGACAGTGCCAATATCACCGCCAACAAGAACGCCATCCCCTTCGACCCGCTGCCCCGCGCCGAAACGAGCGGCGTGCGCTTCGGTACTCCGGCTATCACGTCACGCGGCATGAAGGAAGATGAGACGGAGCAGATCGGCAAGTGGATTCTCGAGATTCTCGAGAAAGGCGACGAGGTCACAGGCCGCATCAAGGGAGAAGTCACCGAGATGTGCGCCAAGCACCCGCTGTACCCGCACCTGTAATAGCGCATTGAACAATCCCGGACGGCGATGCGGGCGAAGCGAGGTCAAGCCCGAGGAGCCGAGAAATCCACTCGCCCGCCGTTCCCGGCGGGCGAGTTAGTTCGAGGCGACGAAGCGTCGAGCGTAGCCTGCATTGCCGCCCGGGAAAGACGCACGCCGCTTGCGCTAAACGGTTTTCGTGCGGCCGACGGCTTCCTTCCACCCGGCGAGGCGGGCAGCCAGGCGGTCGTTGTTCTCGTCTGGGAGGTACATGGCGTCACTGGCACGCAGCGCGCGCAAATCGTCGAGCGACCTCCAGAAGCCGGTGTAAAGGCCAGCCAAATAAGCTGCACCCAGCGCCGTGGTCTCGACGTTTTCGGGACGACGCAGCGGCTTGCCAAGGATATCGCTTTGGAATTGCATCAGGAAGTTGTTGGCGGATGCCCCGCCGTCGACGTTCAGCACCTTAAGCGGCATGTCGGCATCGATTTCCATGGCGCTTACGAGGTCGTACACCTGATACGCCAGCGCTTCAAGCGCAGCGCGTACAATGTGCGCGGTCGTCGTGCCGCGCGTCAGGCCATAGATTGCTCCGCGGGCATTCGAATCCCAGTAGGGCGCGCCGAGTCCCGTGAAAGCCGGCACGATGTAGACGCCGTCGCAGCTGTCGATGCTTTGCGCGATGACCTCGGTTTCCTTGGCGCTGTCGATAAGCCCGAGCCCGTCGCGAATCCACTGGATGAGAGCACCGCCCATGAAGACGCTTCCTTCGATGGCGTATTCAGGACCCGCGCCGGGAGCGCTTGCCGCCACGGTGGTGACGAGCCCGTTCTTCGAAACGGGAGCCTCGCTTCCCGTGTTCATCAGCAGGAAGCAACCCGTGCCGTACGTGTTCTTGGCTTGGCCGGGATCGAAACAGCATTGCCCGAACAAGGCGCTTTGCTGGTCGCCTGCCACGCCGCAGATGGGAATGCCCGTCACGATGCCCTCGCGCGCCGTCTTGCCGAAATCGCCGGATGACGGGCGCACTTCGGGTAGCATGTTCATGGGCACATCGAACAGGTTACACAGCCATTCGTCCCATTGCATCGTGTGGATGTCGAACAGCATCGTGCGGCTGGCGTTCGTCGGATCGGTCGCGTGCACCGCACCATCCGTGAGCGCCCAGATAAGCCACGTGTCGATGGTGCCGAACGCAAGCTTGCCCTCGTTCGCAAGGTCGCGCGCACCGTCGACGTTGTCGAGAATCCACTTGATCTTGCTCGCGGAAAAATACGCATCGGGAATAAGGCCCGTCTTGGCCGTGATCGTGCGGGCGACATCGGGATCGCTGCATAAGGCATCCACGATGCTGGCCGTACGACGGCACTGCCACACGATGGCGTTGAAAATGGGCTCGCCGGTCTCGCGATTCCACACGACCGTGGTCTCGCGCTGGTTCGTGATGCCGATGGAATCAATCTCGCTCGCGTCGATATTGTTGGCCACGAGGACTTCGGTCATAGTGCCGAGCTGCGCCGACAAGATGTCTTGCGGGTCGTGTTCGACCCAACCGGGATGCGGATAATGCTGCTTGAATTCGCGCTGAGCGACACCCGCGATCTTGCCCTGAGCGTCAATGAGAACCGACCTGGCCGATGTCGTTCCCTCGTCGAGCGCGATGATGTACTTCTTCATGGATATCCCTTCCCGCAACTCGGATGCGCTGGTGGCGCATTGCCCCTTTGCAGTTCCTGACTGCGCTACGCGCATTCAGGAATAAACCTTTAAGTTT
>JAFWJU010000096.1 GCA_017511465.1 Eggerthellaceae bacterium | reverse complement strand
TGTTCTGGCTCCCCGGGTAGGATTCGAACCTACAACCCTCCGGTTAACAGCCGGATGCTCTGCCGTTGAGCTACCGAGGAATACGTGCGCTTTTCCAAGTGCGCAAGGAAGTATTATAGCGAAACCGTTCTTCCATGCAAGGGGGTTTCGAAGCTAAATCAGGATTTACCCTGTTCGCCGCTCAATCGCGTGCTATTATCTGGATGATTCTTGACGAAGGGAGGAAACCGTTATGAAAAAGAACATACGACAACACGAACGCGGTTTCTTCAGTCCGTCGTTCTAAAAAGAATCTCGAGGGTTTCCCATGATTTCATACTTCAAGACCGTAGACGGCCGCGTCGGGCCTATTGACGCCATCGAGCCCGGCTGCTGGGTCGACATCCTCGAGCCCTCCGCCGCCGAACGCCAGTGGCTGCAGCAAGAACTCGAAATCGTTCCCGAATTCGTGCAGTCCGCATTCGACGACGAAGAGACAGCTCACGTCGACCTCGACGAAGACACCGGCCAGGTGCTGGTCATCGTCGACTGCCCGTTCGTCGAAGACGCCGCCGAAGCCGTCGATTCAAACATCGTGCAATACGACACGCACCCGCTGTCGTTCATCTTCCTGCCCGAACAGGAATACTTCGTCACGCTCAGCTTGCGCCGCAACGAAACGGTCGCGGTGTTCGCGCACGGTAAGCACCGCGACGTGTACACCGACCGGCGCACGCGCTTCCTGCTGCAGATGCTGTTGCGCGTAGCCCAGCGCTACCTGGTGTGCTTGCGTTCCATCAACCGCCAGATTCGCGACTACGAGAAGAACATGCGCAACTCCATGCAAAACAGCGAGCTCATGAAGATGTTGGGCTTGGAGAAGTCGCTCGTTTACTTCAGCACGTCGCTGAAAGGCCTCGAGTCCACGGCAACGCGCATCGGCAACGGCCGCATCCTCGACCTGTACGACGACGACCGCGAGCTGCTCGACGACGTCCTGATCGAGATTCGCCAGGCAACCGAGATGTGCTCCATTTCGACGAACATCCTGAACGGCATCACCGACACGTTCTCGAGCGTCATCAACAACAACCTGAACTACACGATGCGCACCCTGACCGTCATCACGTTGGTGCTCGCCATCCCGACCATCGTGTTCAGCTTCTGGGGCATGAACGTAGAAGGTTTACCGACCACGGATTTGTTCTGGTTCCCCATCCTGCTGTCGGCGATACTGTGCGGCATTGCAATCCTCATCCTAAAGAGCGGCCGCATTTTGAAATAGGTGGGCCATGGATATTTCAGACGGGAAGACACTGTTCATCGCCAACCCTGCCGCGCAACGCGGCAATGGGCTGGAAGCATCACGCATTGCGTATGATTTGCTCGTCGAGTGGCTTGGCGACGGCAACGTCGACCTGCAGATGACAGAGCGGCCCGAACACGCAATCGAGCTCGCCGAGGCGGCACGGGGCGCATACGCAACCGTCATCGTGCTGGGCGGAGACGGCGTCATCCACGAGGCCGTCAACGGGCTCATGCGCATCCCCGCCGACGAGCGCCCGCGATTCGGGCTGATTCCCGTCGGTTCGGGCAACGACTACGCGCGCACGGTGGGCATGTCCGAATCGGTGCCCGAAGCCGTCACGCAATTCTTGGATGCAGGAGAAGTCGCGCTCGACATTGGAGTGTGCAACGGCGAGTACTTCGCGGAAACGCTGTCGTTCGGCTTGGATGCCGCCATCGCGCTCGACACGATCGAGCGCCGCAAGCGCACCGGGGAACAAGGCACGATCCTGTACCTTAAGAGCGGCCTCGACCAGCTGCTGCACCATCTGGACACCTTCACGTTCGAAGCCGTGCTCGACGGCGAACGTCGTCTTTCTGCCCCGGTCCACCTGATCACCGTCCAAATAGGCCAGACATACGGCGGCGGATTCCGCATCTGCCCCGAAGCCGATCCGACCGATGGCGTCTTCGACCTCTGTTATGCCGCCGCGCCCATGAGCGTGCCTGAGGCGACGTTCAAGTTCCTGCGGGCGAAAGACGCGCACCACACCAAATTCAAGAACATATTCTTCGAACGCGCCTCGACCATCGAGCTGTCGTTCGACCGGCGGCCGCCATGCCAAATCGACGGCGAAGCTCACATAGCCGATTCGTACAGCATCGCGATTCACAAGCAGGCGCTGCGGGTGATATCGCCCAAGCTTGGTAGAAAGGCATGACGTGACCGACCGCAGTCGCAGCCAACGGGATCCCGATTATCGCGCGCGCACGCGCTCGATTTCGCGTTCGTATGAGAGGTCGACCGACCGCACGAGCTCTCGCCCGTCATCGCGGTCAACATCGCGTTCATACGACCGAACAAGCCCCCGGTATCAGGCTGAAAACCGCTCGTCTTCCTACCGCAGGACGCATTCGTCTTCGAAACGCCGCCGGGCATCCGCCTTGCAGGGATCGTCGGTCATGCGGCTTGTCGCGCTCGCGGCTATCGCCGTCGTGCTGATAGTCATCATCGCCGCCATCGTGGTCAACTGCTCGAAGCCCGCATCCTCAACCGCCTCGCAATCTGCAGCGGCCGCAAACGACACGGCTTCCTCGGCTGCGGCTGAAATCGCCGCCCCCGCCGAATCGGCAGAAGCAGCAGATGCGTCTGAAACCTCGGCCGAAACCCCTGCTGCCGAGGCGAACACGGCCTCAGCCCAGATTCCCGTTGTCGACGCCGAGCCGGGCGACGTGTCGTACACCGTTGCGCAGGCGGCCAAGTTGAAGTACCGTGACGCCGATTTCGCCGTCAACCCCGCGCGCACCGATTGGAATTACGACACGCCCAACGGCCACAAGACCATCTATCTCACGCTCGACGACGGTCCATCGGCCAACACCGAACGCGTGCTCGATATCCTCGATCAATACAACTGCAAGGCGACGTTCTTCGTCACGGGACAGAACCCCGATTACTTCCCGTGGATCAAGGAAGCGTACGACCGCGGTCACACCATCGGCCTGCACTCGTATTCGCACGATTACGAGTCGTGCTATTCGTCAACCGAGGGATTCTGGAACGAGTTCGATGAAATCGGGCAGGTTGTGAAAGACCAGATTGGCTATGTGCCATGCTTCATCCGCTTCCCGGGCGGTGCCTCCAACACGATTTCGGCTGATTACAGCCAAGGCATCATGACCGAGCTCGCCAACCAGGCGCACGAGCGGGGCTACCAGTACTACGACTGGTCGCTTTCATGCGGCGATGGCAGCGTGCACACCGCCGACGAGCTCGTCTACTACGGCTGCGAGCCCACCGATGAGGAAAACGTCATATACCTGGCGCATGACGGTTCGGCGAAGGAGACGACCGCCGAGGCGCTGCCGGCGATCATCGAATACTACCAGTCGCAGGGTTACACGTTCGAGGCCATCGACCGCAGCACGATGGTCTTCCAGCACGACATCGCGAATTAACGAGTTTGGTGCCTATCCCCATTATTCATTTGCCATCGTGCAAGTTCATGTCATGTTTTGGCCTTACAGGGATGGACTCTCAGAAGGTCACAAGCCTATAAGCTGCGGTGATACGAAATCCCATATCCCGGTTACGCGAATATATGCCAGATTTTCATCCCTGTTAGCCAGTTTCCCGCCACGAACAACGAGCTGCTGCCAAAACAGCCCTTATAGGGATGAAAACAAGGCAGAAATAGCCCTAACAGGAATACAAAAGTCATGGTTAGTAATAGTGCCTGTCCCCATTACTCATTGCCTGTCTCGTAACGCCCTTAACTTGGCAAGGGTGTCGGAATCGATGCGATCGGCAACGGTGCGCTTCTCGGCAATCTTGGGCGCCTCGTCCAACACGGCATCATGGTAGTAGCGGTCGACTTCGATGCTGAAGCCCTCGGCGCTCATGCGGTCGACGCCCAAGCCGAACACGGTG
This sequence comes from Eggerthellaceae bacterium, assembly GCA_017511465.1. Classification (GTDB taxonomy): domain Bacteria; phylum Actinomycetota; class Coriobacteriia; order Coriobacteriales; family Eggerthellaceae; genus UBA9715. Next base: position 13,086 of record JAFWJU010000096.1, on the reverse strand, counting down.
TCTTGAATCGTGGCGTCGCTGGTCACGACCAGCACTTCATAGCCGTTGTCGCGGCCCTCGTGCGCCAATTTCTCGATGACCTTGTCAGCCGAGCTGCCCGAAGGCGAAAACACGACGCTCACGCCGCCAACCTTCTGCTCCTCGCCCGTCGATTCCACGTTGCCGCCGCCGTCGAACACGACGGTTGCGCGGTACTCGCGCCCCGCATAATGCACGACGTCGTTTATCAGCATTTCGCGAGCGCGGTTGAACCAGTCATGGTCGTAGTCGGGCATGTTCAGCGAGATGTTCTTGTAGCGGCTGCCCGAACGCAGCACGTTGAACCCATCGACGATCAGTATGCGCTTGCGATCCTTCGGCATACGTCACCCGCTACCAGTTCTGGCGCAGCCACTCGTACATGCACGCCGTGGCGGATTGGGCCACGTTCAGCGATTCCACATTGCCCAGCATGGGAAGGCGACCGGCCATGTCGCAGTGTTCCAGCACCAGGTGCGAAACGCCTTCGCTCTCGTTGCCCAGCACGAGCACGATCTTGCCCTTCAGGTTGACATCCCACAGGTCGTTGGCCGAATGCTCGGTTGCGGCGCACACCCAGAAGCCCTCCTTCTGGAACCGCGCGAGCGCGTTGACGATGTTCGACGTCTGCGCAATGGGAAGATGCGCCACGGCACCCGCCGAGCTCTTGTACGTCGACGCCTCGACGCGGGCACTGCGCTTGTTGGGAATGACGACGCCCGATGCGCCGACCGATTCGGCGCTGCGGATGATGGCGCCCAGGTTGCCGGCATCGGTCAGATGGTCGCACACCACGACGAGCGCGCGGCCGTCATGGGCGGCAGCGTAATCCTCGGCTGCTCCCACGATGTCGCCGATGCCCTTGTAAGGGAACGGCTTGGTTTCGGCCATGACGCCCTGGTGGCTGCCGCGCGCCGACTTCTGGTCAAGCTCCGCGCGCGGTACCTCGATTACCTGGATGTCGCGCTGACGCGCCTTGCGCAGGATGTCCTCGATCATGGGCTCGCGCTTGGCGTTATCGGCCAGCAGGATCTTCTTTATCGGGACATCGGTTTTCAGCGCCTCGATGACGGGGCGCTTGCCCTCTACGTAATCTGCCATGTGCGTCCTTTACTCGAAGATGGCGTCGAACGCGTTGAAGCCGGCTTCTGACTTGAAGTCGACGCGACCCGTGAAATCCAGCAGCCCGACCACGTCGGCCAGCGGCACATCGCGCTTCTCGCCCGTGCGGCGCAGCTTCACCTCGACGTTGCCTTCCGCCAAGCCGCGCTTGCCGACGACCACCTGCAGCGGCCAGCCGATCAGGTCGGCATCGGCGAACTTCACGCCCGCGCGCTCCGAACGGTCGTCGATGGCAACTTCGATGCCGAGGGCTGCCAGCTCTTCTGCGAGCTTCTCGGCGGCGGGCTGCACGAGGTCGTCGCCCACGGTTAGCGGGATCACGCACACATGCGCCGGCGCGACGGCCAGCGGCCAGATGATTCCGAGGTCGTCGTGGTGTTGCTCGACGACGGCGGCCATCGAACGCGAGACGCCCACGCCGTAACAGCCCATGATGAACGGCTTCTCGGTGCCGTCTTCGTCCATGAAGTACGCGCCCATGCTCTCGGAGTACTTCGTGCCCAGCTGGAACACCTGCGACACCTCGATGCCGCGGGCGCCGTCCAACAGCTTGTCGCATTCGGGGCACTTGTCGCCGGGTTTCACCTGGCACAGGTCGGCCCAGCCGTCCACCTCGAAGTCGACACCCAGGCGCGCACCTGCGTAATGGAAGCCGTCCTCGTTGGCGCCAACGGCCCACTGGGCTACGTCCTTAAGGTTGCTATCGGCGATGACGCGCACGCCCTCGGGCAGGCCCACCGGGCCCATCGAGCCCTTGAACAGGCCCGCCTCGACCATTTCCTCATCAGTCAGGAAGTCGAAACCCGGGATGACGCGATTGGCCTTGATATCGTTCAGCTCGTGGTCGCCGGGAATGAAGAACACGGTGATGTTGCCCTCGGGATCCTTGACCGATAGCGCTTTCATGCACGAGGTCGACGGGATGTCCAGGAACTCAGCGAGCTCCTCGATGGTATGCACGCCCGGCGTGGAAATCTTCTCGATGCCGTCGCGCTCGTACTGCGTGACCGTGCAGATGCACTCGCCCGCTTCGGCGTCGGCTGCATAGCCGCACGTGCAATGCACGATCTCGGCCTCGCCGTATTCGGCCAGCGCCATGAACTCGGTGGTCACCTTGCCGCCGATCTGGCCGGAATCGGCCTCGACGGCGCGCCATTCCAGGCCCATGCGATCGCACATGCGCGCATACGCCTCGCTGGTCTCGTCATAGGTCTTCTGCAGCGATTCCTGCGTGGCATGGAAGCTGTAACCGTCCTTCATCAGGAACTCGCGACCGCGCATCAACCCGAAGCGCGGGCGGATCTCGTCGCGGAACTTCACCTGCGTCTGGTATAGGTACACGGGAAGCTCCTTGTAGCTGCGCAGTTCGTTGCGCACGATGCTGGTGATCAGCTCCTCGTGAGTGGGCCCAAGGCAATACTCCACGCCGTGACGGTCGGTCATGCGCGCAAGCTCGGGGCCGTAATCGTCCCAGCGGCCCGACTCGTGCCAGATTTCGGCGGGCTGCACGAACGGCATGAGAATCTGCTCGGCGCCGATGTCGTCCATTTCCTCGTTCACGATGGCTTCGCACTTTTTCAGCACCTTCATGCCCAACGGCAAAAACGAGTACAGGCCGGCGGCGTTCTTGCGCATCATGCCGGCGCGCAGCAGCAGGCGATGGCTCGCCAGCTCGGCATCGGACGGATCCTCCTTCAACGTCGGCGCATACACCTTGCTCATGCGAAGTACGTTCGTCATTTCGTGTTCATCCTCTCCTAGCAATGAGTTTTGGGGCTCCCCCCGTCGCTCGTTTACAGCTTCCCAATCTCTTCCATCAACGCGTCCACGATGTCGGCTTCGGCGACCTTGCGGACGACTTCTCCTTTTACGAACACGGCACCCGATCCTGCGCCACACGCCACGCCGATGTCGGCATCGCGCGCCTCGCCGGGACCGTTTACCACGCAACCCATGACGGCAACCTTCACAGGAGCCTTCACGGTGCGCAGGCGGGCTTCAACCTGCCCGGCCAATTCTATCAGGTTCACCTGGCAACGTCCGCATGTGGGACAACTGATTATCTCGGGTCCCCGGCGACGCAGGTCAAGGGCGGCCAGAAGCGTCCAACACGCGCGGATCTCGTTGACGGGGTCGTCGGTCAGCGAGATGCGCATCGTGTCGCCGATGCCCTCTTCGAGCAGAATGCCCAAGCCGCTTGCCGACTTGATAACGCCTTGGAACTGCGTGCCCGCCTCCGTCACGCCGATGTGCAGCGGAATGTGCGGAATCTCGCGCGCGAGCAAACGGTAGGTGCTTACCGTGGTCATGACGTCATGTGCCTTGGCAGACACCACCAAGTCGGTGAAACCGTTGTCCTCGCAAAAGCGCGCGTACTGGGCTGCCGAGGCAGCCAGCTTCTCGGGAAGCGTCAGGTCGGCACGGGCCGCCAAATCCTGGTCGAGCGAACCCGCGTTCACGCCGATGCGGATGGGAATGCCCGCCTCGCGCGCCGCATCGAGCACTGGCACCGTGGCATCGAGCCCACCGATGTTGCCGGGGTTGATGCGCAACTTGGCCGCGCCAAGGCGTGCCGCCTCGATGGCGATGACCGGGTCGAAATGCACGTCGGCCACCACGGGCAAGGGCGAGCGCTCGCACACCTGGCCAAACGCGTCTAAGCATGCGCGCTTGGGAATAGCCATGCGCGCGATCTCGCAACCGGCTTCGGCCAGCGCCTCGATTTGCGCCAAATTGCCGTCAACGTCGTCGGGCGGCATGTTCAACATGGACTGCACGGCCACAGGCGCGCCGCCGCCCACCGGCACCGAGCCCACCATGACCCGGCGTGTCTGTTCGTTTGGTTTCATAGAACCCTTCTCACTGAAATGGGACGCCAACCTGTGTTTCGCGTCCCATGTTGTTTACGACCAATTCCCGAAGATGAACCGTTGGATGTCCTGGTTCATCATGACTATGAAAAACACCATGAACAGGGCGATGCCGGCCCACGACATGTAGTTCACGGCGCGCATCGAGACCACCTTGCGTCGAATGCGCTGATACACCTCGATGACGAACCTGCCGCCGTCGAGCGGCGGAATGGGCAGCATGTTCATGATGCCGAGCGAAACCGATATCATCGCCGTGAAGAACACCCCGTCGACGAGGCTTGCGGAAAACGCGTTCTTGGACATGACGGCGATGCCCACGATCGACGTTGACTGCGACACCGTGTCTGCAGCGGTCTGGGGGTTGAACAAGCTCGCGACGGCTTGGATGACCATGCCGATATAGACGAAACCCACCTCAATGGCGCGCAGCGGCGACACCGTAACGTGCGTGACCTCGCCCGTGGTCGCGTTCTGAACGTCGACGCCGATGACAGAGTAGATCAGCACGAACGCGAGTATTGCGAACAGCAGGTTGACGCCAGGCCCCGCGATGAGGATGACCGTGCGTTTCCAAAACGGCAGCGACCGGTACTGCTTGCCGTACTCGCTGCGGAACGCCTCGGACGGGTCTGCCAGCGGGCACGGCACGCCTTCGGCATGCTCCTGGATGGTGGTGCCGGCCTTGGCTGCCGCGCGAAGTTGGCGCCGCGTGGGCTTGACTTCGGGCGTGCGGTACATGTTGTACTCGTCGGTTTTCTTGGGACCGGTGATCGTTCCCCATTCGACCAGCTCTTCGAGCGCCTTGTAAGCGTCATCGGGAGTGATGCCGCAATCCTGCGCGACATCTTCCATCAATGCCGTGCCGCGGGCGTACACGCTGGTCATGGCCGCTTGCAGGTGGGGGCTCATCTCGCCGGGCTCCATGCCGCACACGCGAGCGTAGCCGCCCAGCAATATGGGCGTCACGCCAAACGTCGTCTCGCCGCGCTTGATCCCGATGTAGGGACCCGGCAAGCCCAGCATGAACTCGGTGACGCGCACGCCAAACGCACGCGCTGCCAGGAAGTGCCCGCCCTCGTGGATGAACACGAGGAACCCCAACACGACGACAGCGCTCAATATGGTCAGAAGAACATCCATGCCCATCATTATACGGGAGCGCACACGACCAGCCCCGTTGTAACCCAACGGTTGCACAACCCCTGCAATTACCACTCACGAACACTCAACGCCAAATAACCAATTGGGGACAGTCCCCAATTGGTTACTCAATTGGTTACTAACGCGTTTCCATTCCTGTTAATAACCAATTGGGGACTGTCCCCAATTGGTTATGTTCTCTATCGCAGTGGCTTGGTGGCGACGATGTTGGCGCCCGTGCCGCAGATGTCGGCGACGATGACATGGCCCACGTCGAAGGCACCGTCCACCTCGACGTCGCGCAGTACCTCGAGGCACGCGGGAATGGCGCTCTTGGCGATGGGACGGTCGGTGCGCACGCTGACCGGCTCGAGCCTGTTCTTGGCGCGCACGATGGACGTGAGCGTGCGCTGGGGCGCCGTCTTCTCTTCGAGCGCATAGTTCAGGCCGCGCTTGCATAGGTTGTTCTCGACGTAGTAATCGCCGATGACGTGGAACTTGCGCTGCTTGTCGGTCAGATCGTCCGGCGCATTCGACACGTCGGACACCAGCATCTCGCAGCCCTTCGGGCAGCAGATGCAGGTTATCTGCTCGGTGCCTTCGGGAAGCGAATCGAAGATGGCCGCCGTGGCTGCCGCCGCCGCGCCCTCGTCGGCTCGCTCGATGGGCTCGGGTGCCGGTTTGCCGCACACGTACGCCGCGGCGCACGCTCCCACGTACACGCCCTCTTCGGAAACCGCATCCACGATGTCGTGAATCTGGCTGGCGTTGCCGCACAGGAACACGCCCGGCAGCGTTGTCTCGCAGCTGCCGCGGCTTATGGCGGCGCCGCCCGCCTCGGTCAGCAGGTCTTGCTCGGGAATAAGGCCGCACGACAGCAGCAGCGTGTCGCAGTCCATGCGGTACTCGGTGCCCGGAATGGGGCGCTTGGTCTCGCGGTCGGTATGGACGATCTCGACGCCCTCGACGCGTTCCTTGCCAAACACGCGCACGACCGATTGCGACAGCAGAATGGGAATGTCGTTGTCCTCGAGGCATTGCTTGACGTTACGGCGCAGGCCCTTCGGTCGCTTCGCGCGTTCGACAACGGCTTTCACATGCGCGCCTTCCCACGCCAGACGACGCGCCATGATAAGCCCGATGTCGCCCGACCCGTATATGACGACCTCGCGACCGGGCAACACGCCCATCAGGTTCATGAAGTTCTGCGCAGAGCCCGCCGTGAACACGCCGGCGGGACGGTCGCCGTTAAGGTCGACCTGACCAGCAGAACGCTCGCGCGAACCCGTTGCCAGCACGATGGACTTCGCCTGGATGCTGTAAGCGCCCTCGGGACCGATGGCCTCAACGCGATAGCCTTCCCCAACCGGCTCGAATGCCGCCACCGTCGTGCGCTTCAGCACGTCGATACCGCTGGCTGCCAGATCGGCCTCGTCGCGTGCGGCGTATTCGGGGCCGGTCAATTCCTCGTTGTAGCGATCCAACCCGAAACCCGGGTGAATGCATTGCTTCAAAATGCCGCCGAGCTCGTCCTCGCGGTCGATGATGACGACCTTGCCGGCACCGCCCTCGCGAGCCGCCAGTGCAGCCGCGATGCCTCCGGCGCCGCCGCCGGCTACGACCACGTCGACGCTGAATGACTTCACCGGCTCTGCTACTTCGTCAAGCTCCGCATCCTGCGCAAGCGGACCGTTCTTGATGGCGCCATGGTCTGCCGCCACGCGCGTGCCGATGTCGCCCTTGCGCACCTCGTCGATGGAACAACCGGTTTCCTGCGCGATTATCTGCGTCACATACGGGCTGCAGAAACCGCCGTGGCAACGGCCCATGCCCGCACGCGTGCGCCATTTGATGGCATCGAGTGTGCACGCGGGGATCGGGGCGTTGACGGCCGCGCGGACCTCCGCCTCAGTCACTTGCTCGCAACGGCAGATCATGCGGCCCCACAGCGGGTCGGCCTGCACGCGTTCGGCGCGTTCTTCCTCGGTCATCTCGGCGTAGCGCGGAGCGGCATCGCGATGCGGGTTGAATGCCGCGTTCTCGGACGCTCCCAGGCGGGCGGCGATCTGACGCGCCAAGTCGGCGCCGATTGCCGGCGCCGCAGTCAAACCCGGCGACTCGATGCCCGCCGCGTTGAAGAACCCGGGTAGGCCATCGGCCTCGCCCACTGTGAAATCATGGTTGGCAGGCGTGGCGCGCAGACCGGCGAAGCGCGCGATGATGGCGCTCTCGTCCAAATCGGGCCACAGGTCGCGGGCTTTCTTCAGCACCTCGGCGATGCCCTCGCTTGTCGTGTCACGTGCGTCGCGGTCGACCGCGTGCGCATTCGGGCCTACGATGAGGTTGCCATCGACCGTCGGCGATACCAGAACGCCCTTCCCCACACTCGACGGAGCGCGGAACATCGTGGCGTTGAACGTGTCGCCGCGGCGCTTGTCCAAGATGACGTACTCGCCACGACGCGCGGTGATCTCGGGAAGCTCGCATCCTGCCATGGCGCCGATGCGGTCGGCGAACACGCCGGCGGCGTTGACTATCACGCGCGTCTGCAGCACGTCATCGGCTTCTTGCAACAAGTCGTGGATTCCCACCTCGAAGCCTTGGCCGTCGGCCGCGCGGTCGATCGAGCGCACCTCGGTGTTCATGCGCACCTGCGCGCCGTTGGCCAGCGCGTTTTCGGCGAGCGCCAACGCGGTCTCGTACGGATTGCAGATAGCGCCCGTCGGGGCATACAAGGCGCATGACGCCTCGGGGGAAACGTTGGGTTCGAGCTGTTGCAGCTCGGCGGCATCGATGATGCGCAACTTCTCGACGCCGTTCGCACGGCCGTTTTCGAGCAACGCCTCGACGTTTTCACGTTCCTCATCCGTGAAAGCCAGCACCAGGCTGCCGTTGTTGCGGTACGCGAAACCCAGCTCTTTCGAAAGGGCCTCGAACATCTTCGAGCCCTCGACGTTGTAGCGGGCTTTCAGCGAGCCGTGCTTCGCATCGAAGCCGGCGTGCACGATACCCGAATTGGCGCGCGTTGTGAGGGCCGCCACATCCGACGCCCTATCGACGATGCACACGCTGATGTTCCAGCGCGTCAGCTCGCGTGCAACCGCGCATCCCACGACACCCGCACCGATAACGACAACGTCGAATTTGCCTTGCTGCATGACGCATCCTTTCGTTCATATACAACCTTGCCCATTGTATCGCCTGACGGGATGAAGATGGGTATGACAGTGTGGCAAGTACCTGGTACCCTATCGCATGATGAGCAACACCCCGACATTACCCGAATTCTTCGAACCGCTGCTGGCTCAACAGCATGCGGCTGATGACGTGCGCCGGATCATCGAAGGCTGCAACGCCGATCGCGCCGTCACGCTGCGCGCGAACACGCTGAAGGCCACGCGCGACGAAATCGCCCGGGAACTCGATTCCGCAAGCATCCGCTGGCAGCCCGTCAGCTGGTACGGTGACGCATTCGTGCTGCAAGATGCGCGCGAGGACGCCGTGCGCAACCTGCCTGCCTACCAAGAGGGCAAGCTGTACCTGCAAAGCCTGTCGTCGATGATCCCGGCCCTCGTGCTGGATGCGCGCGCAGGCGAGGACGTATGCGACATGTGCGCCGCGCCTGGCGGCAAGACCACCCAAATCGCAGCGTTATCGGACGGAAAAGCGCTCATCATGGCATGCGAGATGCACGCCCCGCGTGCCGAGCGCCTCGAATTTAACCTGAAAAAGCTGGGCGCTGCGAACACGACGGTCATGCGCACCGATGCGCGCCGGCTCGACGAGTTCTTCTCGTTCGACCGTATTCTGCTCGACGCTCCCTGCTCGGGTTCGGGCACGCTGAACGTGCATGACCCCAAACTGCACAAGCGGTTCACGCCCACCCTGGTCGAGAAATCGCGCAAGGCGCAACGGGCGCTCATCGACAAGGCACTTGCCCTACTGAAACCCAGCGGCACGCTCGTGTACTCGACATGTTCGGTGCTGGCCTGCGAAAACGAGGACATCGTGGCCGAAGCCCTGCAGAAAGCCCGCCGCCATGGCTCCTTCGAAGTGAAGCCCATCGAGCTTGCAGGCGCCGACGACCTGCCGACGCTTCCCACGCAAATCGAAGGGTGCCTGGCGTTGTGTCCCACCCGCCTTTACGAGGGCTTTTTCGTCGCCAAAATCGTGCGCATCGGCTGATAGCGCCCGACTAGCATTTGAGCCTTACACCACGGTATCTCTACAAGTTATATAGATTGATTTGGTACACTTTGTCTGTTTGGCGTAAACGCAGGGAGAATCGCAGAATGCCACGAGACGATAACGAAACACGCCGCACCGCGCGCGAGCGGTCTGAAGAGCGTGTCAGCCGCTACGACGGCTCGTCTTCGCGTTCATCGGCTGATTCGGGCGAATACACCGATTCCTACGGCCGCGCGTACCAAGACTCCGAGCACCTGTCGCAATCGCGCTACGAACGCCAATCGCCTCGGCAAGAAAGCCAATCGTCACGCGAGAGGGAAAGCGCAACCACTCGCAGGGGCAAGACGGGTTCCAAACGCCGTTCGTCAGACAGCGGCAAACGCCGGTCAGGCAGCTCGTCCAGCCGTTCTTCCAGCCGCCGTTCCGAACGCTCTTCTGACCGTCGCTCGTCGAGTCGCCGTTCCGAACGCTCATCCGAGCGCTCGTCGGACCGTTCACGTTCCAAAAGCAGCTCACGCGCCTCGCGGTCGTCACGCAGCGGGCAAGCGTCGCGTTCGGGCAACCGTCAACAGGCACGTGAAAGCAGCCGCCGGTCGTCGCGCAGCGAACAGCGCCAGCCTTCGCGCAAGCAATCCTCGAGCAACTCGATTCTCAGCCAGCTTCCCAGCATGGCCGTGCCGATCGGTATCGCCGTCATCGTCGTTATCGTGTTGCTCGTGGCGATATTCGGGGTCATCTCGCCCAGTTGCTCGAGCTCTACGCCGGCAACCCAGACGACACCCGTTTCGAGTGAAGCGGCTACCCCCACGGGCATCGTCCACACCGTGGTAGAAGCCAAAACCGCAAAGCAAGCCGAAATCGAAGGCGCCAGCCAAACCGGTTCGCTGGATACCTCCAACAATAAGATCGAGGCCCTTGTCTCGCTGCTCGGCGAAGAAGAAACAGCCAAGCTCGTCGCGCAAGCCAAGACGAATCCCGACGCATTGTGGATCGCCGCGCATCCCGACGAGTACGCTTTCGACGGCATCGAAATCCAATACAAGATCCTGAAACTCGCCGCCGACGAACCCGCTTCCATCCAGTACGTCCGCGAATTCCCCGCCAAGTACCCCGCGTCTGAAGCCAGCGACGATAAAAGCCTTGCGATGGACGTTGCCTCGCCTTCGAGCACGGTGCCCACAACGTTCGTCCCGCATCTGTATCAATGGGATCGCCGTTGGGCCTACACCGTGTTCAGCTCGGCCACGTTCGGCCTGACCGGCTGCGGTCCCACATCGCTGGCCATGGTGTACCAGGGCCTTAACCGGACTGTCGACCGCACGCCACACGACATGGCAGTACTTGCCGAAGAGCGTGGATTCATGTCGGAATACAACGGCACGGACGGAACGTTCTTCACCTCCATCGCAGGCGAGCTGGGCTTGAATTGCTGGGAGGCATATCCCGACGCGTCGAACATCGTCGAAGAGCTGTCAGCTGGCAACGTGATCATCGCCAACTTGGCGCCCGGTTACTTCACCGTTGGCGGTCACTTCTTCGTGTTGGCTGGCCTGACCGATGACGGCAAGGTCATCGTCAACGACCCGTACTCGGTCGTGCGCTCATCGACGGTCTGGGAAGCCGACTTCATCGCATCCGAATCCATGGCGCTCTACGTGTTCTCGAAGGCCTAAGCAAGACCAAAAACGTTGCAATTCACTACGAAGAGCTGCTCTTCGAGCCAGACGACGAAGCCGCGCTGGCACTTCCCGAGCTTTGCGCCGTCTTGCTTGCACCCAGCTGTTCGGCGTTCTCGACGATTGACGGCAGTTCCACGAGGCTGTTGGGATCGGCCAGGCTCAGCACCCAATCCTTGCCTGCGCCGGTCGAGGCGCTACGCAAGAACACGAACCCTTCAGAGACATCGCTCACCTGCACGTTGATGTTGCCTTTGGTGTAGCCGTCGAGCACCTTCTCCTGTACCGTCACGGTGTTGAAGCAGTATGGGAACAATTCCCACGTATGCTTCTTGTCGTCGATCTCGTCCTTGCTGTAGAAGATGCGATCGCCGTATGCGCACAACCTGGCAGGTGCATCTGTGTACATGCTGGATTTACCGAAGATGCCCGTCACACCGGTCGGGGTGACATTGCCCTGGGCGTCAAGTTTCACAAGGTCATAGTACGTATCGCCAGGACCGGACTTCTCGGACAGGACAAGGTAGTAGATGTCAGAACCGCACAGGGCGAACGTGCCGCAATAGCCGATATCGGCCAATTCGGTCGTGTCGGGCCTCGTCATGTCGCCCTTGAACAGGCACAGTTTCTTGACGTCTCCGCTTGCATCGGTGGTAGTGAAGTAAACGCCTTCCTCAGAGGGCTGCGCGTAGACGATATCCTTGCCGTTGAAGGCGCAGACGTTCTCGATGTTGCTTTTGGGATCGAGGAACTTCATGCCGTCCTTGTCCACATACACGAGCATGTCCTGCCAAACCCCGATGTTGGTGACTATCGACGAGGGATGGGCGATGGTCTTCGAGCCCTTTCCATCGGTGCCGATGCTGCGGATCACGTTCCTATGATGGCCGTTGCCCAGTTCGTCTTCTTCGCGGGCTTCGGCGCTGTAGTACAGGGTCTCGTCCGCGAGGCACATGGCGAATACCCGACCCTGGTCCACCTGCTCAAACACGACGACCGAGCTCATGTCCAAATCGGCCCGGTATATCGTATCTTCGCCGTCTGTGAAGTAGATGCGCTCCCCATCGCTGACCATGCTCTTGCCCGAACTGTTGGAAAGCATCTCGTATTGCGGCTGGCCTGCCGTTGCAGCGCTGCTGCCGCCCGATGATGAGCAACCCGCGATGGCGAAGACGAGCACGGCGATAGCCGCGAACAAGGCGACGCGTTTAAACATGGGACTTCCTTACCCTCGGACCATGGCTAAATTATATATGACGCAAATCCCCTGAAATGACGCACAACCCGCCTTCGTATAATAGAACCGAAGGCGAGAAGCCTGAATCACTCACTTGCTTCATGAGGAGGTCGACCGTGGACATCGAGAGCTACATCAAGGACCTGTCCCCCGAGCTGCAGGAGAAGGCCCGCGCATGCGGCAGCGTCGAGGAGCTGCTGGCGCTCGCCAAGGAAGCCAAGCTGCCCGTGCCCGACGAGATACTCGAAGCCATCGCTGGGGGCGATCAACCTGACCCCGAGAACTGCAAGCCGTACAAGGTCAAATGTCCGAACTGCGGAAGCACGAACGTGACGTTCGATTGGTACTTCGGCGTACATCATTGCAATGATTGCGGAATCAACTTTCCATAATGTTTCGCGAGTGATGGGCGCGATGGATACCTGCCAAATTCGAAGAGCATAACCACGACGAAGGAGCGAAGCCATGAGCCTGGAAGATTTCATCAAGGACCTATCCCCCGAGCTGCAGTAGAAGGCCCGCGCGTGCGGCAGCGTCGAGGAGCTGCTGGCGCTCGCCAAGGAAGCCAAAGAAGAAAGTGTTTCATCGGTTCGAATCCCGTGCACCTTTGCCAAACAAGAAAGCCCCCATTGCTGGAGGCTTTTGCGTTCATGGTGCGCCCTGCAGGACTCCATTTCGCTTCGCGAAATAACGACCTCGCGCTTGCGCGCTCGGCCCGTCGGCCTGCGAAATGCCCACTGGGCATTTCGCTTGACGGCCTCCGACCTCATCGGTTCGAGTCCTGCAGGGGGGATCGCAAAGCAAAACCCCCGCAAGCGGGGGTTTTCGTTTC
>JAFWJU010000095.1 GCA_017511465.1 Eggerthellaceae bacterium | reverse complement strand
CGAACCTCCTTGGTGCTTGCGATGCGTATAGCAAAAAGCGTTACAAGAGCATGTTAGACGAAGGAAAACGCTTGTGAGTACTGCGCATGGGTGATGTTAACCCGCTATGGATACGTTCGTGTACATCTTGTGGTACACGGTTTCGGACCTGGAATTGGGAGAATGACCTCGTCAACAGGAGGAGGTCGAAATGGAAAACATCTTGACGGCAATGGCGAGGCAGTTCCTGCCGCAGATGGAACCAGAGGAGAGGGCCGAGGCCCTGAGGTCGCTGAAGAGGATGATCGACGAGGAGTTCTTCGCCATGGCGGTGGCGGAGTCGGGCGACGAGACGGCCCGTTACATGGAATGCCCGCGATGCGGCTCCGACCACGTCGTCAAGCGCGGGCTGGACGGCCGAGGCGAGCAGCGTTTCCTGTGCCGCCGCTGCTCGAGGACCTTCACGGCGAGGACCAACCGCGTGTTCGCGACGACGAAGCTCGACCGCGCGACCTGGATGAAGTTCGCCGAATGCCACGTCGACGTGCTGACCCTGCGGGAGTCTGCCGAGAGGTGCGGCGTGAGCCTGAAGACGGCGTTCTTCATGCGCCACCGGATTCTGGAATGCATAGCGCAGAGCATGCCGGCGTTCCGCAGCGCCGCCGGCGACGGCATGGAGATAGACGAGTGCTACCTCCGGGAGAGCTTCAAGGGCAACAGGAAGAACGCCGCGTGCGGGATTCCCAGGAAAGCCCACCACCGGCCCGAGGGCATCGACCACTACGAGCAGATATGCGTGCTGACCGGCATCAACGACGCCGGTGACTTCTTCTTCGAGATGACCGGGCGCGGCGCCATGAGCGGCGAGCAGGCGGCGAGGTTCCTGGAGGGCAAGGTGGCGAGCGGGACCATCGTCGCCACCGACAAGGCGCACGCCTACAGGGAGTCGCTCAGGATGCTCGACGTGCGCAGGCACGAGGCGCACGCCTCGCGCGAGCACGCGATCAACCGCGTCAACGGCCTGCACAGCCGCATCATGAAGTTCATCGACGGCTTCCACGGCGTCGCCACCAGAAGGCTCTGGAACTACCTGGCGTGGTTCAAGTGGATCTGGAGCTTCAGGCGCGGCCGGACCGCCGAGCAGACCGCCGTCCTCGTCGTCAAGCAGGTTGGCGCGAGCCCGTACAAGACGACCTGGCGCAACTACAAGAGGACCCCGTACCCGTTCTACGACTACTGGGTCAAGCAGGCGAAATGGGACTGGCGAGCGCGTGCGGCGCTGCTGCTGGCCATGGGGACCGTATCCAAAGCGGGTTAACATGTCCCTGTTGCAGGACACGCAAAGACGCCCGCGCAGGCCATAATGCACTCGTCCCGCCAAGAAGAGGAGCGGGAAGGGTGAAGGGTGGCAATCATGGGCAACGCTATGCACAGCGTCAGCAACGGGTGTTTCAACGACTCGCACGCATCCACCACGCAAAACGAAGAGCAGTACATCAACGAGCTGCAGGCGCAGATCGAAGAGCTGCGCGCCAAGATCGTCGACACGCTCATGCAGATCGACTACATCACGCTGCAGGAAAACCCGCGCATCAAGGCAGACTACGCGGTTAAGGTCGGCTACCTGGTAAACGAGCTGCTGCGGGCGCAAGTAGAGGCGCGCCGCGAGCGCCGCAGGTACGAGATGGCGCAGGCGCGCGCAAATGCCGGCGCCAGCATCGATGACGCCGCAATCGCCGAAGCGCTCGCCGCCGAGCTGGCAGCTTGGGAGCAGCGCATCCAAGAACGCTTTGAGGAGTTCGCCCAGCAGATGGAAGAGCGCGAGTCGCGCAAGCCCATGACGCCTGCCGAGTCGCGCGAGATGAAGAAGCTGCACCGCAACCTGGTCAAGCGGCTGCATCCCGACCTGGGCAACGCAGAAGACCCCGACAGCCAGCGGTTCTTCCTCATCACGCAGGCAGCGTTCAAGGCGGGCGACCTCGAGGCGCTGCGCGCGATCGAATTCGCCACGCGGCACCTGGATAAGCAGCCGAAGGAAATCAACGGCATCGGCGAGCTGGTCGCCGAGCGCGAGCTGCTGCAAGCGCAGCTGAACATCACGGAAGAACGCCTGCAAAGCATCATGCAGCAAGACCCCTACGCGCTGAAAGCCAAGATCGAAGACGCGCAGTGGGTGTGCGAAAAGGTGAAGCAGCTGAAGGAAGAGATTGCGCAGCAAGAGGCGGCACGCGACGCTTACAAGCAGCGTTTTGACGAGCTGAGGGGAAGTGAGGGACATGAATGAAAACGCCCTCGCGACGCTGGTCGACAGCGGCCTGGCCCAATGGGACTCCTCGTCGGGCGGCGGCATGTCGGTGCCCATGCCGTTTGAAAACCACGTGTGCCTGATCGAGGACACGCACGTGGCCGGCACGACGCACATCGACGACATCGACGAGCTGGCCAGCAAGCTCTCCGAAGGCCAAAAGCTGCGGTTCGAACGCCAGCCCGACAACATGCACGACAAATGGGCCATCCGCGTGTTTGCGGCAGACGACCGCATCGGGTACGTGCCGTGCACCACCAACGAGATCCTGGCGCGCCTGATGGACGCCGGCAAGCGCATCGGCGGCAAGGTGACGTACTGCGAGAAACTGGGCACGTGGCACAAGATCCACATGGAGGTGTATCTCGATGACTAACGGAATCGCATACCAGATCAGCGGAACGGACGACCCGGGTGGCTACATCGCGCTGAATTGCGGCGCCGAGTGCTACGACAAGGCCATGAGCTACTTCGATGCTTCCGACCATTTCAAGCGCATCGCGTGCTTCCACGACGCCGAGGGCTGGTACCTGCAGGCGGCGCAAAGAGACAATCCCTATGCGTACCTGAACCTGGGTTATGTGTACAGCTACGACCGCTGCGAGGGCAACTACTACGTCAACGCGGATGCGGCGATGTACAAGCGGCTGCAGGCTGTCCCGGACGAGCGTCGCCAGCGGCTGGCGTTCGATTGCTACCTGGCTGCGGCAGAGATGGAAATGGCCGAGGGCTGTTACAAGCTGGGCGACATGTACAAGCACGGGACAGGTTGCGAGCCGAATGCCCAGCTGGCGTTCCGGTGGTACGCGCGGGCCTGCGAGCTGAGCTACGACGACGAACCCGTCATCTGGGGCAGCGCGGCGCTGCGCCTTGCGACGTGCTACGAGAACGGCTTCGGCTGCGGGCAGAGCTTCGAAGTGGCGCTCGATTGGTACGAGAAAGCGGTCACGGGGCTCGAGATCGCCGTCCGCGGGGGCGACTGGTTCTACGAGAAGGCGCTTGCCGGCGCCCGCGACGGGCAGAGTCGTTGCGAGCAGGAACTAGCGGGGTAGTGTGCCAATGGAGACAAGAGTAATTGGTGAGTCAGGGGTCTGACCCCCGACTCACTCGACTTATCTTTCGGGCTGCGCTCTCAAGGCGACAAGGGAGCCAAATCCACGGCGCGCCGGTACCAAGTGCCGGCGCGTCGCTTTGTCGCGCAACTCGTTAGTTTACCTCGGTAAACAGCGCATAACGGTTAGGCTTTGGCGGCATAACTGGCGTGAACAATCGTCATTTCTAACATGCACTGAATTTTTCTTAAAATCTACACAATGGCAGTAGTGGATTATGAAAGGGGTTGTCGAATCTGCAAATGCTTGGTCGCGCGGTAATGCTTGCAACGTACTGCTAAACCCATTAGAGAGAGGGAAACTGCTATGAGTACAGAACTCGAGACAAAGGCGAAAGGAGGGGGAACGATGGATGGCCGCGAATATACGATTTCCGAAGTTGTCGACTCGTTTGGAATCACAAAGCACACATGGTACATCTTCGTCATTCTTTCTCTTGCCCAGCTTTTTGACGGTTACGATTTCATGATCATCAACTCCACGAACATGTTCGTTGCCCACACGTTCTGGCCTGACAATCCGACTCCTGGCGCGCTCATGGGGTCTTTGACCACCTGGGGCCTTCTCGGCATGGTTGTCGGCGGTGCGCTTGGCGGCATTCTTTCCGACAGGATTGGCCGTAAGAAGGTGCTTATCGGGGCGGTTCTGTTCTATGGCCTGTTCACGTTGCCGCAGGCGTTTGCAAACGACCTTGGCTTCTTTGCGGCATTCCGCTTCTTGGCAGGCCTGGGCGTTGGCTCCTGCATCCCCATCGTGTACACCTTCTTCTCGGAAACCGTGCCTTCTAATCGCCGCGGCTTCTTCATCACCTGCGGCGGTGCCGTCATGGTCTTCGGCTGGGTTGTGGCTGGCCTTGTGGCAAATGCGGTTTGCAGCTCTACCACTCCGCTGCTCGGCGACTTCACGAATCCCGTAGAGTACGTGAACGCAGACGGCACGACGGGGTCGATGTTCGCGAACTGGCGTCTGTGCTACATCATCGGCGCAATCCCCATCGCTTACGCGATTTTCCTGCACTTCGCCATGGCTGAGTCTCCGCACTGGTATGCGAACACGGGCCAGACCGAGAAAGCCCTCGAGGCCCTCGAGGACATCGAGTACCATTCCGTGGGCACCCGCACCAAGCGCGATCCGTCGTTGCTGGTCGTTCCGCCGAGGCCCGAGAGCACGGCTCCGAGTACGCTGTTCTCGAAGCGCTATATTATCGGCACCTGCGCGATTTGGTCCATTTGCTTTGTCGGCCAGTTCTGCGTCTATGGCATGAATGCATGGCTACCGACATGGTTCAGCGGCATTGGCTACACGCCATCTGAGGCGATTACGTTGCAGACGTGGAACAACGTGGCGGCAATCATCGCAAACTCGATTGTCGGCTACATTTCTGACACCGTCGGCCGTAAGCGTTGCCTTATCTTCTCGTGGGTTCTGTGCATCGTCGTCATCGTCGCATGCTCGATGTTCGTCCAACCGAACGCGATGGTCCTGTGCGTGTTCCTGATGTGTGCATTCGGCTTCGCGCTGAACTTCTCCATCTCCTCGATTTACCCGCTTATGCCAGAGCAGTACCCCACGGCAGTGCGCAACACCGGTACGGCTTGGTGCCAGGCATTCGCCCGCTTTGGCGGTTCGGCGTCGTCCATCGTTCTCGGTGGCATTGCCGCCATGCCGATTTTCCAGGTCGATGGCGCAACCAACTGGTCTTGGGTCGTCTTGATCCTCAATGTCCCGTTCGTCCTCGCGCTTATCTGCACCCTGGTGTTCGTGCGCGACACCGATGGCAAATCGCTTGACACGCTTGTCACGGAGTCTGCAGAACGTGACACGGATACGGGAAAGACGGCTTTCGCCATCATGATGACGATCATCGTGATTCTGTTCATACTCTGCATCGTGTGCCCGCTGGCCGTCCCCGGCTGGTCGAAGCTCCCGATTTCGCTTACGCTCATGTCCATCGGCATCCTGCTCCCGTTCGTGTTCTTCTTCATCATGGGCGGCTCTCAGCTCGCTCGCGAAAAGAAGGCTGCCGCATAAGCGGTTTCGCCGAGAACATGCATGAGCCTGCAGGCTCGGCACGCAAAAGGATCCCGGTCATTCGGCCGGGATCCTTGTTTTTGAACACGGGGCTATGGAATGCGTGGCTTAACGTCTCTTTGCGCCACGCCGCTCCAACCCGAAGCGCAAGGCTTACAGCGTGAATTTCAGCGGCGGCCCGTCGGTGCTGTGCAGCACCTCCAGAATCTCCTTGAGCAAGGGGTTTTCGTTGTCCTTGCGGTAAACCAGGTACAGCGGGATGGACGCGTTGTCGTCCGTCAGGTCGACGACCTTGCAAAACGCCCGGATGCTCGACGGCACGCGATCGGCGCAGTGGCAGCCGATGATGATGACCTCGGGCCCCAGGTTCGTGCACTTCGCGAACAGGTCGAGCATGTTGGCGCAATGGCACGAGCGCGTCCGGGGCGTGAAGCCGTGGTCTTGGCACGCCTGCTCGATGTAGCCCCACGAGCGGCTGAGATAAATGCCCTCGTATTTAAGGAACGGCGTTTTCTTCAGCTCCGCGAGCGATACCGAACCGGTTTGGGCAAGCGGGTTGTTCTTGTCCATCAACGCGATGAGCCTTAATTCGGCGATTTGCGTCATCTCGAGGTAGCTTTCCCGGCCGATCTCGTCTTTCGGGACCGGGTCGAACACCAGGTCAACCTCTTTCGACCCCAGCATCTCGCGCAAGTCCCGGTTAAACCGGCTTTTTACCTCGAGGAAGTTGGCGCCGTGCTTTTCCTTCAGCAGGGAAATGAGGTAGCCCAGCACTTCCGTCGAGGGACCCTCGTCGGTCAGCCCGCTGATGGACAAACGCGGTGGCGGCGATTTGCGCAGCTCGAGGATCTTCTCGTTAAGGTCGTTGTCGGCGTCCGTGACTTGGTAGGCGTAGGGCAAAAGCGCAGCGCCGGCGTTCGTCAGACGCAGGGAATTGCCTTCGCGCTCGAACAGCGTGAATTTCAGCTCGCGTTCGAACTGGTTCATGTGCTTGCTCAGCGTGGGCTGGCTCATGTTCAGGAAGCGCGCGGTCTCGGTGTAATTGAGGCGCTTGGCCAATTCGGTGAATTCTCGCAGGAAATCGATGTTCATGGTCGACCACCCCCGCTCATAGTACAGCAAATCGGCGGCGGTTATGCCGTTCGCAGGGGCTGTCGCGGAAGATGGAATCAGCACTATTCCAAAGCGTAATGACCTCCCTAAATGCATATTCTCATTAGTGCCCGATGGACGGCAATCTGCGGAATTGGAATAAGGAATATGCGCAGCGCATGCGCTATCATTATGCCTGCAAGCATTTCATACGTGCGGCTGCCGTTGGCGGGCGTTCTGTATCAACACGCCAATCGTCGTGGCTGTGGCAATCTCTTTTCCCGCCAAAACCCTAAACTCGATTCCGTTAATCGGAGGAAGCTATGGAACATCAGACAATCATCGATTTTCACGCGCACCTCGGGGACATCTTCAAGGATGCGCACAATGTGATCTACAAAAAGGGGCTTAAGCCGCGCGAGATGCCCGATGCGTTCACCGCGCGCGAAGAGCGCGGCTTCAAGGGCCCCTTCATGACCGAGAACACCGACCAGGCGCTGCGCGAGTTCATCGACGTCAACCATGAGCGCTGCCGTGCGAACACGCTCGAGAACATGCAGCGCGAGATGGACGAGTGCGGTGTCGACTACGTGTGCATCCTGCCCATCATGCCCGCATTGTCGTTCGAGGACTACGAAGTCGCGCACATGGTCGAGCCGCGTTGCATCCCGTACACGTGCGTCGATTACCGTCTTGGCATGGACGCCGGCAAGAAGCTGCTCGAGGATTCCGAGCGCGGAGCATACGCGCTGAAGCTCCATCCAGTGCTCGACATGCACGCACTCGACGACCCGCTGACCGAGAAGGCGCTGGAATACTGGGCGCAAACCGGCAAGCCGGTCACGTCCCACTGCGGTGCGGGAATGTACTACTATCCCGAGATCAACGACCAGTACGCCACGCCCGAATTCGGCGACCTGAAGTACTTTGCCGAATGCGCGCGTCGCCATCCCGAGATGACCTTCGTCGCCGCCCATTGCGGCGGTACCGCGCAGGGCAACATCGAGCGCCTGGCCAGCTTGTCCGAGGGCCTGGACAACCTGTATGTAGACACGTCGTTCAGGTCGCACGAAGACATCGAGCTGATGATTAGGCTGTTCGGTCGCGACCACGTGATGTTTGGCACTGACTGGCCGTTCGGCAGCTACAAGCGTCAGATCGAGCAAGTGAAGATTGCGACTGAGGGCGACCAAGAGCTCCGCGACCTCGTGTTCTGGAAGACGGCCAACAAGCTGCTGCACATCTTCTAGCGCTCGAAAGGGGATGTGCCCGTGAGCGCAATTTAGGGGGTTGCACTCAAGGGCGTTTGCACTTTCGCTAGGACCCGCAAGGATGATTCCTTGCGGGTCCTTTTCGTTTGACCGCAGGGTCTTGGCGCATCGGCAGCTGGTAGCAAAGCGTCATTGGGGTAGACTGGAACACGGTTCAATCGTCGGGGAAAGGGCGCGTAACAACGACATGAAGCTGAACCGCTTGAAAATCGCCAACTGCAGCCGGGTTGCCGACATCGACATCGCCGTCCGCGACAACATGGTCCTCATCGGGCCCAACGGGTCGGGGAAAACAACCGTGCTCCTGTGCCTGGACATGCTCCTGGGCATGAGCGACCAACAATTGCGCGCGGCGCTGTCGCGGGAGTTCATCCGCGATGCTTCCCGGCCGCTGGTCGTGGAGGCCGTGCTGGGCAGCCTGAACGACGACGAGCGAGCCGCATTCCAAGGCGCGCTTGTCGGCAAGCGCAAAAACAGCGTTGCGGTACGGCTCGAGGTGCGCGCAAGCGGGGGTGAAGGCGGCAAGGCTGGCGACAACAGCAACAACAACGCCGACATCACCATCAAGCGCAGCCTTCCCGGCAGCAGCGCGCAAGCCGGCCCGACTGAGGCGCAAAAGGCAGCCTTCGGCTGGACGTTCCTGCAAGACCAGTCCACCCTCGGGGGCAACGACCCAGATGGCACGCCACAAGCAGCAGACGCCGTCCCAACGGGCGACGTGTGGCTGAAAGCGCGCGAGGACGTCCGCATGCAGCACGTAAGCGAGCACCCAAGCGGAATACGATCCCTGTTCGCCATGACGATATGCGACGTGCTGCAAGACGGCGTCGACATCCTGGCCATCGACGAACCCGAAGTCCACCTGCACCCCTCCAGCCAGCGCAGCCTGGCCAAGATGCTCAAATCCCACAGCGGACAGAGGATCCTGGTCACCCACTCGCCGACCATCGCCGGCTCGTTCGAGCCCGACGAAATCGTCGTCATCCGGCTGGATGGCACGGCCGTTCAGCCAAAAGAGGGCTTCCTCAGCGGGGACGCGGGCACGCTGGCCCGCTGGTGGATAGGCAGGCAGCTAGAGCCCCTGACCGCCGGGGCGGTCATCGCCGTGGAAGGGCCATCCGACAGGATCATCGTCAGCAAGGCCGCGACCGCCCTGGGGTTCGACCTCGACAGGCACGACGTCGTCATCGTGGAAACCAGCGGATGCGGCGACATGAAATTCGTGGAGTCCATCTTCGGCCGCGGTGGGTTCGGCATCCCGCTGTACGAGCTCATCGACGAGGACGCTGCAGACGATGTCGCCAAGCGGCTGGGCACCGGCTTTGCCGATCTGCAGGGGCGCAACATATTCGTGTCCGCCGCCGACCTTGAAGACGAGTATGTGCACGCCATCGGGGCGAAGGTGTTGTGGGACAGGCTGAAAGCGGCGGGCACCTTCTCGCCAAACGTATTCAGGCGCTGCAGGCTCGAACGCGACGGGTACCCGACCGAAGCCAGCCTGGCACAGTTCATCAGGGAGAAAAGCAACCGCAAGATTCCCTGCGCCCTTGCGGCGTCCGAGCTCATCACGGAGGCGAACGCATCTGGCCTCAAAAGCATCTCGAGACTCATGGATGCCGTGACGTCGTGGGCTTCTAAGCGGTAGCGGCTGCGTTGGGCGACCAACGATTCGAAACGGTTTCTCAATGTTTTCGTATAATCAATCGAGGATTCGTTGATCCTTCAAGGCGATGCCCAACAGAAAGGAGCGCGACGATGTGTTCCCATGATGATGCTAGGAAGCTACGCGACGAAGAGCTCATGCAGGTTTCCGGGGGCGAAGGCGAGCCTTTAATTCCCAACGGAGATCTTCCGCCCTGTCCCAATTGCGGAACTTGCGACTATGCAACGATACTCAGCATGTGGAATAGCGAGGATTACAAGCATCTCTATTTGGACTTGTTCTGTAGGAAATGCAAGGGCGAATGGACCGCGAGATACATCTAAGCCGTGAACGCGTGGGGAAGGGGCGGCGATGCAAGAAAAAGACCTGTTGAAAGAGGCCGTGAAGTTCGCCGCGGACAAGCATGCGGGTCAGCCGCGCAAGGGCACGAACCTGCCCTACATCACGCACCCGATGGAGGCGACCGCGGTGTGCGCGAGCTTCACCGAAGACGTGGAGGTGCTGGCCGCCGCCGTGCTTCACGACGTGGTGGAAGACGCCAACGTGCCGGTGAGCGAAATACGGGAGAAGTTCGGCGCACGCGTGGCCACCATCGTTGCGGGCGAATCTGAGAACAAGCGCGAGGGCCTGCCGGCGTCGCAGACGTGGAAGATCCGCAAGCAGGAGACCATCGACCACCTGAAGGCCGCCGACGACATCGGCGT
>JAFWJU010000094.1 GCA_017511465.1 Eggerthellaceae bacterium | reverse complement strand
CACGGAGGACGACCTGCTGCGCATCGAGGGCATCGGCGCCAAGGCCATCGAAGAGCTGAAGGCCGGTCTCGAGGAGCGCAACCTGCTGTCCGTCATCGAGGACGACCTCGTTGCCTCCAGCGATGACATGTCCCAGCTGCTCGACATGGTGTTCTCGCCCGATGACAACATCCTCATCGGTGGCGACGAGCCGCCCACCTTCAACACCGAAGGCGAGGACATGCTCGGCGAGGCCCTGCCGCCGCGCTCGTACCAGCGCAACCTCGAGGAGCTCGACGCGCTGCTCGGGTCGATGGATTCGTTCGGCTTCGGCTTGACGAGCCGCGAGGAGGAAGCCGCCTCCAACGACCAGTTCAAAGACGACGATCTGCTTGGGCTTTAAGCCAAGTTGAAATTGTCAAAGGGAAGGGGCGCTCGATAAGAGCGCCCCTTCTGCATGTTGGCTGACAAGCTCCTGTTGAGCAAAAGCCAACCGTGCACTAAGCGCCGTTCTTGGCCGCAGCAATCCAGTGTGGCGTTCACTTGCTGGCGTTTTCTGCCAAACGCCAAAACTTGTGGCACAGATTCCCGTAAAGGGAACGCTTTTCGGGCCCGAACGCGGTTCACTTCGCGGCAGATTGTGCCAAAAAGCCCCGTTTCGAGTTCCCTTACCCGCGATTTCATCCACGAAGAATTGGAGATGGCAGAAAAAGCGGGGAAGGGACCGATTGTTCGGTCCCTTCCCATTGCGTTTCCCTTTACGGTTGCGGAGAGAAAGCCGCTTATTTTCGACCGAATAGGCGGGAGAAGAATCCACGTCTCTTCGGGGCGGGCATTTCGATTTTCCGTACCGGGGTTTCAAAGAAGCCCGGCGTTTTTGCTATCGCAGGGGCCTCGGTCTTTGGTTCGGGCTCCGGCTCCGGCTCTGGTTCGGGCTCCGGCTCCGGTTCCGGTTCGGGTTCAGGCTCAGGTGCAGGTTCGGGCTCCGGCTCAGGTGTTGGTTCGGGTTCGGGCTCTGGCTCTGCCACAGGCTCCGGTTCAGGTTCGGGTTCGGCTGCGGGCTCGGGCTCTTGCGCGGTGGCGGACCTCCACCCGGAAACGGGCTTTTCCTCGGGCTCGGCAGAAGGTTCAGTCTCGGCTTCAGGTTCAGGTTCGGGCTCAGATTCCGGTTCAATTTCAGGTTCCGGCTCCGGTTCTGGTTCCGTCACAGGCTCCGGCTCCTCGACAGGTTCGGGTTCTGCCACGGGTTCGGTCACCGGCTCGGGCTTTCGTGCGGTTGCGAACCGCCATCCGATGATCGGCTTTGCATCGAGTTCGGGTTCCACCACGGGCTCCGGTTCGACCTCGGGCTCCGGCTCCGGTTCGGGTTCTGGCTCCGGTTCGGGTTCTGGCTCCACCACAGGCTCAGGCTCTGCCGCGGGTTCAGTCACAGGCTCGGGCTCTTGCGCGGTAGCGGACCTCCACCCGGAAACGGGCTTGTCCTCGGGTTCGACTTCAGGTTCGGGCTCAGGTTCAGGCTCGGGTTCGACCTCGGGTTCGGGCTCCGGCTCAGGTTCGGGTTCGACCTCGGGCTCCGGTTCGTGCTCCGGTTCGTGCTCGGGTTCGGGCTCTGCCACAGGCTCGGCCTCGGGTTCATCTTCCGGCTCGAAAACCAAGTCCAGTTCAAGTTCCGCTGCGTTGGCGGCAGCCTCCTCGGCAGCGGCAGCTGCACGTTCGATCAATGTGGCTTGCGCGTCGATCGGAGGTTCGGGGTTGCCGTCCTCGTCAAGGTCGTAGAACGCGCCGAGCGGCGTGTACGTGGCATTCGGACGTAGCTCGCGCAGCTTGGCGGTGTCGTGCATGCACGCGTCGATGTAGTCGAGCACCTTGTCGCGGGTTTCGCCTTCGGGCAAGGGCCAGGCGATCTCGACGCGCTTGTTCAAGTTGCGCGTCATGAGGTCGGCACTCGAAAGATACACGGTGCAATCGTCGACCGGGCCGAAGCAGTAGATGCGGCTGTGCTCGAGCAAGCGCCCGACAATCGACACGACGCGGACGTTCTCGGTCGCGCCCTTCACATGGGGGATGATGCAGCAGATGCCGCGGATGAACAGCGTGATATGGACGCCCTCGTTCGAAGCTTCGGAAATCTTCTCGATGATGTCTTTGTCGGTAATGGA
The DNA here is from genome assembly GCA_017511465.1 of Eggerthellaceae bacterium. Lineage (GTDB taxonomy): Bacteria > Actinomycetota > Coriobacteriia > Coriobacteriales > Eggerthellaceae > UBA9715. Next base: position 7,362 of record JAFWJU010000094.1, on the reverse strand, counting down.
ATTCGCCTTCATGAACGCATGAGCGGGCAGACCCGCACGCGCGCGGGCAATTTGCTTGTCGAGCTCGTCGATGAGCATCGGCTTTATCTGCAGCGGGGCGACGCACAGCACTTCGTAATTGTCGGACACGTTTTCCAGTTGCATGTTGCGGAAGAACTCGACGGCATCGCGGCCGAACGTCTCGTCGATCGTTATGAACGAGAAGTCGGTGTAGAGCTTGGCCGTCTTCTCGTTGTAGTTGCCGGTGCCCAGCTGTGTGATGTGCTGGATGCTGCCATCGGGCATGCGACGCGTGATGCAGCAAATCTTGGAATGCACCTTGTAATCGCGGAAGCCGTACAACACGTTGCAACCGGCTTGCTCGAAACGCTGCGACCAAACGATGTTGTTGCTTTCGTCGAAACGAGCGCGCAGCTCGAACAGCGCCGTGACCTCCTTGCCGGCATCTGCGGCGGCGATGAGTGCCTCGGCCAGGTGCGACTGGCTCGCAAGGCGGTACAGCGTGATCTTGATCGAGATGACATCGGGGTCGTTGGCCGCCTCGCGCAGCAATTGCACGAACGGGTCCATACTCTCGTAGGGATACGACAGCAACACGTCACGTTCGGCCACCTGGTCGATAATGCGCCTGGTGCGGTCGAAGCATGTAGGCCATGCTGGCGTGAACGGTTCGTTCGACAGCCTTGCGCGTTTCTTGTCGGTCAGGCGGCTGCCAAGGCCCCATGTGAAGCTCAAGTCCAGCGGCACAATGGTGTCGTACATCTGGAAACGCTTCAGGCCCAGCTTCTTCAGCATGACCTTTTCCATGACGGGCGACAGGGGACGTTCGCATTCGAGGCGCACGGGAGCCAGGCGGGCGCGCTGTTTCAGAAGGCGCTTCATGTGCTCGCGGTAATCCTCGTCTTGCTCGTCGAAGCCCTGGTTGGCGTCGATGTCGGCGTTGCGCGTAACGCAGATGACGTTCGTGTGCTTGATCTTGTACATGCTGAAGATCTCGGGCACGAACATCTCGATGGCATGCTCGAGCAGGACGAACTGGAAACCGCGGCCCGGCAGCTTGATGACGCGCTCGCATTGGTGCGGCAGCGGGATGAGGCCCAGCACGACGCCTTGGGCACCGCCCCTGCTCTTCTTCTCGCGGTCCTTCTTCTTCTTGCGCTTCTTGCGGTCGGCGCTGTCGGCTTCGTCGTCGAGGCGCACGAGGATGTACAGCTTGCCGTTCTCGAGATGGGGGAACGGGTGCCGTGCGTTGATGATCTGCGGCGACAGGAACGGCTCGATGTTGTGGCGCACGAGGCCGAACAGGTAGTTGCGCTGCTCGTCGGAAAGGTCGTCGGGGCGCAAATGGCGCACGCCTTCCTTGGCAAGCCCGCCGCGCACGTGCTCGTACGTGGATTCCTGGATGGGGTATAGCTCGTGGCAACGCTCGTGGATGGCTTTTATCTGCTCGTCGGGCGTCATGCCCGTCTTCGAGTCGATGGCGGGCGGCTCGATGTAGGAGAGGTCGGTCAGGCTGCCCACGCGCACCATGAAGAACTCTTGCAGGTTGCTCCAGAAGATGGAGATGAAGTTCAGCCGCTCGAGCAACGGTACCGATTCGTCAGCGCCCTGGTCGAGCACGCGTTCGTTGAATGTCAACCACGAAAGCTCACGGTTTTGCATGTACGCGACGCCGCCTTCGGCATCGTCGTCGCCATCGTCGGAAAGCTCTTCGTCATAGTCGTCGTCGGCGGCATCGGGGAACATCGCCTCGCCAGACGCGGCTTCGTCGAGCGCTGCTTCGAGCAGGTCGTTCTCATCTTCGGAAGCCTGCTCTTCCATAGGTTCGTCAGCAGGTTCTTCGAGGGTTTCGGGGAGGCCGCCTTCAGAGTTTACTGCTTCGTTTTGCTCTGCGCTCATGCTATTCCTCTGTTCAGAATCGGTTGCCTTGGTAGTGCCTACACTATAGCGCATCGAGGAGTGCCTTTGGTGTATCATCGGGTCATCGAAAAGGGAAGGAACGCGCATGCTCGAGCAAGTCGATTTCAAATCCGAGAAGATGACCAAAGAGGAATACAAGCCTCGTCAAAAAGAGCTCATCAACAAGCTTGTCGTGCTGCAGCAGAAAGCGCGCGCGAAGGGTGTCGGCCTCGTCGTGCTCTTCGAGGGATGGGCAGGCGCAGGCAAGGGAAGCCGCATTTCGGATCTCATGTACGAGCTTGACGCGCGCGCGACGTCGGTGCACGTGACTACCGATATCAACATCGCGGAAAGGCGCGCTTTTCCGGGTGCCGCATGGGACGTAACGGACTTCAAGCCCGTCATGCAAGAATTCTGGCAATCGCTGGGCGAGCGCGGCACCATCACGTTTTACGACCGCGGTTGGTACACGGCGGCAATCGGTCAGGCGCTGGTTGAAATGTCGAGCGACGAGCTTGCCTATGTTAGACGGGTGATGGTGGGGGAGAACGTCGTAAAGAAAAGCAAGAAAGCGAAGAAGGCTAAGGGAGGCTTGCTGTCAGAAGCGGGTGCGAGCAAGATCCGAGAGGAGTTTCATGACAACGTCGTCGCCAGCTACCAGCGCATCGCGCTGAATTTCGAGCGCATGCTGGTCGACGACGGCTATATCGTCATCAAGCTGTTCGTGCATGTGTCGAAGGATGCCCAGCTGAAGCGCCTCGAACGGCTGCGCAGCAACCCGAACACGGCATGGCGTGCAGGAGACGAAAAGCTTGCGCAGGTGAAATACTACGACCAGGCGTACGAGCTGTACGATCGCTTGCTCGAGAAGAGCAATTTCTCGTTTGCGCCTTGGACGCTCGTTAACGGCGAGGACAAACGCGAAGCGAACCTGCAGGTGGCGCAGGCACTCGTCGACGCTATCGAACACGCTCTCGTCGCACAACCCGACGAAGCCGCTCAAGCCGCCCTGAAGAAAGCCGCCGAGAATTCGGCGCGCGCTGCCGCGGCCATCGCCCAAGGCGGTGCCGAGGAGACGAAGGCTGATAACCCCAATACGGTTCTCGAGGCCGCCGAGGCAGAAGCCGCCTTGCAGCACTCGCAGGCTCCCCGCGGGTCGAACTACATCATCATGGCAGGCCATCCCCGCATCGACCACTCGGTGCCAAAGCCCGTCATCGAAAGCAACGAGGAATACCGGAAGCAGCTGAAGGCCGAACAGGCGCGCTTCCGCGAGCTCGAGTTGGAGATGTACCAGAAACGCGTGCCGCTCATGCTGATGTACGAGGGCTGGGATGCGGCTGGCAAGGGCGGCAACATCAAACGCGTCTGCCAGGCCATAGACGCGCGCGCTTACACCGTGTTCCCGTCGCCGGCGCCCACTAAGCCCGAGCTCATGCATCCGCACCTTTGGCGCTATTGGATTCGTTTGCCCAAAGCCGGTCATGTGGGCATCTACGACCGCAGCTGGTATGGCCGTGTGCTCGTCGAGCGCGTCGAGGGCTTCTCATCGCCTCAGCAATGGGGTCGCGCATACGACGAGATCAACGCCTTCGAATACGAACTGGTGCAATGGGGCGCCGTCTTGCTGAAGTTCTGGGTCGACATCACGCCCGAAGAACAGCTGCGCCGTTTCGAGGCGCGTCAGGCCGATCCCAACAAGATTTGGAAGATCACGGAAGAGGATTGGCGCAACCGCGACAAGTACCCGCAATACAAAATGGCCGTCGACGACATGTTCCGTCTCACGTCCACGACGTTCGCTCCTTGGATCGTCCTCGAAAGCGATGACAAGCATTACGCGCGTATCCAGGCACTCAAGGCCATCAACGAGGCCCTCGAGGAGCGCATGCACAAGTAACCCCGCAAGAGGGGTGCGCGGAGCGCGGTTTCGCGTTCCGTTCTGAAAGGAAGCGTATGGCACGGCACAACAGAGAACAAGCCAGGAAGGGCGGGACTGCATGGCGCGTCGTCTTCGTCATCGCCCTCGTCGTCTTCGCGGGTTCGCTGATCGCGTTGGGCGTGATGGCGTTCAGCTACATGCAAGGCCAGATGAAATACAGCGACGCGGCAAAGGAATCCGGGCTGGATACGGACGACATTCCCAATACCGACCTAGCGGAGGTGAAGGTCGACTGGGATGCCCTGCTGGCCGAAAACCCCGACACCGTTGCATGGCTGTACGTTCCCAACACGAAGATCAACTATCCCGTTGTACGCGGCGAGGACAACGAGTATTACCTGACGCACAGTTTCGACGGAGATGAGGGCTGGCTGGCGAATTACGGCACCGTGTTCTTGGATTACCGCAACAACCCCGATTGGTCCGACGCATCGTATTTCATTTACGGGCATCATATGAACGATGGCTCGATGTTCTCCGACTTGGTGGGGCTCACCGACCAGAAGCGCTTCGACGAGTGCCGCACGCTGTACTTGCTCACGCCGAAGGGCAATTTCAAGCTGAGGTCGTTCGCCATGCTGCACATGGAGACAGAAGCGGATATCGTGCAGGTAAGCTATCAGACGCCGGCCGACATGCAGGCATACGTGCAAGACAAGATAAACCAATCGGTCGTCGACCTGGGCACCATCCCCGCGGCGGCGGACATCACCAAGACATTCGCGCTTTTCACATGCGACAACATCTCGCTCGATGGCCGTTATATCCTGTTCGCGTACATCGAGGAGACCTCAGCCGAGGGCTTGACGGGCAACTTGGGCCTCGACGCGTCCAATGGCCAGACGACTGGCTTCGTCAACGACCTCATGGTGGAAGAGGAGCCGCAGAAGGAGCCGGCGGACGGGTCGCAAGAAGAGCCTCGTGATGATCGGCAATAAGCAGCCGGAGACGAGCCGTAAAGCGCACCAGGTACGGCGGCGCCCTCGAATCACGCTATAATCATGCCATGGTATTCCGCCGGATGATTCGAGGCCATCATGACAGACAACAACCAGGTGACGTACGCCCAAGCAGGCGTTGATATCGAAGAAGGCGCCCGCGCAGTCGACGCCATCAAGGGCATCGTCCATTCCACGTACCGTTCCGAGGTCGTCGGCGACATCGGCGGTTTCGGGGGCCTGTTCTCGATTGCGGCTGCGAAAGACATGGAAGACCCGCTGCTGGTGTCGGGCACTGATGGTGTGGGCACCAAATTGAAGATCGCGCAGATGATCGGCAAGCACGACACGGTCGGCATCGACCTTGTGGCCATGTGCGCCAACGATATCTTGGCTACCGGCGCCGAGCCCTTGTTCTTCCTCGATTACGTTGCGGTCGGCAAGCTCGATTCCAAGTCGATGGCCGAAATCGTGTCGGGCATTGGCGAAGGCTGCCGCCAAGCCGGCTGTTCCCTTATCGGCGGCGAGATGGCCGAGCACCCCGGCGTCATGGATCCTGACGATTACGATTTGTCGGGCTTCTGCGTGGGCATCGTCGACCGTCCGAAGATGCTCGATCCCGAAGCCGTTCGCCCCGGCGACCTGCTCGTCGGCATCATGTCGAGCGGCTTGCATTCCAACGGCTATTCGCTTGCGCGCAAGGTGTGCCTCGAAGGCCGCGCGCTCGAAGAGGTCACTGCCCCCGTCGACGAGCTCGGTGGCAAGGGCGTTGCAGAGGCGCTGCTCACGCCCACGCGCATCTACGTGAATGCCGTGCAGTACGTGCGCCGCAAGTGCCCCGATGCCATCCGCGCCTTGGCGCACATCACGGGCGGTGGCATCACCGAGAACCTGAACCGCGCGCTCAACGACCGCGTCGACGCCGTCGTCGAGCTTGGCAGCTGGGCTGTTCCTCCCATCATCGAGTACACGTGCAGGGCGGCCAGCCTTTCCGAGGAAGAGGCGCTTAAGACGTTCAACATGGGCATCGGCATGGTGCTGATCATCGATCCCTCGATGTTCGGCGCCGTGCGAATCGCCTGCGAGCAAGCTGGCGAGATAGTGCGCCTCATCGGTAAGGTCGAAGAGGGCACCGGCATCGTGCGTTACACCAACCAAGGCGACCTACTGTAAGGGGTAATTATGACTGACAAGCTGAAGATCGGCGTGTTGCTTTCCGGTAGCGGAACGAACCTGCAGGCGATCATCGACGCAGCCGAAGAGGGTCTGCCTGTCGACATCGTGCAGGTCGTGTCATCGCGTCCCGATGCGTACGGCATAGAACGCGCCAAGACCGCGGGCATTCCCGTGCTGGTGCTCAACCGCGCCCTGTACGCCGACGTGCAAGCTGCCGATGCCATGATCGTCGACGCATTGAAGGCTGCCGAGGCCGAATACGTTGTCATGGCCGGCTATATGCGCATGGTCACCAACGTTCTGCTCGATGCGTATCCGAACCGGGTGCTCAACTTGCATCCCGCATTGCTGCCGTCGTTCAAGGGCGCGCACGCCATTCAGGACGCGTTCGACTACGGTGTCAAGGTGACGGGCGTCACGGTGCACTTCGCGAACGAGGAATATGACAAGGGCCCCATCGTCGCGCAGCGCCCGGTCGAAGTATTCGAGGACGACACGGTCGACACGCTCGAAGAGCGCATCCACGCGGTCGAGCACGTACTGTACCCCGAGGTGCTCGGGTTGATTGCCGAAGGACGCGTCGAAGTGACGGCCGAGGGGAAGGTGCGCATTCATGAATAAGCAGACCCTTCAGGCAATCATCGACGATTTGAAGGCGGGGCGCACTCCTAGCCTGACGACGCAAGACGTGCCCGCATTCAGCGAGGAAGCCACAGCCGGCAACGACCATTTGTCGCCTGCCGACCTCGACATCATCGCTGCGAGCCTGACGGAAGCCGACATTCCCACGTTCGAGCGCGCATTGCGCGCCTCCGAGGAGGGGGAGCTGGCATGGCTCGGGTTCAAGGTCGTCTACAATCCTGAAGTCGCAGTTGCCAAATCGGGTATTGGGTTCACGAAGGACTACGGCGAGGTCGGCTCAGCCGATGGCGAGCCGCTCGTGTTCTTCTGCAACGACGCGAAGGAAATCGTATGCTCGCGCGAGCCCTCGCCGCGTGATTTGTTCCAGATGAAGGACGTCACGCGTGGGCCGTCGATGCACAACGCCCAGTTCGAAGGCTTGACGTGGGCAAGCGTTGCGCTGTTCGACCCGATTCGCGTGTGGCTGCTCGGGGCGTCCGATGTTGCCGTCGAGCTGGTGCCGCTGGCGCAAAAGGTCGGTTTCGAGGCCATCGCCGTCGATTACGATCCCGCGTACTTGAACGCCGACAGGTTCCCCGACGCACATCGCGTGCTGCTCGAAGGCCAGGGCTTCGACGCGCTGTTCGACCTGCATGCAAGGCCCGAAGACTACGTGTGCGTGTTGACGCGCGGCCATATGCACGATCCCGAGAGCTGCATTTGGGCCGCTCGCGAAGGCGTGCACTACATCGGCATGATGGGCTGCAAGGGCAAGAACGACGGCAT
>JAFWJU010000093.1 GCA_017511465.1 Eggerthellaceae bacterium | reverse complement strand
CGGGCGTACGAGACGAGGACGCACGATGTGAACTCGGGGTTGGACTCGAGTTTCAACGAGTATTCGATGATCATGTTCTTGCCGCTTGCAACTTGCCCGCTGCGCAACACGAAGCCGCCATGGGGCATGGCGCTATGGTCGCGGTCGAGCTCTTCCTGAGATATGAAGTGCACGGTCGTGTCGTAATCGGCGAAGTAGTTCGGCATCGTCACGATTTGGCGCTCGACTTCGGCTGCGTCAGCGCCTTCCTCGAGTACGACGAAGCATTCGCGCAGGTGCTTTTCGCGCGTGGTCAGCTGCGGGTTCTCGCCTGCTCGCACCGCCTCGAGCGCGCTTTCGACGGGGATGGTGTACTGCTTGGCATCGGCAACGCCTTCGATGCGGCGCACGGCGTCGGAATGGCCCTGGCTGATACCGCGTCCCCAGAACGTGTAATCGGCGCCTTGCGGCAGGATGCAGTTGCCCATCAGGCGGTTCAGCGAGAACAGGCCCGGGTCCCAACCGCACGAAATGAGCGCGCATGTGCCGCCTGCTTTGGCGGCTTCATCGACGGCGTCGAAATGAGCGGGGATGTTGGCATGGGTGTCGAAGCTGTCGACCACGTTGTACAGGTTTGCGTAGTGCGGCGTCTGCTTGGGCAGGTCGGTGGCGCTTCCGCCGCACAGGATGAGGACGTCGATGGGCTCTTGACCGCTTTCGAGCGCTGCGGCGGGCTTGACCTCGAGGCCTTCTGTTGCTACCTGTACGCTAGCAGGGTCGCGGCGCGAATACACCGCCACCAGGTCGATGTCGTCGTTTTGGCGCACGGCCAATTCGACGCCTTTGCCAAGATTGCCGTAACCCAAGATGCCCAAGCGCACGTTTCCCATATCGATCCTTTCGATTGCGTTTGCTGTCTTGTGCAATTGTAGCGCGTAATCCGATGCGAAACGAAACACGGCATCGCGTTGCGCCGCATCAGGTCGGGCGAGCTGCGAGCGTTTTGGCCAGCACGCGGGCGCACGAGGCATCGAGGGCTTTTTGCGTCACGGTTTTAGTTGTAAGGCCGTGAAGGAGGACGGGCTTGGCGCCCATTCCGCCGGGCATGATCAGGTTGACGCCCGCCATGAGCGCCTTGGCTTCGGATGCGTGACCGAACCCCGTGGCGAACCAGTCGGTCATGACGATGCCGTCGAAGCCCCATTCATCGCGCAGGATGCCCTGCAACAGCTCGGCGTTTTCGGAGCAGTACGTATCGTTGATCTTGTTGTAAGCGGACATGATGCTCGCAGGCTTCGCTTCCCGCACGGCTATCTCGAAGCCGCGCAGGTAGATTTCCCTCAGCACGCGCTCGTCGACGTTCGCGGACATGGTGTTGCGGTTCGTTTCCTGGTTGTTCGCTGCGAAATGCTTGCAGCAAGCGAAACATCCCGGCACCGACTGAACGCCTGACGTCACGGCTGCAGCCATTTTTCCCGAAACGACAGGGTCTTCGGAATAGTATTCGAAGTTTCTGCCGCAGAGCGGATGCCGCACTATGTTGAGGGCGGGTGCAAGCCAGTACGTCACGCCGTACGCTTGCATTTCGGCACCGACTGTTTTGCCGATGCTCTGCGCAAGGTCGGCGTTCCATGTTTGGGCGACGCTGGAGGCGGCGGGGAAGCCCGTGACGAACTGGTACACGACTTTGTCGCGATCGGGGTTTCCGTACAAGAGCCTCGTGATGAAGCGGGGGAGCACTTCGTAGATTGAAAGCGGCGGGTCGAGCGGGCGGATGACGCCCTTCGCGTCAACGGCCGATCGACGCTGCAGCCGGATGCCTGCAGGGCCGTCGCACAACTCGACATTGGGGATGCCGGCTTCGAGAAGCGCCGTGGTCGTATGCCCAACGGCGCCGGGAACGCTGAATCCCCGCCTGGATCCCATCAGTCCCGTGCCAACGCAAAGGTCGGCTTTTTGCTTATCTGAAAGGGCGGCGACAATCGCCTCGATTTCGGGAAGAGTGTTTGCCGCTTTGCCGTAGTGGTGCACGACGGGAGTTATATGGTCGGCACAGACGGTTACCACGGGAAGCCCGTCGGTTGCACATGGCTGCGCAACGGGGGCGCACAGCTCGACAACCGCCTTCTTCGAACTGCAGAGGTTCTCGTGGCGTTCGAGAGTGAAACGCCCGCTTACACGCACGGCCGCCACGGGCCGTGTGCTAGCTGACGATTCTCCGAGCAGTAGGGCATAGCTGCCCTGGTCGAGCACGGTCTCGGCGTCGGCCTCGTCATACGATGCCAGGTCGCGCAACGAGAACGTCAACGCCGCTTCACAAGACTCGCCCGGCATCAAATTGCGCGTCTTCTCGAACGCGACGAGCCGCATGCGCTCTTTGGGAGAAACGCCCTGCGGAAGGCTGGCATACAGCTGAACCACGGACTTGCCCGCGTGTTCGGCGCTCATGTTGCGTATGCGAACGGTAGCCGTGATGGTTTGGCCATCGAGCCGAACCGACGTGAGCTCCTGTTGGAATTTGGCATATCCCAAACCGTAGCCGAACGGGTAAGCAGGTTCGACATCGAAGCTCGTGTAGTAACGATATCCGACGTACACGCCCTCCTTGTAATCTGCCACGTCAAGGTCATCGGCGTTTGTCCCGAACGTCGATGAGAACGGAATATGCGAAAGCGAGCGGGGCCACGAGACCGCCAACTTGCCCGAGGGCGATACGGCGCCTGTCAAGACGTCGGCAAGCGCATGGCCCCCTTCCATTCCGGGCAAGCCCATGTGCACGAGTGCATTGACGCCTTCAGTCTCGCAGATGGGCATGACGTCGATGGGCGCGCCAACGTTGAGGACGACAATGGTTTTCGCGTAGGCACAGGCGCACATACGGATATCGTCGAGCTCGCGTGACGTGAGCTGGTAGTTTCCTGCGGCGTCGGTGCGGTCGAGTCCTTCGCCCGATATCCGCGACAGCACGTAGATACACGTGTCGGTGTTCTGCGCGCCGGCTTCTTCCGCCGTGATGGGGTCGTCTTCGGGCGCGTGGTATTCCATGGCGAGCAGTTCGCCGAGCACGCTTGGCCTGAAAGTGCGTATCTTGGCACGTTGCGCGGCAATGAACGATACGCGGCCCTCGTGCCATGCGCGCTCGTACGCATCGAGCCTGGCAGTGGTGGTTATTTCGAAACCAGCCGATTCAAGGCCCTCGCGCACGCTGACGCAATGCCTCACGTTCACTTCGCCCGAGCCCGTTCCGCCGGCGATGGTCATGGCGGCGCCAGCGCCGTACAACGCTATGCGACAGGGTTCAAGTGGCAGGGTGCCATCGTTTTCGAGCAGCACGATGGATTCGCGGGCAGCTTGAAGCGCAACGTCGCGCCCAGCTTCTTCAAGCGGGGTCACCTCGTCGGTTTCGTGCGCGAACGTTTCCTGCATTGGTTGCGGTTCTGAAATCGACTTAGCGGATGAAATGGGTCATGCGAGGCTGTTCTCGCTCGGGAAGGCCGAGGCGCTCACGGCCCAGCGCAATGCTCTTCATGAGAAAGGCCATGTTGCGAGCGACGGTGCGCATTTGCTGCATGCCCTCTTCATCTTGGGTCGCTTCTCCGGGAAGGCGGCCATGTGCGCCATTCCAATACTGTCCGGACGCCACGGGCATGCCCGAGATGGTGAAGTACTTGTTCAGCTCGTCGAACGTGGCGGTAATGCCGCCGCGACGCGCGACCGCCACCGCAGCGCCGACCTTCATGGTCTTGTCGTTGTGGTCGCTGTAGAACAATCGGTCCAAAAGCGAAACGAGCGAACCGTTGGCGCTGGCGTAATACACGGGCGTGCCGATGACGAGGCCGTCTGCTTCGGCAAGCTTTTCGGCGCATTCGTTGACGATGTCGTCAAACACGCATCTGCCGAGCTCGGAGCACTTGTTGCACGCGATGCAGCCGCGGATTTCCTTCGTGCCGATTTGCACGGTTTCTACCTCGATGCCCTCTTGTGCGAAGACCGTCTCCATTTCGGCCAACGCGGCAGACGTGTTGCCTTGCCGACGGGGGCTTCCGTTGATGATGAGAACCTTCATGGGAATCCTTCCTCGAAAAACGCGGTGCTGCAGCAGGGGTGTGCTCTGCCAGCATGCGCCTATTCTATCGCAGCTCCATTTCATCGGCGGAGCCGTCGAGCAAGTCGATCATGAGCAGGCGGTTGCGGATTTGCCCGGGCTTGCCGAGCACGACCTTGACGGCTTCGGCGGCTTGAATCGCCGCGATGGCGTATGCGGTGAAGGGAAGGTTGCCCAGTTTCTTGTGCTGGCTTTCGCCCGAGGGGTCGCCGTATACGTCGACGAACGAGATGTCGCCTGGATACACGGTG
>JAFWJU010000092.1 GCA_017511465.1 Eggerthellaceae bacterium | reverse complement strand
GGCCCTGCTCATGCTCAGGTGCGGCGACTGCCAGCCCCAGCTCCCGGGTCGCCCGGTGAAGGCGAGGAAGAAGGGCGTGAAGGGAGCGAAGAGCGTTGCTGCCTAGGCTAGCCCCTTGTCACACAAACTACCGAAGCCTCGAGTTTTGGAAAACAGAAGTTCTATCACCAAGGCCGAACGACTCGCTCAGAATGTGAGGCTCGGCCGAAACGTCAACCACATTTGCGTTTGATATTGCTTTCTCTACTGCAAACGATTTTGCAAGGATGCCCGTTAACAGCATGCGATTGCGAAGGTTCCAATGGGCTTTCGTGAGCTCACCGTAGATGAAAACCCTTCTACGCCTCTGCGGCATTCCGTAATCGGCAGCGTTGATGACACGCCATTCTACCGAATAGCCAAGCTCATTGAGGCACGATAGGATGATGGCGAAATCCCTGCCACGTTGCTTGGAGGGGCTCTTCAATAGCCGATCGACGTTTTCAAGAAGCAGGTACTTCGGTTTCTTGAGCTTGAGCATCCGGTAAATATCCCACCAAAGAATGCCCTTCTTGCCCTCGATGCCGCCGGCTTTCGGAAGCGGCTTTGCCACGGAGTAGTCTTGGCACGGGAATCCACCAACGAGCAAATCGAAATCCGGTATTTCGCGCTCGCCGGCTTCATACTCGTCGAGAACTTGGTTGATGTCCTCGTTTACGCAAGACCCCTCGCCGAACCGCTCTTCATAGCAACGCCAAGCAAACTGTTTCGCCTCGGTTCCGGGTGGTTCCCATTGATTTGCCCAAACAGTCTGGTATGGACCTGCCGGGTCGAGATTGAATTCAGGATGTAGGTCGGACTGATATCCTTCGAGTCCCAGGCGGAAGCCTCCAACTCCTGCGAAAAGCTCGGCAACTCGTATTGTTCGCTTGTTTGCTCTGCCCGATGGCATTGTCAGCCCCTCTTCTTCGAGAGCTCTTCGATCATGCATTCACGAACCAGAGCGCTGAAGTTCGATCCACGACGAGAGGCTTCATCTTTAGCGGAATCTCTGAGGTTTTTCGGGATGCGAATCGTAACCGCAACAGTCTCTCCGCCTATTAGGTACTTTTGGATATCGGTTGCGTCGGCATTGGATTTGAGCAATTGGGCGTAGTCCATATCAGCTCCGCATCACGATTGAAGATTGCAATACATTGTAATTCTAGCATTACTATCGTTTCGCTATGCATCGAGGAGATTATTCAGACCGAAAATGAGTTTCTAAGGGGGCGCGGGGCATCCCCCGCAGAAGCGCGGAACACCGCGCCCCTATAGCGTACCTGGGTGCCATTTGCACGATGGGAAACAGACGGCGGGTGACGGATCCCGCACACCGTCGCCCGCCGACTTGCAAGCCAGTGCAAACATTTCGATATACGCTATAGGCTGCTTGCTGACCCCTCTGGAATCATGCGGCTTGGGAGTACGTCAGCAAGCAGCCGCGCTTCTAGACATGCCCGAAATGGTCGCCCATGTACGAGAAGTACGCGTTCATGCTCTCGATGCGCTCCTTCAGTGGCGTCTGCTTCTCCGGCCTGAATGCCTCGTTGTAGAGTCTCATCGCCTCCGGGTTCTGCTCGCGGAAGGCAGCTGCGGCCTCCTCGCGCTCGATGCGGTCGCGCTCTTCCTGCTCCTCGCGGCGGCGCCTCTCGGCTTCCGCACGGCGCTTCTCCTCGACCTTCTTGAGGTTCTCGAGCGCGACGTCGAACGAGTAGCCGCGGATCTTAGGGTTGTCCGGCTGAAGCCAGTTCGAGAGCGTCGCGATGTAGCGCGGCTCGACGTTGCCCTCAAGCGTCGAAACGTAACGGCAGTAGCTCCGGCGCAGGAACTCGTCGGTAAGGCCGAACTCCTCCTTCCTCAGCTCCCATTCCCGGAGGGCCGCGCGCTTGCTCCTCGCCGAGCGCTTGTGCTCGGGCATGGCCTCCCAAGCCGCCTCGAAGTCCTGGGAGGGTTGGGAGGGTAGGTTGTCGGTAATCTCCTTGTACTCTTCGGTATCCAAGTCTCTGTATACGTGCGACGGGATTTCGCCGTACCCCCTGTCGCCGATTGCGTGGGGGTATGGCGTTATTTCGACACACCCCTGGTCGGATTCCTCCACGCCCTCCTCGTCGGGGAAGGTGACCTCCCTGAGCCTGTCGGCGTCGAGCTCTATGAACATCACGTTCGCAAGCGTGATGCCGCCTGTGTCCACGGTCCTGAAGCAGCGCTTGACCAAGCCGAGGTCCTCCAGCCTCTGCAAAGCGGCCTTCGCTTGGGATTTGGTCACACCCAGGCTCCTCTCGAGCTGCTTGTAGCTGCGCTGAAGCATGTCCGCGCGGAACTTCTTGCGCATGCCGACGACCTCGCCGGTCCGCTCGTCGCGCACTTCCGTGGGCCGGTACCAGTACACGATGTCCGCCAGTATCAGCATGGCGATTGAGTCGCATCCCGCCGTGTCCTTCACGATTGTCTCGTACCAGGCGCTCGGCACGATGTTGCCGTGGAAGTGCATCCTGCCGACCGCGTCGACCGTCTTGTTGCCGGTGCTGAACCTTCTCTTTCCGTCCATATCCCTATTCCTCCGTCCCTTCGCCGCCGCGCCGGAGGAACCGTCCTATAATCGTCGTGGCGGTTCTGTCCGCTGAGGGGACGCGGTTATCTTGCCGGATGGGCGCGCCCCCTTCTTGTTGCTCATCGTCCGTTTCCATGGCCCTCGGACCACCTGAAGGAACTGCATGGGGCTCAGGGCCCCTGAAACCCGCCAGCTCGTCCAGGAGCATGCCCAGCAGCTGCCGGAGCCCGCTGTCGGCGCAATCGAGGCTCTCGAGGCGCTCCAGCTCGTCGTAGAGCTTGAACACCTCCCTGTGCACCTTCTGGTAGACGCGGAAGCTGGGCTTCACGACGATCTTCCGCTCGAGAAGGCACTGCGTGATGTAGTCCTGCTTGGTGAGACCGGATACCGCGACGAGCTGGTTGAGGCGGTCGGCCTCGGCGTCCGACATCCGGAACGCGACGGTCCTGTTCCGAAACCTTCCGTCGCGGTCGAGGTTTTTCTCAGACAATCCCATCGACCTCCTTCCGCCATACGTCGAGCGCCATCGCCATGGCAGCCTGCTTGTTGGGGAACAGGTGGGCGTAGCGGTAGGTGACGTCGACGCTCTCGTGCCCGAGCCGGTCCGCAATCGCGAGGGCGCTGAACCCGAGCTCGATGAGCAGCGACACGTGGCTGTGCCTGAGGTCGTGGATCCTTATGCGCTTGACGCCGGAAGCCTCGCAGCCGCGGTCCATCTCGTGCGACAGGAAGCCCTTAGTCACCTTGAAGATCCGCTCATCCCTTTCGAGATGGACGCAATCATTCAGGTAGAAGGCCATCTCGTCGCGCAGGAACCCCGGGATGGTCACGACGCGCACGGACTTCGGAGTCTTCGGGCCGGTTATGACGTCCCTGCATTTGAGCCTCTGGTAGGACTTGGTGACGCTCAGGGTCATCCTGTCCAGGTCGAAGTCGCCCGGCGTGAGCGCGAGCAGCTCGCCTTCGCGTATCCCCGTCCAGTAGAGGACCTCGAACGCGAGGTAGGATTCTGGCTTGTCCATGACCGCCTCGGCGAATGCCAGGTACTCCTCGCGCGTCCAGAACTGCATCTCGGCCCCTTTCGTGCTCCCTATCTTCCCGGCCTTCGCGACCGGGCTGCCCGGGAGGCCGTAATAGCGCACGGCGTGGTTGAAGATCGCGGAGAGCTGGTTGTTCACCGTGCGCAGGTAGGTGGGCGCGTACGGCTTCCCGTTGCCGTCCCTATGGTTGACGAGGCCGTTCTGCCATCTGACGACGTCGGCGGCATCGATCTCGTCGAGCTTCATCTCCCCGAAGAACGGAAGGAGCTTCTCCTTGATGATGTGCTCTTTTGTGAGCCAGGTGCTCTCGCGGAGACGGGGCCTGCGGTCCTGCTCGTAATAGTCGACGAAGTCGCGGAACAGCATGTGCGTGTTCATGCTCGCCTTGGCGGTGAACTCCATCTCCCATTTCGCGGCATCCGCCTTCGTCTTGAAGCCGCGCTTCGTCTTGTGCCTGCGCTCTCCCTTGAAGTCGCGGTAGATGCAGCTCACGTACCAGGTTCTGCGCTCCTTGTCCCTATAGACCGGCATCTTCATCGACCTTCTCCTCGGGAAGCTTGAAGAACTTCTCCTCGAGGTACGCTCGGTTGACCTTGCCCGGGATGAACATGCACCCGGAGCTCTCGAGCTCCTCGTTGAGCCTCCTTATCAGCTTGTAGGCGTACGGCTTCGACACCCCGAGCGTCTCGGCTACCTCGGCGGCTCCCATGAGTCTGTGTTCTTGCATCGCGTTTCTCCTTTCTGTGATCGTCCAGGGCGCGTTTCGGATAGGCGCCCTGTATGCGGTGCGGTTTCGCTGGATTCTATGTATTCGGTAGTTCTTCTTGTAGGCGCGGGATGCTCAGGGCGCGGTCCCTGATGTGGTGAAACGATGGCTAATCGACGGGGAGGACCCTGGGGGACCCAAGGACTTTCCGTCTCGTCGCGTCACTTGAATCTGGCTTGTTTTGATAAGGCTGGGGCGGACGGCTCCCATTCGGGGGTGAGCGGAAGAGGCTCGCATTCGGATGCGGCAGATGACAGGGCATATGCGCGCGAACGGCGGGAAGCCCCGAAACCGTGAGACACGCGTGAGACACGGATGGTATGGCGTTGCGGGCGTGATGGGGTAAAGCTTTCTCGGCGCGCGTGGCGCTACATCGCGGGTTTCGCGATGTGGCGGGATTCGCCGCATGCATGCGCAAACCGCGCCGTTCAACGCACGCTTGACGATGGCATATCTGCAGGTAAAAGGCTAGATATGGACGAATCCGACCTCAAGGGCCGGATTCGCGATCGAGTCTTTCCGCTTCCGCTTATACGAGTTTTCCAAGGGCTCACGAATGGCCATCGAAGCGCTCGCACGAGCACGCCGGAGGCGTCAGATACAGGGAATTCTTATTCCCACTCGACTGTAGCGATGGGCTTGGGGGACAGCTCGTAACACACGCGGCAGATGCCCGGGACTTCGTCGAGGATGCGCTGAGTCATCTTCTTAAGCAGCGCCCAATCGAGCTCGGGAACCTCAGCGGTCATGACGTCGACCGTGTTGATGCAACGAATGATGCAGGGCCACTCGAAAGCCCGCTTGCCGTCGCGAACGCCTGTAGCGCAGTAATCGGGCACCACGCAGAAGTACTGCCAGATGTCCAGGCCGGCTGCGTCGATTTCCTCGCGAACAATGGCGTCAGCTTCGCGAAGGGCTTCCAGGCGGTCGCGGGTGATGGCACCAGTGCAGCGGACGCCAAGGCCGGGGCCGGGGAAGGGCTGGCGATACACCATGTTGTCAGGCAGACCCAACTGTTTACCGACTACGCGCACTTCGTCTTTGAAAAGCAGCTTGACGGGCTCGACAAGCTCCCAGTTGAGCTCTTCGGGCAAACCGCCGACGTTGTGGTGGGCTTTGACGCCGGCTTCGGATTCGAGGATGTCGGGGTAAATGGTGCCCTGGCCAAGGAAGCCGATTCCCTTGAGTTTTGCTGCCTCCTCGTCGAACACCTTGATGAACTCCTCGCCGATGATGTGGCGCTTGGCCTCAGGGTCATCGACGCCTTCCAACAGGTCGAGGAAGCGGTCAACGGCATCGACGTAAATGAGCTCGGCGCCCATTTGGTTTTGGAACACGTCGATGACTTGCTCGGATTCACCCTTGCGCATAAGGCCATGGTTAACATGAACACAGACGAGCTGCTTGCCTATAGCCTTGATGAGCAAAGCTGCCACGACTGACGAGTCCACGCCACCGGAAAGGGCCAAAAGAACTTTGCCGTCGCCGATTTGGTCTTGCATGGCAGCAACGGCCTCTTCGATGAATGCATCGGCAAGTTCGGGCGTCGTGATGCGCTGCATATCGTCGGGGCGCTTGTTTGAAGTGAAGTCCATGGTGTCTCCTTTAGATGAAATGCCGTACTGCTGGTATTCTAACTGCATACGCCATTCTTGTTAACGCGAATACACGCAAAGCGATTATCATTATGGTGAGCAAGGGTTCGATAGTTCGAGCCATTGGAGGAAAGGAAGCACTATGAGCAATTGCATCGTGGCCCAATCGGGCGGACCCACTTCAGTCATCAACGCAACCGTTGCCGGCGTAGTCAAAGGCAACCAGATGAATCCCGTGTACGACCACGTATACGGCGGCCTTAACGGCATCGAGGGCATCCTCGCCGAACGCTTCGTCGACCTGACCGACATGAGCGAGGAAGAAAACCACATCCTGCAGCAAACGCCCTCTTCGGCGCTCGGGTCGTGCCGCTACAAGCTGAAGCGCGACAACGTCGAAGACTTCGAGAAGCTGCTGGCGATCATGGACAAGCATGACATCCAGACGCTGTTCTACATTGGCGGCAACGATTCGATGGACACGGTTGCGGCCCTCAGCGAGTACGCCGACAAGAACGGCATCACGGACAAGCAATTTATCGGCTGCCCGAAGACCGTCGATAACGACCTGATGCACATCGACCATTGCCCGGGTTTCGCTTCTGCTGCCAAGTTCATCGCAACGACGGCGCTGCAGACGTGGCTTGACGTCAACGTGTATCCCGTATCGCGCCAAGAGGTGTTCATCTTGGAGACGATGGGCCGCGATGCCGGCTGGCTTGCCGCATCGGCGTGCCTGAGCGGTCACGTCGACATCCTCGTCCTTCCCGAGCAGCCCTTCGACAAGGAAGTGTTCCTCGCCCGCGTGCGCGAGTGCATCGAGAAGACGAGCAAGTGCTATGTCGTCGTGTCCGAGGGTGCGCGTTATGCCGACGGCACGTACATTTCGGCTGGCGAGTCGAAGAACGACCTGTTTGGTCACGCCGTGCTCGGCGGCGCTGGCGGAGCGCTCAAGGCCATGATCCTTGACTCCGGAGCAGCGGGGCGCGCAAAGGTGCAGGACCTCGCGTCTGCACAGCGCAGCCATGCAACCGAGCAATCGCTCGTCGACCGTCAGGAATCGTACCGTTTGGGCCTGTCGGCGCATATGCATTCGGCTGACAAGTCGTTCACGGGCAAGATGGTGGCTCTGCGCCGGCGCGAGGGCGAGGCATACGACGTCGAGTATTTCACGATCGATGCCGATAAGGTCGCCAACTACGTCAAGCATTTCCCAACCGAGTGGATCCTGCCAGAATACAAGGGAATCACCGAGGAAGGCCTGGCATACTTGCGCCCGCTTATCGAAGGCGCGCCCGTCATCGTGTACAAGGACGGCTTGCCCGCCTACGTTAAGCCGTACTACATGTAATGTGGCAATCGAATGGGGCGTGACGGGCTATCGCAGGCTGCGAGGAAGTGAAGGCGAAGCGGGAGCGAGGACTGTCTGAGCCTGCATAGCAGGCGAGTTCCGCAGCTGCTTCGCCTGAACGACGAGCGGTTAGCCTGCGCTTGTCCGGAATGCACCATTCGATTCCAAATTAACGAGCAGGGGGAACCATGGACGCACAAGAGCTGCGCTACCTCGAACTTCTTTCCAAGTCATTTCCGACGACGGCAAAAGCCACGACGGAGATCGTCAACCTGAACGCGATCCTGAACCTTCCCAAAGGGACCGAGGTGTTCGCGTCGGACATCCATGGTGAATACGAGGCGTTTGTGCACATCCTGCGCAACGGCTCTGGTGCGGTCAAGATGAAGATGGAAGACGCATTCGGCGACGAGCTGAATGCCGAAGAGTTGCAATCGCTCGCCACGCTCATCTACTACCCGCGTGAGAAGATGGCTCTCGAGCTTCCCAAGGTAGACGATAGGGAAGCGTGGTATGCCAAAACGCTTGTCAACTTGACGAAGGTATGCAAGCAGGCGGCTCGAAAATACACGCGTTCGAAGGTGCGGAAAGTCATCCCGGGAGATTACGGGTTCATCATCGAAGAGCTGATGAACGAGAACAACATGGCCGATGACAAGAAGGCTTATTTCGACGGACTTATCGACGCCATTATCCGTACGGGCCAAGCCGAAGATGTGATTGACGCCATGAGCATGGTCGTCAAGCGCCTCACCATCGACCATCTGCATTTGGTCGGCGACATTTACGACCGTGGTCCGGCACCGCATTTGATCATGGACACGCTCATGCGCTTCCATTCGCTCGACATACAGTGGGGCAATCATGACATCGTTTGGATGGGGGCCTCGCTGGGCCAGCGCGGCTGCATAGCGCATGTGGTGCGAAACTGCGCACGCTATGGCAACCTTTCGGTGCTCGAGGACGTATATGGCATCAACATCCTGCCGCTCGCATCGTTTGCGCTTAGCGCGTACAAGGACGATCCGTGCGTGGCGTTCGGCCTTAAGGGCGATCCGCAATTGTCTCCGCAAGACCTCGAGCTGAACATCAAGATTCAAAAGGCCATGGCCATCATTCAGTTCAAGGTTGAAGGCAAGCTCATCGAGGAGTACCCGAGTTTCGACCTCGAGAATCGCAACTTGCTTGACAAGATCGATTTCGAGAAGGGCACCGTTGTCGTGGACGGCATCGATTACGAGCTCATCGACAAGGTGTTCCCAACGGTTGACCCAGCTGACCCGTACGCGCTCACGCCCGACGAAGAGGAAGTCATGCAGCGGCTCGAGCTGGCGTTCACAAGCTCGGAGAAACTCCAGCGCCACATGCGCTTCTTCCTGGAAGTCGGAAACCTGTACAAGATATCGAACGGCACGTTGCTGTTCCATGCGTGCGCTCCGCTCAATGCCGATGGCACGTTGAAGGAAGTAGACGTGTTCGGCAAGAAGTACAAGGGCAAGGCGCTGTACGACGTTCTAGAACGCTACGTGCGGGCAGGATTCTTCGACCCCGATCCCGAAGTCCGCAAACGCGGCAGGGACCTCATGTGGTGGCTGTGGCTGGGCGAGGGCTCGCCGCTTTTCGCAAAGAGCAAGATGGCGACGTTCGAGTTGTACCTGATTGCCGACAAGGCGGCGCGCAAGGAGGTTAAGAACCCCTTCTACACGCTGCTCGAGGATGAGAATGTCGTGAAGGGCATCTTCGAAGATTTCGGCATGGACCCCGAAGTATCGCGCATCGTGTGCGGGCATGTCCCCGTGAAAGTGAAAGACGGCGAAGACCCCGTTAAATGCGGCGGAAAGGTGCTCACGATCGATGGTGGCTTCTCGAGTGCGTACCAGAAGACGACTGGCATCGCTGGTTTTACGCTGATATCGAATTCGTACGGGTTCGTGCTTGCGGCCCATGAGCCTCTGGAATCGGCGCAAGCTGCAGTTGAGCAAGAACTCGATATCTACTCGCAGAGGCGGGTTGTAGAAATGGCAGGCGATCGAAAGCTCGTCGCCGATACTGATGTCGGCGCCAAGCTGAAAGAGCAGATTTCAGACCTCGAGAACTTGCTAGAGGCATACCGTCAAGGGCTTATCCCCGAACTGGGCTGACAACCAAGCGCACAAGGAAGCAATAATGCGACCATTCCCGTCAGGAAGGTCGAAAAATGTGCGTTTACCTAGTACAATGCTGAATAAGGGAAGCCAGCGGCGCTCGTTTACCGGCGCTGCTGTTGCGTATCTGCCTGGGGTCAGGAGGGGATATGTTCCAAGCGTTATTGGACCCGGTTGCGTCAAATCTAGGATTGTCGGCTCTCGTTGCGTGCATTCCTCTTCTGGCGTTCTTCATAATGCTGCTGGGCGTGAAGGCGAAAGCACACGTCTCGGCGGTCGTGGCGCTCGTCGTGGCGCTCCTGGTTGCCATTATTGCGTTCCAGATGCCCGCAGATCTGGCTATAGTGTCTGCTACGCAAGGCGCTTGCTTTGGCGCGTTCCCCATTGTGTACATCATCTGCATGGCCGTATGGTTCTATGAAGTGACGGTTGTTTCGGGTCGGTCTGAGGACTTGCGCAAGTTCTTCGACCAAGTCGGCGGCGGCGACATCCGCATTCAGGCCATGATGATCGCGTTCTGCTTCGGCGGCCTGCTCGAGGCGCTTGCCGGTTTTGGCGCTCCGATCGCCGTGACGGCAACCATGATCCTTGCGCTCGGCGTCAAGCCCAAAAAAGCAGCGCTTGCCGTCCTGCTTGCCAACACGGCACCTGTTGCGTACGGAGCCGTTGCTACGCCCATTACGACTGCTGGTGCCATGGTGGCGGGCGGCGATGCTGCCGTTGCCGCCAGCACTGCCCAGCATGTTGCGGCAATCGTCGGCTATCAGGCGCCGATTTTCGCCATGTTCGTCCCGTTCTTGCTCGTCATCATCCTCGATGGCAAGCAAGGCGCCAAGGATTGTTGGCTTCCTGCGTTCGTCGTTGGCATCTCGTTTGCCATCACCCAGTGGTGGTGCTCTAACCATTTCGCATACGAGCTGACAGACGTCATAGCGTCGCTCGTCGGCATGTGCGCCATCGTCATCTTCATGCGTTTCTGGAAACCCAAGGGCGTCGACGGGGTTCGCGAGCGCTTTGGCTTGCCGCCGATTGCCGAATCCGATACCTCCGACTTGAACGCAAAGCGCACGTTCATGGCGCTGGTGCCGTATCTCATTGTCGTCATCGTGTTCGGCATTTGCAAACTCGGTATTCCCAGCATTCTTTCGCAAACCGATATCAAGATCGCCTGGCCCGTCATCTCGGGTGGTGCGGTTCTCAGCGCCGCTGGCAAAGATCCTGGCACCACCTTCAACCTCAACCTGCTGTCGACGCCAGGTACCATGCTGTTGGTTGCAGGCTTGATCTCGGCCTTGGTATACACGCTCAACACAGAAAACGGGCGTTACAAGATGACCATGGGCGATGCCGTGAAGGCAATCGGAACCACGTTCTACAGGATGCGCTTCTCGGCGTTGACCATCGTCTTGGTCCTTTCGCTTGCATACGTCATGAACTTCAGCGGTCAAACGATTTCGATTGGCGAATTCTTGTCGGGGTCGGGTCCTGCGTTCCCCGTGATCTCGCCAATGCTCGGATGGGTTGGCACTGCGGTCACCGGTTCTGACACCAGCGCGAACGCGTTGTTCGCGGGCCTGCAGTATTCTGCGGCCATGAGCAATCCGGCGCTTACGGGCGTGACGCCAGATCTGTTCCTTGCAGCCAACACCATGGGCGGTGTCGTGGGCAAGATGATCAGCCCGCAGTCGCTGGCCATCGCGGCTGTTGCCACACAGGTCCGCGAAGCCGATATCATGAAGAACGTTCTGCCGTGGTCGGTCGCGTTCCTTATCGGAACGTGCGTCCTCGTCGGTCTGCAGGCAACCGTGCTGGCATTTATACTGCCGTAACAAAAAAGCATCTATTGGGTTCGATAGCCCGCGTGTAAAGCGGGCTCAGATAATAGATAGGGTTCGCAAGAGAGAGGGGTCACATGAAGATTGCATTCTTCCCGATGTGCATGGTCGACATGATGTATCCGGAAGTGGGCATCGCGGCCGTAAACGTGCTGGAGCGTCTTGGCTGCGAGCTAGAGATGCCCGAAGAGCAGGTCTGCTGCGGGCAGGGACTCATTAATTCGGGCTATACGAAAGAGATGATTCCCGCTGCCAAGATGATGGTAGACGCCTACGATCGAAGCGAATACGAAATCATCGTCTCGCTTTCGGGTTCGTGCATGAATGCGATCGTGAACGATTACCAGGTTTTGTTCAAAGACGATCCCGAATATTTGGAGCGCACGCGCAAGCTGAAGGAGCGTTTCTACGAGTTCACCGATTTCATCGTCAACGTTCTGGGCGTTACGGATGTCGGTGCCAGCTTCCACGATACGGTCACGTATCACAAGAGCTGCCATCTAACGCGAATCCTCGGCATCACCGAACCGCCGCTGATGCTCTTGCAAGGCGTTGAAGGCCTCGAATACATCGAGATGGCGCATGCAGACCGTTGCTGCGGTTTCGGCGGCACGTTCTCATTCAAGCAGCCTGTTATCGCCGGCGAGATGGTTTACGAGAAGTGCCAGACAATCATCGACACGGGCGCCAACGTCATTTGCGGAGCCGATATGCCTTGCTTGCTTAACATCAAGGGCGCGCTCGGACGCATGCGTGCAGACGGCCGTCTCGATCGCGACATCCGCGTCTTGCATATCGCCCAGATTCTCGACTCGAAGGAGTAAGCCATGGCGATCCTTTACAACACTGAATCGACGCTTGCCGAGCGTGTGGAGGCTTGCCTCGATGACGATTTCAAACACAATGCCATCAAGAACGCCCAAGAAGCCTTCTACGTAAGTCGCGGCAGGCTTGTCGAGGAGATGGGCGACGGTTGGCAGCAATTGCGCATGCACGCGATGGAAGTGCGCAACCACGTAACCGAGAACCTCGATTACTACGTGAAGCAGTTCGCCGAGAACGCGGAAAAGAACGGCTGCATCATGCATTACGCGCCTTCGGGCGATGACGCTTTGTGGGAGGTCCTCGACGTTTTCGAGAAACATGGAGCAGCCTACGCAGTAAAGTCGAAGAGCATGATGACCGAGGAAGTGGGCCTCAACGAGGTGCTCGAGGAAGCCGGCATCAAGATTACCGAGACCGACTGCGCAGAGAACATCCTGCAGACGGCCGAATCGAAGCCGTCGCACATCGTCGTGCCCGCGCTTCATTTCAACCGCGAAGCGATTGCCGACATCTACCGCGAAAAGCGCGGCTATGAAGGATCTTCCGTTCCCGAGGAAATCACGCACTTCCTGCGCAAGATCTTGCGCGAGGAGTTCATGGAAGCCGAAGTAGGCATCCGCGGATGCAACTTCGCCGTTGCGGAGTCTGGGTCGGTAACGCTGGTCACCAACGAGGGCAATGGCCGTATGGTCGACACGTTCCCCAAAGTGCAGATCGTGTTCGTCGGCATCGACCGCATCGTGCCCGACCTCGAATCGCTCGACACGATGATGGCCCTGCTGCCGCGCAGTGCGGTCGGTGCAAAGATGACTGCATACTTCTCGCTCGACAGCGGCCCGCGGGGCGAAGGCGAAGCCGATGGTCCCGAGGAAGTGCATATCATCCTAATGGACAACGGCCGCCACGAGCTTGCCAACAGCGAGTTCTCCGACATGCTGCGCTGCATGCGCTGTGGCGCGTGCCTGAACATCTGCCCGGTGTATCGCCACATAACGGGTCATGGCTACGGCTCGATTTACCCCGGTCCCATGGGCCTCGTGCTGACGCCCGGCCTTGTCGGTTACGACGATATCGACAACATGGTATACGCATGCTCGTTGTGCGGCGCTTGCACCGAGCATTGCCCGGTCAGCATTCCCATTCACGATCTGGTCCGCCAACACCGCATCAACATCGTCGACCAGCACAAGAACCACGCTATCGAGGTTCCGATCTTCAAGGCGCTCGGGCTGTTCTGGTCGAGCCGCCCGGTGTACCTTGCCGGCATGAAGATAGGCGCCCCGGTCATGAAGGTGCTCGCGCATGGCGGAAATGCTCTTGACGCAAGCAGCACGTGGATTCCCGTTGTCAACAGTTGGACGTCAACGCGCGATTTCGGCGTGCTTTCCGAGACACGGTTCCGCACTTGGTTCAAAGAGCACAAGGAACAACAGAACAACGCGGAAGGCGGTGAGCAATAATGGCTCTTGGTAACAAGACGTTGCAAGACCTGTTGGGTCCCATAACCAAGCAACTCGACCACGAGGCCGTCGCTGAGAGCGTGGAATTGCCCGAGTGGGAATTCAAGGCCCAACGCGTAACGGACGGCATGACACACGAGCAGCTTGTCGACAAGTTCCAAGAAGAAGCCGAGAAGGTGCGCACAGAAGTAGTACGGTGTTCGGCTGATGGCCTTGCCGCTGCTATAGCCGCTATCGTCGGAAAGGGCGTCCCCGAGACCGGCGAGGCTTGCACGGTTATTGCGGCCGACGACGACCGCTTTGCGCAATGTGGGCTTTACGATGCAATCAAGGCACAGGAACTCGTAACGGATTTGACTGTATGGGATTCCGAACAGGGCGAAGAATGCATACAGGCAGCTTTGACGGCAACGTATGGAATCACGTACACGACTGGCGGCATCGCCGAGTCTGCCACGGTAGTGCAGCCGACCAGCCCCAAGTGCGGTCGTGCCGTAAGCCTGCTTCCGCTTGCGCACATCGCCGTCGTCGATGCTTCAGCAATCGTTCCCACCATGTTCGAGGTCATGAAGGAATACGAGGATAAGGGCGAGAAGCTGCCTTCGCAGGTGTGCTTCATCAGCGGTCCGTCTGCGACTGCCGACATCGAGCTCGTTCGCGTCGAGGGCGTTCACGGTCCCATGTATGTGAATTACGTCATTGTCGAATAGCGGCTATCGGAAACAACGGTATAAACGGAATGCCGGGCATGAGCCCGGCATTCCTGTTGAAAAGGGCGTATAAGCAGAAAGCTTAGTCGATCTCGTAGGGAGCGTATTCTTCCTCGGGCAATTCGTCGATGGCTTCGGGACGAACAACCAGGACGTCGCACGGAGCGTGGCGGACGATATGGGTCGAAACGCTTCCGACAAATGCGTATCTGATGTTGGAGAGGCCGCGCACGCCGCAGATGACGAGGTCGGGGTTGAACGGCTTGATGAGCCCGTCCATCATCGTGTCGTTAAGCGGCCCCATGGCGACCTTGACCTCAACTGACGGCACGCATTCGTCTTGCCTGGCGCGGTCAAGCTGGCGCTTGATGGACTGCTCGATAGCCACCCTCTTGTTTTCGGCGATTTCTTCGTCCCCAAGACCGCCCGTTTCGAATTTCGAGGTGTCGATTACGTGGCCGAAGAGCACTTCGGCGTTGTTATCGTGCGCTATGGAAAGCGTGCGGCGTGCTACTGCCACCTGTGCGTCGCTGCCGTCAAGTGCTGCGAAGATCCTGTTATAACGTGCCATGCCAAACCGTCCTTCCGTACAACGTTCAAATCGAAAGCCAGCAGTTTTATGCTCATTCCATACTACCTGATATAAACTATATCCGAATGCTCAATGTGCTGGGATAACTGCAGTTCCAGAATCTAAAAGGAGGATTGTCATGGCGTACGTTACCTGGAGTTTTGAAACGCTCTCACGTTTCTGCAACGACGTTTTCGAGACGTTTGGCTTC
Organism: Eggerthellaceae bacterium; assembly: GCA_017511465.1. GTDB lineage: Bacteria > Actinomycetota > Coriobacteriia > Coriobacteriales > Eggerthellaceae > UBA9715. Next base: position 2,938 of record JAFWJU010000092.1, on the reverse strand, counting down.
AGCAAGGACGAAGCTGCAACCATTAGCGATGCACTGCTTACTGCTGACTTGTATGGCATCGAGAGCCATGGCATGCAACGTATGGTTCGATACCATAAGGGCATCGAAAAGGGCCAGATTCACTTGGGCAAGAAACCCGAAATCGTCTTCGAAACTCCTGTGAGTGCCGTCATCGACGGACATTCGGGAATGGGTCAGCTGATAGGCGTATTTGCCATGAGCAAAGCCATCGAAAAGGCCGAGACGACTGGTGTAGGCATAGTTAGCGTACGCGAATCGAACCATTACGGCATCGCGGGCTACTACGCTCAAATGGCTTCTCGTCGCGGGCTCATTGGCTTCTCGTGCACGAATTCCGAGGCAATCGCGGTACCGACGTTTGGTCGTACTGCGATGATCGGCACGAATCCAATCGCCGTTGCCGTGCCTGCAGAGCCGTATCCGTTTCTGTTCGATGCGTCGACGACTGTCGTCACGCGTGGCAAGTTGGAAATGTACAACAAGATGGGCAAGCCGCTTCCGGATGGCTGGGCGCTCGACGAGAACGGGAAGCCCTGCAACGACGCGCCGCGCGTTCTTTCGAACATCGTGGGGAAGAACGGCGGCGGAATCATGCCATTAGGAGGCTCCACCGAGCAGCTGGGAAGCCACAAGGGCTATGGCAACGCCATGATTGCCGAGTTGTTCAGTTCTATCCTGTCACTTGGCGTCACGAGCAACGAGTGCTGCACGTTTGCAGACAAGACGGGCATCTGCCACGGGTTCGCTGCAATCAATCCGGCTGCTTTTGGTGATCCCGATGCCATCAAAGCGCACTTCTCGGAATATCTCGAGGCTCTGCGAGAAAGCGCCAAAGCCGAAGGGGCCGAGCAGATTTACACGCATGGCCAGAAGGAAGTTGCCGCAGAAGCCGATCGCCGCAAGAACGGCATTCCAGTTAACGACGGGACAATGGTCGAGTTGCTCGATTTATGCGACTACCTGAAACTTGATTTCGGCACGTACTTCCCGGACTATGAGCCTCCCGCCGAATTCACGGGTTTCGCCGGCAATTACTAAAGGTTTTGAACGGGGGACGGGTTTTCGATTCTATAGGAAACGGGCCATCGGGATGAACCGATGGCCCGTTTGCGTTCCCGAATAGCGGGGGATTGAACCAGCTATTGCTCGGGCTGGACGATAACGGAGATGCCGTTCGGAATCACCGTGAACGTCGCATCCCGACCCCTTATCTCACGTGCCATCGCTATGGCCTCGTCAAGCGATTCCGCGAACATCATCTTCATGTCCTCGATGGTCTCTTTCATCTCGGGGCGGCTGACGTAGATGACGGGATGGTGCATGAGAATGCGAGCTTGAATTTGATATTCCCACTGATCGGGCTTCGTCTCGTTTTGGGGAATCTGAAGGATTTCCTCCATAAGCGCATCAGCGCTCTCGCAGTCCTTCAACGATCGATAGAAGCCCTCGCCGCCCGTACCGTCGGCGCATTCGGCGCATTCGATGATAACGCCGCCTTCGACCGCAGAAGCCTCGGCAGCGGTCATGGACTTGACGCATTGGTACATGTTCTGGTCGAGCGGAGCGCCACCATTGCCCGTGATGACGATATCGGCAGGAACCGCCTTCACGCGGCAGCCTTTTGCGAGGAATTCGGTACCCGCTTCATGAGCGGAGAAGGGGTCTCCTGCGAAGGCGGCGATAACGTGCTTCTGCTCGTCGATTACGACGTTGACGATATACGCAAGCTTTGCCTGGCGCGCTGCATCGACCATGTCGTTGTGAAGGGGGTTTCCCTCGAGGATGCCTGTGCGCGCGCAGGGACTGGCAATGAATTTGGAGCAATGGTTTCCCATGACGGTAACGGCGTCGCAAACACCCGGAAGCACGCTCTTGCGCCCACCGGAGAATCCGGCGAAGAAGTGCGGTTCGATGAAGCCTTCGGCGATGAGCAGGTCGGTATGGACAGCCTCGCGATCGATTACAAGGTCAGCGCCCGATGGCAATACGCCGATTTTCTCGTTCGTGCTCGGGTCGAATGCATCGTGAATGACAATGCACTCGCTATCGACGATGTCATCGCCGAGTTTCGAGCGGAGCTCATCTGTCGACGTTGGGCGATGGAACCCGGTGGCGACGAGCAAGGTCACCTTGATGTCGGGGTTTCCCGCACGCAGCTCCTCGAGCATGAAGGGGATTATGTGCTTGCTGGGAACGGGACGCGTGTGGTCACTCACGATAATGGTGCAAGTATCTTTTCCTACTGCGAGTTCTGAAAGCGTTCTGTCGCCATAGGGATGCGCCATGGCGGCTAGCACGATGTCGTCTTCGGACGCTTCAGCGGCAGCAACTTCGACGTTTGGCTCGAGTAAGCCAAGCACTTTTTCGTCAGGGAGCTCGAGTGTCAACGCGTCGCTGCCATAGGGAATCTTGCACTTCATGATATGTCTCCGTTCGTTAAAGCAAAAGGGGATGGCGTCCGAGAACGCCATCCCGCAATACGTGCAATGATGCAATGCCTGCTGAAAATCGATTAGGCCTTGTTACGCTTGAGGTCCCAGTCGATGTAGCAGATGTGAGTCTCGAGGTACTCTTCGAGACCGCGCTCGCCGTCTTCGCCGCCGATGCCGGAATGGCGCACGCCCTGGTGGAAGCCCTGGAAGGCCTCGAAGTGCTCGCGGTTGACGTACGTCTCGCCGAACTTGATCTCGTTCATGGCCCTCATGACCGTGTCGTAGTCGGTCGTGTAGATGGACGAGGTCAGGCCGTAATCGCAGTCGTTGGCAAGCTCGATGGCTTCGTCAAGGGTCTTGAACGTGGTGATGGGCAGGACCGGACCGAAGATCTCTTCCTTCATGATGCGCATGTCATGCTTGCAGTCGGCGATGACCGTCGGCTCGTAGTAGTAGCCCTTGCCGTTGACGGTGGCCTTCTTGCC
>JAFWJU010000018.1 GCA_017511465.1 Eggerthellaceae bacterium | reverse complement strand
CATGGAAGGATCTGCCCAAGAACAGCAACGGCAGCCCGATCACCTATACGGTGTCCGAGGAGAGCGTGCCGACGGGCTACACCGTGAGCGGGTCGCCGGCCAGCAACAACGGCACCATCACCAACACTCACGAAACGGAGAAGACTTCCATCACCGTCACCAAGAAGTGGGAGGACTCCGGAAATCATGACGGCAAGCGCCCCGGGGATCTCACTCTGACCCTCAACGGCCTGCCCGAGGGCGCCACGGCGCCGACGCCGACGGTGGCCAAGGACGGCGACAGCTGGACCTACACGTGGGGCGGCCTGCCCAAGTACAGCAACGGCACCGAGATCGCCTACACCGTGTCCGAGGAGAGCGTGCCGACGGGCTACAGCGTGACCGGGTCGCCCGCTGGCAACAACGGCACCATCACCAACACGCACGACCTCGAAAAGACGTCGGTTACCGTCAAGAAGGTCTGGGAGGACAACAACAATCAAGACAACCTTCGACCGCAGAAGCTCATGGTGAAGCTGCTCGCTAACGGCGAAGATACGGGCAAGAGCGTTGAGTTGACCGCGACGACGTCGCCCGCATGGGAGGCTACTATCAGCAACCTGCCCAAGTACGCGGATGGCGGCTCGGAGATTAGCTACACCTGGGACGAAGGAACCGTTACGGGCTACACGCTGGGCGAACCCAGTGTAAGCGGCACCACCACCACGCTGACCAACACGCACACGCCCGAAAAGACCTCCGTCACCGTCACCAAGGCATGGTCCGATAGCGACAACCAGGACGGCAAGCGTCCTGGCAACGTCAGCGTGATCCTGAAAGCCGGCGACACGCAAGTGGGCAATGCTGTCACGCTCGAAGGTCCCGACTGGACCTACACCTGGGGCGAGCTTGACAAGTATGCGAACGGCCAGCTGATCGCATACTCCGTCGATGAACCCACTGTCCCCACCGGTTATACGAAGACGATTGCCGACCCGACCGAGGATAACCCCAGCTTCACCATCACCAACGCACATACGCCCGAAACGGTTGTTGTCGAGGTTGAGAAGAAATGGGACGATGCCGACAACCAGGACGGCAAGCGCCCTGGCAGCATCATCGTGAACCTGCTCGCCAACGACGAGAAGGTTGAATCCGTGACTATCACCGCAGATGACGGGTGGAAGTACACTTGGGATAGCCTGCCGAGGTACAAGGCAGTTGGCCAGGAAATCATCTACACGGTGACCGAGGAAGAGGTCGATTATTACACGACTGAAATCACGCAGCAGGAAAGCGGCTCCGATGACGGAAGCGCTGATGGCGAAGGCAATGGCAACGAAGGCTCAACCGACAATCCCGACGATGTAGGCGACGGCAATGGCGATGCCGACGCAGCCGACGGCGAAGGCGACGGTTCTGGCGATGACGCTGGCGACAACGGCTCGGGCACTGGCAACGAGGGCGGTACCACTGGCGATACGCCCATCTCGACGGGCTACCTCATCGTCAACACGCACACGCCCGAAAAGACCTCCATCACCGTCACCAAGACCTGGAACGATAACGAAGACCAGGACGGCAAGCGCCCCGGCAACATCACGGTGAACCTACTCGCCAACGGCGAGCAAATCAAGTCGGCAACGATTACCGAAAGCGACAACGGTTCGTGGACGTACACCTTCGAGGATCTGCCCGTTTACAAGGCCGGCAAGGCAATCAAATACACCATCACCGAAAACGAGGTGACGAACTACCAGACCGTCATCAACGACTTCAACATCACCAACACGCACGAGCCCGAGAAGGTCAACATCTCGGTCAAGAAGGTGTGGGATGACGCCAACAATCGCGACGGCATACGTCCGGACAACGTCACCATCAATCTCGAGAAAGATGGCAGTATTGCCGAGTCCGTCGAGCTCAATGCTGGCAACAGCTGGTCTTACACATGGAAAGACTTGCCCAAGTACGAGAACAAGAAAGAAATAACCTACACGCTGTCCGAGGATGAAGTTTCCGGTTACAGGACCGAGAAGGCCATCGTCGACGGCGTCTACACCTTCACGAACATCCACCAGGCTAAGCCTGACAGGGTGAGCTCTGATCCCCCAGTGCAGAAGATCGTCGAGGGCAAGCCCGACACAGATGAGACCTTCACCTTCCAGATGAAAGCCCTCACCGAAGGCGCCCCGATGCCCGAGGGCTCTTCTGGCGGCGTCAAGACCATACAGATTACTGGCTCTAACAGCTACGAGTTCGGCAATATGTACTACGAGAAAGCTGGCATGTGGAAGTACGAAATCACCGAGGTCAAGGGCAACGTCGAAGGCTACACGTATGACACCACGGCGTACACGCTGACCGTCACAGTGACCGAGGAGAAGGTTGGCAACCAGATTAAGCTCAGCAAGACCGAGACCATCGAGGGCGGCAACGGCACAATCGTGTTCACCAACAAGTACGAGAAGGTCGTCCCGCCTAACAATTCTGGCGGCACTCCCACCACAGGCGATATGCTGCCGATGCTCGGCATCGGGCTTGTCGCTTGTGCCGCTTTGGCGATTGCGACCGTGGCGTTCATGCGCATGCGCCGTCGTAACAAGTTGACCAAGTAAGAGCGAACGAGCGCCATAGGAAACAAAGACAATAGTTCATCGAAAACCGAACGCCGCCCCGCAGATCCGAAAGGACGCGGGGTGGCTTGCTTTTGCTGTCATTTTTCCTGCTTTACCAGGCTAAAGTAGAAAAAATGTGACAAAAAGACAACAAACCCGTCAAATGCGAAATAGTAGTTAGCGTCTCATCGTATTCTTATTCAAACTCTCATTATGGGGGTTCTGTATCTACGTGCGCAAAAACGGAGGCGCGCAAAGGGGAGCGTTTCGGTTTCGGGGGAAACGCGGAACGCGCAAGAGTTGGGTAGGTGATCGAATGTTGGAGAAAGCATTGTCGAGGATCATGCTCGGCGCTAAGACTCCGGAAGGCAAAGTAATCGCGATCTTGTTGACCATCTCGCTGGCGCTCATGACATGGAACGCGACGTCGATCAGCACGGCGTTCGCTGACGATGGGGAAGGCGCCCAGACCGACAGCGGCGCACCCGCCGAGGTGGTCGAGGCAGATCAAGGCACCCAAACCGAAGCGCCTGCTGCCGAAGAGGCGGTGGTCGAGCCTGCAGTCGAGCCCGCGGTGGACGATCCCGCACCCGCAGAAGACACTAATGTATTAGTAGACGACACAACCCAGCCCGATGGTTCCCCCAACATCAACGAGACCCCCAATTCTGCCCCCGTTGCGGAAACGAGCACGAATACGGCTACGACTTTGAAAGGCGGCACCGATACGGTATCCGTTGTCGTTGAAGCTCCCGATGGCGCTCTGCCCGAGGGTGCAAAGCTCGTCGTGGCCAATGCCACGGTCGGCGAAGGCTCCGTTAAGGGCATCGTCGACGACAAGGTCGTCAACATTTTGGCTGCCGACATTTCTTTCGCTGACAAAGACGACAAAGCAATCAAGCCAGCTGCCGATGTGACCGTCACGATGTCGGGCGCAACTGTGGCTGACGGCCAGAAGCTGCATGTGGTGCATGTGGTTAACGGAGCCGCATCGCTCGTGAAAGCGGAAACGAGTGGCGGTGCAGCAACGTTCCAGGCCAGTGATTTCTCGCCGTATGCCCTTGTTGTGACAGCCGCTTCTGAGCCTGTGTACACTAATGCGAAAAAGGCGCCGGCTACTCGTGAAGTAGAAAGCGAAACGATTATCGTTACCTTTGTAGCCGAAGTTGACGACGAAGAAGGCCAACTGACTGTTGAAGAACGAGAGGTTGCCAAGAACGCTGCAATTGGCGAGTTGCCAGAAGCTCCTACGAAAGCGTTTTCCGACTTTGCTCGATGGGCCGTGAATGGCGAAACCGTAACTGCCGAAAGTTCATTCTCCGAAAACACCACCGTTGAAGCGCAGTACACCGAATGGCCGACGGTTAGTTTCTATAACGACGGCAACGAGCTGATTGGCTCCGCAAAGGCCAAAGCGGGAGAGGCGATTGGCGACGCCCTTCCTGCCGGACCCGCATCAACCCTTGCTGGCTATGAGTTCGAATACTGGAAAAATATGGACACCAACGAGGTCGTGACTGCGGAAACCATCGTTCCCGTCGACGGCATGAATGTCATCGCTGTTTCCGAAACCATTGAATTCGTAGTCAGCTTTTACAACGAAGATGGCAGCGAGCTTATAGATACCCAGTACTACAGCAGAAGCGGATCGGCGGCTATCGGGACCATGCCCGATGCCCCGACGATTCACGGAAAAGTGTTTGAAGCATACAAAACAGACGAGGGCGTTGCAGTTACCGCCGAAACGCCTGTCACAAGCAACATGGACTTGTATGCATCGTATAGGTCCTTGCCCGAAGTCGTGTTCTATATGGACGACGGTGAAACGGTCTTAACCCGCTATGCGCTTGAAGCGGGTTCCCAGATCGGCTCTCTACCGCAGCATCCTTCTAAAGAGGGTTACATTTTCGACAAGTGGGTGCTCGTCGACGATCCGGAAACTGAGGTGACGGCTACCACGGTCGTTCCCGAAACGGGCTTGAATGTCAAAGCGCAATTCAAGGCCATCGAAACGTTTAAGATTACGGCTAACTACTACTACACCATCAAAGACGAGCAAGGCCATAGCCATCGCGTTGACTTCGCCCATGAAATATTCGACATCGATGGTGCCGCGCTTGACAAAGCGGGCGGATACGTTATTACCGTACCGGCTTCTACTCAGGTTGACGAGGATTACATTTCCACGCAGCCGACCTATTATCCCAAACAGCCGACTATTACCGTCACGCGGGCGAACTTCCCCGATGGCGCGACTAGCTGCGAAGTGGAAATGGAATACGTCGACCACACGGCTGTGTATGATTTCGCATACCTCCTGAAGGACTTGGCAGGATCCGGTTATACCGAAATCGAAGGGACGAGGGAAAGGGATATCGAAGGCGTCTTGGGGTCGTATGTGACGGCAACCGTCAAAGACTTCCCCTATGCCGAGGTCGAGAGCGTTGACACTGCGCAAATCACGCAGGCATCGGGCCAAGTGCTCAACGTCAAGTACACGCGCAAGAACTTCACGCTGACGTACAACACCGACGGCGGCACATTCGTCGAGCCGGCATACGTACCGTATGGCACAACTGTTACGGTTGCGGGCAACGATGCGTCAACGCGCCAGGGTTACACGTTTGTGGGCTGGTTTACTGACGAAGCTTGCACGCAAGCGGCTCCTTCGACTATTGAGCTCAAGCAAGACACGACTCTGTTTGCCAAGTGGGAAGGCGCGCAAGTTAACTACACGGTTGTCTACATGAAAGAGAAGTACGACAACGCCACGGGCACGTTCTCGTGGGTGTACGTTAACAGCCGTCCAAACCAACATGCCGTCACTGGCACAACGGTCACTGCGGCGCAAGCTCCAAACCTGAGCAATATGGATGGTTACGAGAAGGTGACTTCCGCCGATCAGACGCTCTATCCCGATTCGAGCATCGAAGTTGCTCCCGACGGAACCTCAGTGCTCAAGGTGTACTACAAGCTGATTCGTTATAGGTTTGTTTTTAATACCGACGGGGGAACTATTAACATTGGCGGGCAAACTTATAGCGGAAGTAACTATGTGATAAACGATGTCGTACTTGAGAGAGACCTCTCGACATTGTGGCCAGCCACTTCTTCTGAGATTTATCGTAATAACCACTCATTCGAGGGGTGGAATGACGGTTATCACAGATGGTCTCAGATAACCAAACTTGGGAAAGTCGATAAAGAATACTTCGAAGGCGCCAACTCGAATCATGTTGTTACGTGGACTGCTCAATGGAGTAGAGATCCCGCAAACAATAGCAATGCCGAATACTGGTTCCAGAAAACTGATGGAACCTGGGCAATCGACCCCGAATATACGCAAACTGGCCTGAACGTAGGCGAGGGCGGGCTTGGCCCGAAAGAGGTTGCGGGATACTCTTGGCACAACGGTGACGCTACGGCTCCTGAGGGTTACGAAGGTTCGAGTAACAAGATTACTGCGGTCGAAGAAAGCTTTAGGGGCGCTTATGTCCGAGACGATAACCACTCTGTCAGCGGTGCAACGTATTATGAGTTCGAAGGACATTCTTATCGTACCTGGAGAATGCAGGATGGTCTGGCAACGCGCTATAGAGTTACCTTCACTTACACCTTCCGCTTCTACTACGATCGCGCCCAATACCAGATTGACTACTACGACGGCGAGTCGCTGCTGACGACAAAAGATGACATCTTCTACGAAGCCAACATCAACAACGACACGTACAACTACACTCCCGCAAAACCCGCAGGAAAAGAAAACTATACATGGGGCGGCTGGTATGCCGACAAGGGGTTTGCGACTAAATACACATTCGACAAGATGCCGGGCAACAACTTGGTGCTTTACGCTAAATGGATTGCCCCGCAATATACGGTAACGTTCAATTCAAATGGTGGTTCGCCAACATTTGAATCTGTCACGGTCGACGAGGGTAGCACTGTGAGTTATCCCGGTTCGCCAAGCCGAGAAAACTACCTCTTCGATGCATGGTATACCGAAGACGGGGAACTGTATGTTTGGGATAGACCCGTCACTGAAGACATTACGCTGTATGCGCATTGGGTCCAGAAGACGCTGACGTACACGGTTCATTACAACGAGTATGACGAAAACGGCGTCTTCGTTAAATCCATTCTTCCCGACAAGGTCGTGAAGAACCCCGCCTTGACGATAGGCCAGCGAATCGACGAAGAGTCAATCTCTGTTGCCGGTTACCTTGCCGACGCGAACGAGAAGAGCATCAATCTCTCGTTCAACGACGACGAGAACGTCATCGAGTTCAAGTACACGAAGAGGGCAGGCGCGACGACCTACTACGTGCGCTATGTCGATGCAGAAACCGGAGAGGACCTTATTCAGCCAACCGACCCGAAACCCGTAGACGGCAGCCAGGTTACCGTGGTCGAGGAAGCCGTGAACATCCCCGATTACTATCCTCTTGATGACGTGATCATCTTCACGTTGACTTCTGACCCCAGCCAGAATGTGGTCATATTCAAATACTCGGCGTATGAGACGCTAAAGGCGCAGGTCGTTTTTGTCGACATGGATGGCGTTGAGATTCCCGGTACGCAGACTCAGCCTGAGTACGTACAGCTGAACAACACCTACCAGCCGACAACGACGGCGCCTAACGGATATGTGAAATACGAAGTAACCGACAATTTCGGTGCCGCACAAAGCATGTACCGCGTGACTGATGAGCTTATTACAAATTGCGGCACATCGGGTCTGGTCATCACTGTGAAATGCCAAAAGCAGGTTACGATTCAGGCCAAGAACAAGAGCAAGGATTATGACGGCACCGCGATGACGAGCTCGGGCACGGGTGACGTGTACGACCCCGTTGGGCTCCTCGAGGGCCACAGGCTGACGGGTATTGAGTTCGAAGGTTCGCAGACCGAGGTTGGCAGCAGCCCAACGGTTCCGAAGAACGCGACGATTTCGGGTGCAAGCGAAGACTACTATCACGTCACGTACAAGCCCGCCACCCTGACAGTGAGGCCGATTGAAGTTACCATCACGGTTGAGCCCGACAGGTGGAACGACGGCAATCCGTATGATGGGACTGGGCGCACATTCGGTTTCGCTAATCCGAATAAGACCGCTGCTAATTACGTGATCATTAACAATACGACGTATTCGGAAGAGTATCTCGACCAGCTATTCAACAACGTTAAGACCCTGAGCGAGACAAAGAAGGATGCTGGCTTCTACACCATTCCCGCATCCGAGATCCGTGCTGCGCTGAACGTTCCAGAGGATCCCAACTACAAGGTGACGGTTTATGTCCGCGATGGCGAGCTGACCATCCCTAAGGCCGAACTAACCGTGACGACGGGTACCGACACCAAGCCGTATGACGGAACGCCGCTGGTTAAGGAAGAGGCTTCGATTGAAGGTTTGGTCCAAGGCGAAACAGCAACCATCCGCGCCACTGGTTCGCAAATTGAAGTTGGCAGCTCCTCCAACGGTTATGCCATTACTTGGGGGACTGCAAAATCAACCAACTATATTGTCAAAACCAGAAACTTGGGCACTCTGACTGTTACAGCTGCAACGGTTACTGTGACAGTCGCTGATAGGACGTTAACCTACAACGGCGAGACGCAATATGGGTATCCTGACGAAGAGCACCCGATTTCGTTTAGTGGTTTGGCTGAAGACCATACTGCAACGATTGGCTACACGCCTTCGTCTGGCAAAGATGCCAACACGTATAACAACGGGTCGTTCGATGAGTCGACTTTCAAGGTTGTGGACGCTGACAACAACGATGTGACCGCCAACTACACGTTGGGCACTTTGACGCCCGGCAAGCTGACGATCGACCCGCTCGAGCTGACGATCGCCATCACCGGCGCCAACGACACCAAGACCTACGACGCCACCGAGCACTCCATCACCGGCTGGACCGCGTCCTGCGAGGGCAGCACCCTGTTCGACGCCGGCAAGGTCTCCTACTCCGGCCAGGCCACGGCGGCCCGCACCGAGGCCGGCAAGACCGACATGGGCCTCGACGCGACCAAGTTCAGCTACAGCGACGCCAACATCGAGGCGACCTTCGAAATCGCCGCCGACGGCTACATGCAGATCGACAAGGCCGCCCTGACCATCACGGCCAATCCGCAGACCTACACCTACAACGGCCAGCCGCAAGGCGAGAGCGAGCCGGTATATAACGATCCCGCAGTAATTGCCGAAAAGGTCAAACAAAAGGGACTCCAGGGCTCTGACGTCATCACCTCCATCGTTCTCTTTGGTCAGCAGACGAATGCCGGCGTTTACGAGACCGAAGAAGAAGGCGCCATAATGCCCTCCAATGCCACAATCGGCGAGGCGACGAACAACTACAACATCACCTACAAGCCGGGCACGCTGACCATCAAGCCTTGCCCCGTTACCGTGACCATCACGGGCAACAGCGAAACGAAGACGTACACCGGCGAGGAGCAGACGCTCGAGGGCTACACGGTCTCGATTGACGACCCGACTGGCAAGTACACCGAGGCCGATTTCACGTTCGACGGCGTGGCCAAGGTAAGCGGCAAGGATGCCGGCACCTACAAGATGGGTCTTAATGCCGACCAGTTCAAGAACAACAATAAGAACTACGACGTGACGTTCGACGTCACCGACGGCGAGTTCATCATCGTGCCTGCCGAGTACGAGCTCACGTTCGACCCGAACGGCGGCACGTTCGCCAACGGTAGCGCCGATGCCCTCGTGATTCCCGTCAAGGTTGGCAGTGAGGCCGACCGCAATTTCACCATCATCAACGCGCCGACGCGTGACGGCTACGAGTTCGACTACTGGGAGGGCTCGAAGTACTATCCTGGCCAGACCTACGAGGTCAAGGGCGACCATACCTTCACGGCGCAGTGGAAGAAGAAGCCCGCCGAGCCTGAGAAGAAGGAAGCCAAGAACGCCCTGCCCAAGACGGGCGACGACAACGGCCCGCTGACCGGCACGCTGCTCGGCACCACGCTGATGTCGTTCATCCTGCTGTTCGTCGCACGCCGCAGGATGCGCGAAGAGCGCCGCGTGCCTGTGAAGAAGTAAGGCTTTCGACCACAAGTTGATGCGGCCGATAAAAACGGGGTGCCTGGTTGCAGGCACCCCGTTTCAGTCTCTGTCTGATGCTTGTTACGCCAGCATCTCGTCGATGCTCGGGTCAAGGCTGATGCCATCAAGCGAAATCGGCGGCAGTTCGGGTTCGGGCTCGATGATGAACGGCTCGAACAGCGGCTCGCCGTTCTGCGACAGCTCGACAGTGCCGGTAAGCACATCGACATACTGGTAGGATTGGCGGGCAGTGCGGCCGCGCTTGCGGTCGATTTCCATGATGAACAAACGGGGATGGACCTGCGTTAGCACGCCTTCGCTCTCGACGATTTTCGAGCGGCCCATGTTTGCCTTCACGCGGAGTCTCTGACCGACGAAATCATTCAGCGTGTCGTGGATGGAATCGACGATTTTAGCCTGTTGTGCAAGGTCCATGTGCTTCTCTTTTCCATAGCGGAGCATTTTTATCGTCGGCTATTCTAGCACGCGCACAAATATGTTTTCCACCCTCTGCAAAGAGGCTGCATAATTCGGCAAAGACTACGTTAATTTGGTCAAAAGAGTCACTAAATAGCAGGCGCGTTGGGCATGTTTGTGGCAGCAGCGCCCGCGATGCCGGGTGCTATACTGAATTATCAGCGCAGACCGCATCCGCGTAACCCGAAGGGGGACTCATGAAGGCTCTTATTCCCGCCGCAGGACTTGGCACGCGTTTCTTGCCGGCCACGAAGGCACAACCAAAGGAAATGCTGCTCGTCGTCGATCGCCCCGCAATCCAATATGTGGTCGAAGAGGGCCTTGCGAGTGCCGCTGACGAGGTCGTCATCATCAACAGCCGTCAGAAGAAGGTCATCGAGGACCATTTCTCCCCCAATCCAGAGCTTGTCGCGATGCTGCGCGCAGCTGGTAAAGACGCCTATGCCGACGAGGTCGAGCGAGTGGGCAACATGAACGTCAGCTACGTATACCAGGAAGAGGCGCTGGGACTTGGCCATGCCGTTCGCTGCGCTGCCGAAAAGACCGGGGACGACGCATTTTACGTGTTGCTCGGCGATGTATTGGTTCCTGGTAACGAGATGCTGCCGCGTATGCAGGAAATATCCGACGAACACGACGGAGCCAGCGTCATCGCGGTCATGCCCGTTCCCCACGAAGACGTGAAGCGTTTCGGCGTCATTGCGGGCGAGGCAATCACCGATGACGTGTGGAAAGTCGATTCGCTTGTCGAGAAGCCTGCTCCCGAAGACGCGCCAAGCGATCTTGCCGTGTTCGGGCGCTACCTGCTAAGCCCACGTGTGATGCAGCTGCTTGCCGATGTGAAGCCAGGCGTTGGCGGCGAAATCCAGCTGACTGACGCGCTCGATGCCGTGTTGCGCGAAGAAGAGATGTACGCGCTTATCATCGATCCCGCCGAAGGCTTCGATACCGGAACCATCGAGAGCTGGCTACAGACGAACAACGTCCTGTTCAACCGCAGGGGCGCGTAGCCCGGAAGAAGCAGGCTCATGGCAGAGCGCCACAACATGCGCAGGCCGTCTGACGGCAGACACTCAGAAAAGAGCACCGCATCTGGGCGTCCGAGGCGTTCCGGCGCGTCCCGCGCGTCTGGCGATTCGTACGATAATGAACGGCGCAATCGCGATTCAAGCCGGTACTCTTCGTCAGAGAAGCGGGCTTCGAGTCGACATGCTAGCGGCAGCTCGTCCAATCGGGCTCTTCCTTCCTCAATCAACATCAAGCCCATGCATGTGGGGTTGATTGCGGGTTTGGCGTTCGTTCTCATCTGCGTGTTGGCTCTATTGGGCTTCGTGTTGTCGTCTGGTTCGGGCGACGACAGCGCCCAGAGGGAAGCCGAAGCACAAACGCGGGAAACGGTTGACAAGGCCACCGAGGCCGTTAACTCGATAATCCCCGGGGCAGATTCTTCAACGGGCGGGCTTGCTGGAAACGCAAAGGACATAAGCCCGACAACGGTGCTCTCGATTCCCGGGTCGAAGTCGATCGAAACAATTCTCGTCGACAGCGATTCGGTTTCCGCCGAACCTTGCTCGTTCGACACAAGCGAGATAAAGTCGGCGATTTCGTCGATTGAAGAACTCGGTGATTGCGGTTTCGTGTTCCTTGACATGAGCACCGGCCATGGTTTGTCTTATAACGCCGATGAAGAGATATACATTGCCAGCGCAGCCAAAGCGGTTCTGACCCTTTACGCATTAACGAACGGCGCGAGCGCAGACGAATGGGAGCGCTACAACATCGAAGAGGCCATCACGTATTCCGACAACGACGCTTACGAGAGCTTCGCCTACAACTATTCGGGTGACGGGTATTACGGCGAGTGGCTTAACGCCCACGACGTGTGGTTTGACGATTACGTATTCGACCTGTATCCGCCCATGTCGGCTAGGAGCCTGGCTTCGTTCTGGACTGAAATCCTGCAATATGTCAAAAGCGGGTCCGAAGATGCCCAGTGGTTTGCCGGGGTGCTCGGCTCGACCGAAACGTCGTTCATCCGCGACGCCGTTAGCGAGACGGGCGCCACCGTCATCAACAAGGGCGGTTGGATCGGCGAAGAGGGGTACGCCTCCGTTACGGATGCCGGCATCATCGAGCTAGACGGCCACACGTATCTAATGGTCGTCATCACGGGGCAGTTCGACGAGGGGCTGACGGAGGAAAACGTCACAGACCTTGCCCGCGCACTATTTGCCGTTCGCAATCAGATGTAGAAAATGCGACGAGGCCCGCTCGGTTTGCGGGCCTCGTCTAAGGAGGGGATGATGCGGTGTCTTGGCACCGCTACTGCTCTTAGCAGTGACACTTTGAAGGAGGGGAGCCTTCGCCGTGCTAGGCACATTATAAAAAAGCCTTTTGAAGCCCGTATGTCAGGGATTCGCTCAAATTGTGAAGACGGTTACAGCGACGCAACGTTGCCCGTCCCCATTGCCCATCCTTCCAACCGCGCTCGTGCGGTATCATGGTCGCGTCGAAAGGAACTCCCATGCCCGATATCGAATTGCGGTTTCATCATGACATGTTGGTCGTGTCGGCTCCGGCAGATGCGTTGCTCGCGCGCCAGGGCGTGAATGCGGCCCGCGACCGCCAGTACCTTAACCTGATGGAACCCGACGCCATACGCGATGCGCTTCGGCTCGAAGTTGTTGCGGGCGCCCAATGCCTGACGACCACCACCGAAGACATCACGCGGGCGCGCTTGGCCCATCTGAACATGGAAGGCGACGCGGCGCATCTGGCCAACGCCGCCCTCGACATTGCCAACGAGCTTAAGCCGCAGCACGTCCTCGTGGAAATCGGTCCTTGCGGGCTGCCGCTGGACCCCTCCTCGAAGGCATCGCTCAACGAGAACCGCAGCCAATATGCCGACGCCGCGCGCGCGTTCGAAGGCGGCGTGTTCGACGCGTTTCTGCTGAATGGGTTCACCGACCTCGTCGATTTGAAATGCGCGCTCATGGGCGTTTCGCAGGTAAGCGGCAAGCCCATGTTCGCCTCGGTTACGCTTGGCGAAACTGCAAGGGCTTTGACAACTGCCGACGCGCAGGACGGTCAACGCGATGACGCCGAGCGCGTGCTTGACAGCGTTGCGTCTGCATATCCGATTACCGCCGACGGGTTCGAGGTCGTGGATGATGTGCCGGCACCGCCTGCGCCTGCGGCGTACCGCAAGCCGCTCGATCCGGGTTGCTGGCCTGCGGCCGTCGACGTCATGGTCGACATGGGCGCAGCGGTCATCGGTTTCGAGACGGCTGCCCCCATTGCCAAGGCGGTCGAATACGCCCGCATTGCGGTAGAGCGCTCGTCGCGTCCGGTCATGGCGCAGCTTTTCGTAAGCGACCAGTCCTCGAAGGGGTCTGCAGCCAAGGGCCTCGTGCCGCTTGACGAAATCGACGAGTACACGCCCGATACGATGGCTCCCGCCGCCGTTAAACTGTTTGGCGCAGGCGTGCAGTTCTTGCGCGCCACCGGTGCGGCGACCCCTGCTTTCACCGGGGCCCTTGCGGCAACCGTGCAAGGCCTCGATGTTCGAACGAGCCAGGTGCCCGACGCCTGATCCACTCTGCGCGAAAAGGAGAGCTCCATGTCAGTTGAGCCCAGCCCCGCATACGGAGTCTTGCAGGCAATCGTCGACGATTTGTACGAAGATGCGCCATATGATTACGAGGTGCGCCGACTCGACGTGGTCATCGCAGCCGAGGCGGGCGACTTGCCGGCCGATTTGCTCGAAATAGTAAGCTTGCTACCGCCGGGCACGTTCACGCGTGCGCGCTTGTGCGACCAGCTGAACTCGGCGATTGTCGGCCATGCGTGGGGACTGGTGTACGGAACAGTGGAGTAATCGCGCCTTCGAGATGGGATGCAAATGGACGGAGTGGTTTCCTGGGTACGCGAAATGGCTGGCGACGGCGAGCTTCAAAAGTGGCTTATCGCATTTGTGATCATCGTCATAACGGCCGTTGTGTCGTTCTTGGCCACGCGGCTTATTCGCAAGCTTTTGTCAATCGACGGCGTACCGCTTCCCTCGTGCAGCCTCATCGTCAACATCGCGCGCATCGCCGTATGGGTAATCGGGCTGTCCATCATGCTGTCGGCGTGTTTCAACATCGACCTCAACGCCTTGCTGGCTGCCCTTGGCGTCGGAGGCATTGCGCTGTCCCTCGGCTTGCAGGACACGATACGCAACTTCATCGGTGGCCTGCAGGTGACGCTGATGAGGATCATCATGCCGGGAGACCACGTGGTAATCGGCCAAACCGAGGGCATCGTGCAAGACGTTAATTGGCGCCAGACCGTGGTAAAGGATTACGAGCACAACATCCACATCATTCCCAATGCAGTGATCAATTCGAACGAAGTCGAAAAAGTCGAGCCAAATTGCATCGTGACAACGATGCTGTCATTCACGAACGACACGCGCGACATCGACGAGACCATTCGAGAGATGGAGCTGTTGGCCAAACGGGCAGTCGAGGAAGTTGCCGAACTCGAAAAGGACCCGTGGATTCTTCTGACGCAAATCGGCGAGTATGGCACCTGGGCCAAAATGCGTTTCGTGCTTAAGGACACGTCCTATGCGCGCGAAGCTCGCGACGCAGCGCTGCGCGCCGTTTCGCCTTACACCCGTGTGAACTCTTCCGAAATATTGCATGATAGCGGGGAAGAAGACTAACGACCGCGGAAGTTTGCGCTCCGCGGTCGTTAGAAATAGCCCCATCCCCGGCCGGAAGGATGAACCCACCTCGAAAGGTGGGTGCTCGCAGCTTGCTGCCTGGCTTTCGCGTCAACGGACGCGAATCCCCATTTCACGCGCAATCTAGAGCTCCCGTAAATTTGTATGTCGGTCCACCACTGTAAAGCGGCTTCGAGAACGGGGCCTGATACGAGCCTAGCGTACTTGACATGTAAAGAAAAGTCTTGACAATAGCCGAGCGTTTTGGGTTGAGTTTCATCCGATGCCTGTTCCCGGCTCCCAGTCCTTTATTCATTTGCAAACAGGTGTTCGCGTGATATGATGCACGCATGGATACGTTGTTCACAGAAGTGGAAGATCGCGCGGCGTTCGCAAACGCCCCGCTGGCGGTTCGCATGCGGCCGCGCACGCTCGACGAGCTTGTGGGGCAAGGCGAGGCATGCGGGCCCGGCAGTTGGCTGCGAACGGCTATCGAGCGCGACGTGCTCACATCCGTCATCTTGTTCGGTCCGGCTGGTACGGGCAAGACGTCCATTGCGCATATCGTGGCCGAATCGACCCAAGCCGAATTCGTCGAAGTGTCCGCCATCGGCGGCACGGTTTCGGATCTTCGCCGCGAGATAAAAGCTGCTGCCGACCGCCTGAACATGGGCAGGCGCACCATCCTGTTCGTCGACGAGATTCACCGGTTCAACCGCGCCCAGCAAGACTCGTTGCTGCATGCGGTCGAAAACCGCACGCTCGTGCTTATCGGCGCCACGACCGAAAACCCCTACTTCGAAGTCAATTCGGCG
The DNA here is from genome assembly GCA_017511465.1 of Eggerthellaceae bacterium. Taxonomy (GTDB): domain Bacteria; phylum Actinomycetota; class Coriobacteriia; order Coriobacteriales; family Eggerthellaceae; genus UBA9715. The sequence continues at coordinate 16,367 of JAFWJU010000018.1, read as the reverse complement.
TTGTTGTCGCGTTCGCGCGTCGTCGAGCTGCGCAGTTTAACCGACGAGGACATCGTCGACCTCATCAATCGTGCGCTAACGGACGAGCGCGGCCTGGCGGGGCGTTACACGCTGCAGCCCGATGCTCTCGACGCCCTGGTAATGCTTGCCGGTGGCGATGGGCGGGCGGCGCTCACGTCGCTCGAATTGGCAGCGCAAATGGCCGGCGACGGCACTCCGCAAGCGCCGGTTGTCGTAACGCGCGAGTCCGTCGGGTTGGCCAACCCTCACCGCAACGTGCCCTACGACAAGAACAAGGACATGCATTACGACATCATTTCCGCGTTCATCAAGTCGATGCGCGGAAGCGATCCCGATGCCGCGCTGTATTGGCTGGCGCGCATGATTGACGGCGGCGAAGACCCCAAGTTCATCGCACGCCGCATCCTTATCTGCGCATCGGAAGACGTCGGCAATGCCGATCCGCAAGCCTTGCTCATAGCGCATGCCGCTTTCAAGTCGGCTGAAGTCATCGGCTATCCCGAATGTCGCATCAACCTGGCACAAGCTGCAACGTACATAGCGCTGGCGCCCAAGAGCAACGCTTGCGAAGCGGGCATCGACGCAGCGCTCGCCGAAGTCCGCCATGGTCCGGTGCGCGACGTTCCCTCCTATTTGCGAGACCGGCACCGCCCGGGTTCCGAAGACTACGGCGAGTACAAGTATCCCCACAATTACGAAGCCGGCTGGGTCGACCAACGCTATCTGCCCGAGGGCCTCGAGCGCGGCTGCTTCTACCATCCGTCCGAAAGGGGTTGGGAAGCGTATCGCACCGAGGCTGCAGCACGCGATCGCTCAAACACGCCATAGAGCGTTTCCCTGAAAGGCGAATTGTATCCAAGCGGTTCTCGTGGGGCCCAATTAGAGTGGTATGATGTCACCATCTATTCAGGAGGTCGCCATGGAAGCTATGTCTTTTCTTTATCCCGCGCTTATCGTCGTGCTCATCATCTTCATCCTCGCATTGGTGGCGTTGGTCGTGCGCCTGATGAAGACGCTCCAGATAACCAATGACACCCTTTCTTCTATGAAGGATCAGCTCGAGCCCACGATGGAAAACGTGAAGACCATCACGTCGGACATCCAGCCCACCATTCGCAAGATCGAGCCGATCGTCGACCGCGTGCAACTGACGCTGGATTCGGTCAACCTCGAAATGATGCGCGTCGACGAGATCCTCGCGGACGTTACTCAAATCACCGACACCGCAGCATCGGCTTCGACGGCGGTCGAAAACGTCGCAAGCGCTCCGGCGAAAGCCGTCACCGGCGTGGCTGCCAAGGTGCGCGAGCGTTTCGGTAGCAAGAACGCCAGCGACGAATCCGCGCAGCTGGGCGACCAGCGCGAGGCCGTTGCTAAGGCGCTTGAGGACTACAAGGCTGCCGAGATGGCAGAAGAGCAAGCGGCGGAAAAGGCCGACTATGTCGAGGTTGAAGAACCCGCAGCCGAGCTTGAACCCGAGCCCGCAGCCGAACCCGAGCCCGAGCCCGCAGCCGAACCCGAGCCTGCCGAGGCGGGCGCACCCGATCCCGATCCCGAGGCCGATTTCGAAGCGGGGTCTGGCGAAGAGAAGCCTTACATGGTTATCGATCCGGAAGTTTTCGAGAACAGCCCCTTCTTCGAGGACAAACCTGATGACAAATAACGGTTTCACAGAACCGGGTAAAAACAAAGTCAGCGACAAGGCGCTTAAGCGCCTTGTTCGTGTCTGGATGCTTGTTGGCGTTGCAATCCTGGTCGTCGCTTTCGTCTATCTGGCTGGCATTCTGTCAAATGCCATCGGCGTCATCATATGGAGCATCGTATTCGTCTTCATCCTGCGAAACTTCGTCGACAAGCTCGACGAGAGAGGCGTTAACCGCACAGCTGGCACGCTCCTGGCCTTCCTGACGCTCTTCGTTATCGTGGGCTTGCTTGTCCTCATCGCCTTCTCGCCTGTTTTCGGCATTCGCGATCAGTTTGTCGAACTGATGGCCAGCATCCCCACCATCGTGAAGGACTTCCAAACGTGGGCGACTGATATGTACAGCAAGTACGCTGACATTCTTCAAAGCGAGGAGCTTCAGAATTGGGTTAGCGGTTCGCTGTCATCGTTTGGCACGTGGCTGCAGTCGTTGGCTTCGAGCAGCGCTTCGGGCATCATCGGCGTGGGCACATCGCTGGCAAACACGTTCATGTGCATCGGCTTCGGATTGGTCATCGCGTTCTGGATGCTCATCGAGCTGCCGAACCTCCATCGCGAAGTGCTTCGCATCGTCGGCCCGGATTACCACGACGATGTCGAGGTGGTCACCATCACGGCAACGCGCATCATGGGAGGCTACCTTCGGGCGACCATTATCCAATGCGCCCTCATCGGCGTGTTGTGCGGCATCCTGTTCACCATTCTGGGTATTCCCAGCTCTGCGGCAATCGCCGTCATCACAGGCTTGCTGAACGTCATCCCCATCGTCGGCCCTTGGCTCGGCGGCCTTCTGGCGTTTGTCGTCGGCGTTCCGTCGAGTGCCATCACGGCCGTCATCGCGCTGGTTGGCACCATCGTGCTGCAACAGCTCGTGTACACGTTCGTGTCGCCCAAGCTGATGGGCGAGTCGGTCGACATTCACCCCGCGCTGACGTTCATCGCCCTCATGGCTGGCTCGGGCATCGGCACCGCCCTGGCTGGCTTGTCCGGCGCACTTGTGGGCGCGCTGCTGTCCATTCCGCTGGTTGCCATGTTCAAGGCCCTGTTCGTGTACTACTTCGAGAAGAAGACCGGCCGGCGCATCGTTGCCGAAGACGGCGTGTTCTTCAAAGGCGCCACTGACGACGGAGACGAGGTCAACCCCATCGCCGACGCCACCGCGCCCATACCCGCTGTCAATCCCGGCAATACGGGCGCCTTCCCCAATCTCAGCGGCGTGCTTCCCAAAATCGAGGTAGGCGACGACGAGGACACGCCCGCGCACAAGAAGTAAACGAGCGGCAACGCCCGCCCATATTTTCCGTTTCATGCCCCATCGTTGTTGAAAACGCGATGCTCGCGCCGCAGGCCTTTATACAGTGCTGTTTGCGGTAAAATAGCCAAATGCGTAAAAACTGAGAGCGGAAGGCAATCGATGCATTACATGACCACCGCGGAAATCCGCGAGAAGTACCTTCAATTCTTCGAGGAAAAGGGCTGCAAGCGCTGGCCGTCGTCCTCCCTTATTCCCGACGACCCGTCGCTGTTGCTGACGAGCGCCGGCATGGTGCAGTTCAAGCCCTACTTCCTGCACGTGAAAGAGCTCGATCCGGCGTATGTCGGCACCACCACCGTGCAGAAATGCGTGCGCACCAACGACATCGACATCATCGGCACGACGGGGCGCCACCTGTCGTTCTTCGAGATGATGGGCAACTTCAGCTTCGGCAAGTACTTCAAGAAGGAGATGTGCGCCTGGGCGCTCGAGTTCTCCACCGATGTGCTGGAACTCCCCGTCGAAAAGCTGTACTTCACCGTTTTCCAGGATGACGACGAGACCATCGAGATTTGGAAGTCGCTCGGCATCCCCGAAGAGCGCATCAGCCGTTTGGGCGAAGACGACAACTTCTGGCGCGCCGGCCCCACCGGTCCCTGCGGTCCCTGCTCCGAGCTGTACTACGACCAGGGCCCCGAGTTCGGTTGCGGCAAGCCCGACTGCGCTCCCGGTTGCGATTGCGACCGCTTCCTCGAGTACTGGAACTGCGTGTTCACGCAGTTCGATGGCCAGGAAGACGGCACGCTGAAAGAGCTTCCCACCAAGAACATCGACACGGGCTTGGGCCTCGAGCGTACGGCGGCCATCATGCAGGGCGTTCAGTCAAACTACGAGACCGACGTGCTGCGCAGCCTTGTGGCTGTGGGCGAGCATTTGTCGCACAAGAGGTACGACGGCAACATGAAGCCCGGTGCGCTTTCTCCCGAGCAGGCCAAGATCGACCTTTCGTTGCGAATCTGCGCCGACCACAGTCGTCCTGTCAGTTTCATGATCGCCGATGGCATCCTGCCTTCCAACGAGGGTCGCGGTTACGTGCTGCGCCGCTTGCTGCGCCGCGCCGTCATGCACGGCCATTCGCTGGGCATCGAAGGACCGTTCCTCCGCGACTATTTCGCTCAGATCATCGAGCTGATGGGCCATGTGTATCCCGAGATCATCGACAACCGCGAGCTTGTCGAATCGGTCATCCTTTCCGAGGAAGAGCGCTTCGGGCGCACGCTGCGCACGGGTCAGGCGTACCTCGACGAGGCCGTCAAGGACCTAAGCGAAGGCGATGTGCTGCCCGGCGACGTGGCATTCAAACTGCACGACACCTATGGTTTCCCGGTCGAGGTGACGCAGGAAATCTGCGCCGAGCGCGGCATCGACGTCGACATGGACGGCTTCGAGGCCTGCATGGCCGAGCAGCGCGAGCGTGCGCGTGCCGCCACGAAGGACGATGCCGAGGCGGCATGGTCCACGTATGGCAGCGTTCAGGCAGACATCCTGAAGGAAACCGGCGCCACCAAGTTCGTCGGCTATGGCAGCACCGAGGCAAAGGCGCGCATCGTCGCGCTGATCAAGGACGGCCAGCGCGTCGCTTCGCTTTCCGAAGGCGAAGAGGGCGAAATCGTCCTGAACACCACGCCGTTCTACGCCGAGATGGGCGGCGAGGTCGGCGACACCGGCGTCATCACCACAAATGATTCGTCCGCCGAGGTCGTCGACACCAAGGCTCCCGAAAAGGGCCTCACCTGCCATTACGTCAAGGTGACCGAAGGCCGCATGATCGAAGGCGAGCAAGTTGTCGCCTCGGTCGACGCCGAACGCCGCGCCCGCATCACGCGCAACCATACGGGCACGCATATCCTGCATGCCGCGCTGCGCTCTGTGTTGGGCGAGCATGTGAACCAGGCAGGCTCCTATGTCGGACCCGATCGCCTGCGTTTCGACTTCACGCATTTCCAGGCTGTCACGCGCGACGAGATCCGCCAAATCGAGGATTTGGCCAACGCCGAGATCATGAAGGCCATTCCGCTGAACATTTACACGACGACGCTCGACGAGGCGCGCGCCTCGGGCGTCACGGCGCTGTTCGGCGAGAAGTACGGCGAGCAGGTGCGCGTCGTCGAGGCCAGCGATTTCTCGCGCGAGCTGTGCGGCGGCTGCCATGTTGCCAACACGGCCGAAATCGGATTCGTCAAGATCACCAGCGAGGGTTCGGTCGGTGCCAACGTTCGTCGTATCGAGGCCGTCACCAGCTACGAGGCACTTGCGTACATGAACCGCATCGAATCGACGCTGCGCGAAACGGCCAGCGAGCTTCGCGTTCCCATGTTCGACGTGGCCGAGCGCGCTGCCGCCAACCAGCGCCAGCTGCGCGACGTCGAGCGCCGCGCCAAGTTCGCCAAGTCCACGCCCGAAACGGGCGCTGTTGTCGACCTGATGGAAAAGGTTGTCGACGTGGGCTACCCGCTGCTGGTCATGCGCCGCGACAATGCCGACACCACCGCCCTGCGCAACACGTGGGACACGGTGCGCAGCCGCATGAGCGAGCCCGGCGCCATCGTCATCGGCACCGTGAACGAGGGCAAGCCCGTCATCATGGCCGCCGGCACCGACGAGGCCGTGGCCAAGGGCTTCCACGCCGGCAACATCATCAAGGCCATTGCGCCGCATATCCAAGGCGGTGGCGGCGGCAAGCCGACCATGGCCCAGGCTGGCGGCAAGAACGCCGAGGGCCTCGACGCCGCACTCGATGCTGCGCGCGAAATGCTCGGTGCGTAAACGGTATGGCCACCCTTCGGGGTGGCCTTTTTCTTGGCACTGCACGAAGGCGCTGCATGGAACCGTACAAGACCATACAAGGCACGGCGAGTGCCGAATATGAGGAAAAGAAATCCCGCTTCATCGGGCAGGTCGCACATGTCGAGACCGAAGGTGAAGCTGTGGCGTTTCTCGATGGCGTGCGTGCTGCCAATCCGATGGCGCGGCACAACGTGTACGCGTACGTGCTGCGGGCCGACAACAGGGTGCGTTATTCCGATGACGGCGAACCTGCACGTACGAGCGGGCTGCCGACTTTGTCCGTTATCGAGCATGCAGGCCTGAAGGATGTCATTTGCGTGACCACGCGCTATTTCGGAGGAACGCTGCTGGGCACGGGAGGGCTCGTGCGCGCATACACGAAAGCGGCGCAGGATGCATTTGCCGCGGCGCAGGTCGTAACGTTTGCCGAATGCATCGATCTGACGGTAAGCGTGCCGTACCCGCTGTACGACCAGCTGTCCCATTGGCTGGCCGAACAGGGCATCCAGGTGCTCTCGACCGATTTCGCGGGCGACGTGGCCGTCGAAGTGCGCGTGTTGGCAACCGAGGCTGATGCCGTGCAGGCGGCTATCATCGAGCTGACGCATGCAGCCGCCGAGATGCTTGCATCGGAGCCCTCGTATCAGCCGCTTGCAACGAATGAGTAACTAGGTCAGCGCTTTCACGCTGGGATTCTCGGCAATCACCTTATGCAGCTCGTCGATGTAGCGCAGCAGCAACGAACCGGGACGGCGCTCGTTGTGCATGATATAGCCAACTTGCATGCGCTCGTCCACATCCAGCGGAATGGCCGTGATGCCGGAATGCATTTCGCTCGAAAGGACGCCTGTCGAAATCGTGTACCCGTTGAAGCTGGTTAACAGGTTCGTCAGCGTGCCGCGGTCCGAAAAGCGGATATTGCGGTCGTGCCGCAGGTAGCCGAAGGGCTCTTCGGAATAGTAGAACGAATTGGTCATGCCCTGCTCGAACGAGTAACGCGGATACGGCTCCAGGTCCTCGAGCTTCACGAGCTTCTTCTTGGCTAGAGGGTGATCGTCGCCCACGAACACGTGCACCTGCGCATCGAACAGCGGGAAGAACGTCAGGTCGGCATCGGCGAATGCCTTCTTCAGCACGCGCGAGTTGAAGCTGTCCAAGTACAACACGCCCACATCGCTGCGGAACGTGCGCACATCGTCGATGATCTGGCCGGTGGCGCACTCGCGCAGGATGAAGTCGTACTTGTCAGAAGCGCATTGCTCGGCGACGTTGATGAATGCAGCCAAGCTGAAGTAGTAATGCTGCGTCGAAACGGCCAGGCGCATGTATTCAGAACGGCCGCGCGCGTAACGGGCTTCCATCATATCGGCTTGTTCGATAACCTGGCGCGCGTATCCGAGGAGCTCGGTGCCGTCATTCGTCAGTGTGACGCCGCGGTTGCTGCGCGTGAAAATGGTGATGCCGAGTTCGCGTTCGAGTTCTTTGATAGCCGTTGAAAGGTTCGATTGCGAGACATACAGGCTTTGAGCAGCGGCGTTAATCGAGCCGTGCTCGCTAATGGCAATCAGGTATCTCAATTGCTGCAAAGTCATGGTGCAATGGTAAACGAGTTACGAGGTCAATGGCTTATCGTTTCGACTATAGCGCGTTATCTTCAAAATCGATAACGGGGCATCAAGTCTTCGAATCACTCATTTGCTTGATTGAGCTGGGCGTTCATGGTTTCATGGACGGGCTGCATAAAACCGAAGGAGGCTCTATGGCGAAGAAGTACGTACCATATGACGAGAAATACTACGACCGCGATGTCGAGACCATGCCGCGCCCCGAATTGGAGAAGCTACAGCTCGAGCGCCTGAAGGACGAACTGCTCTGGTCCTACGAGAACAGCCCGTACTACAAGCGCGCTTGGGACGAGGCCGGCGTCGACCCGCACATCGAGAAGCTCGAAGACTTGCAGAAGTTCCCGTTCATCAACAAGCAGACCGAACGCGACTGCCAGGGCATCGGCAGCTTCTTCGGCGAGCTGTGCTGCGTGCCCGAAGACGACGTGGTGTACATGGCAACCAGCTCGGGAAGCACCGGCGTTCCCACGATGAGCCCATTCAGCCAGCATGACTTCGATGAGTTCATGCATGCCGAGGCCCGCTTGTTCTGGCAGACCGGCATGCGCCCCAACGACCGCTACCTGCATGGCATGAACTTCGCTCTGTACGTCGGCGGCCCGTGCGTCATCGGCGCGCAAGAGCTTGGTGCGCTTGGCATTTGGGTGGGCGCGGTTCCTTCCGACCGCCTGCTGTGGGCCATGAAGCATTACCAGCCCACGCATTTCTGGTCCAGCCCCAGCTATGCATGGCTGCTCGGCCAGAAAGCCATCGAAAAGGGTTACGACCCCAAGGTCGACTTCGCCAACCTGCGCACAATCATCATCTCGGGCGAACCGGGCGGTTCCATCGAGACCACGCGCAAGGCCATCGAGGACATCTGGGGTGCCAGCGTCTACGACTTCTTCGGCCTGTCCGACATCTACGGCGCCTGCGCCGGCATGTGCGAATACAAGGACGGCTTGCACATCATCGAGGACCAGATCCTGGTCGAGGTCATCGACCCGGTTACCGGCAAGGTTTTGCCCGACGGCGAGAAGGGCGAGCTGGTTTACACCACGCTGACCAAGCGCAGCCGCCCGATGATCCGTTTCGCCACCGGCGACATCGGCTGGGTCAACCGCGACACGTGCCAGTGCGGCCGCACCCACACGCGCATCTACATTTCGGGTCGCAAGGACGAGATGTTCATCGTCAGCGCCGTCAACGTGTTCCCGAGCGACATCGAGCATGTCGTGCGCAAGGACAAGGGCCTGACCGGCGAGTACCGCATCCGCGCTTACGACGAGAACCACACCACCAAGTACGAGGTGTCGGTCGAGCGCGCACTTGGCAGCGACGAGCCGTTCGACGTCATATCCAAGCGCGTCGAGAACGCCCTGAAGACCCACACGGGTGTCCGTCCCGCTCGCGTCATCGTGTTCGACACTGACAAGCTGGGCGCATCGGGCGAGCACAAGGTGAAGCGTTTCATCGACGAGCGCACGAGCACGGCAGAGGCCAAGGAAGTCTTGCACGAGGCCCAAGAGCACGCCGGCGAGAAGAAGGAGAACTAACATGACGCAGTTCGCAGTTTCGGGTCAGCACTACCTGTTCAATGTGCAGACGTTCGCAAGCATCGTGTTGAGCAACGGCGGTGACGAATACGAGTACGCGTTCCGCGACCGCACAACGCAAGGAGTCATCGACGATGTGGCGTCGGGCATCTCGGAAATCGGCGTGTTGGTCGAGACCACCCGCACAGCCGACGACCTCGAGGCAGCATTCGCCGCAGCCGGGCTGGAATTCGTCGAGCTTATCCAGTCGGCACCGCGCGTGGCGCTGCCTGCCAGCCATCCGCTGATCAACGCGGACAAGCTGACGCTCGAACAGCTCGAGGACTACCCCTACATCTATTTCGAGCAGGAAGACGGCGCTCCCGTGTTCATGGCGGAAGAGGCCCTGGCCGACGAAGAGCGCCACAAGGGCATCGCCTGCACCGATCGTGCCTCGCTTTCGGAGCTGATTGTGGCGCTGAACGGCTACACCGTGACCAGCGGCATTCTGGTTGGCATATCGGATGGCGCCGGCCTTAACACCGTGCCACTCGACACCGACGTCAAGCTGCATTTGGGCTACGTCGTGAAGAAGGGCGCTGCGCTCAGCGAGACCGGTGAGAAGTACGTCGCCAAGCTCGAGAGCAACCTGAAGAAATACGCGCGTTTCTAAAGTGCTTTTGGTTGCCAAACGTGGGTTGAGGTGACTTGAGTAGAGCCATCTGAGCCTGCGACAAGTGTAGGCAAAGCGGTTAGCGAGGACTGTTTGAGCCTGCGAAGCAGGCGAGTTCCGCAGCTGCTTTGCCGGAACGAGGAGCGGTTAGGCGAGGTGTGTTCTGCTCAAGTCACCTCAACCCAATGAAAGGCGTCCCCATGGGAAATCGAATTCCTGTGGGGATGCTGCTTTTCGGGTACACTGGCACGCGTGCCAAAACTCAGAAGCGAGGAACGTGAATGAACTTAAGCGACGCGATTAGCCATGCAAGCACTATCTTCATGCCGGAATTCTTGTTTGGGGCCGATGAGGCCATGTTGTTGGGCGAGCGTGCGGCAAACGAGGAAGCCATTCGCCTGCTGACTGAAGAGTACTTCGCAAATCCCAACCCGGGTTTCGATTTCGACCTGGTCATGGAACTTGCCGATCGCAACCGCAGCCTGTGCGACATGATGGGCCCCGAAAGCGTGCAGGCCGATCGCAGCCACAACCTGGCAAACCATCTGAGCGATGACGACATCCTGCGCGGCGTCTCGGCACTGCAGCATCGCAGCGTCGAGAAGATTGCCAAGGAAGTCGAGGGCATGAACGCCACGAAGGGCGTGCTGTATGGCAGCAAGCCCGCCAAGGGCACGTTCGTCGGCATCGACATCGAGACCACGTCGACCAGCCCGGACCGCGGCTACATCGTCAACGTCGGGTGGCAGGTGATGAAGCTGGCAGAAGACGCCGAGCCGACCGAAGCCACGTCGGTTTTCTGCGGATTGCCCGACCAGTACGCCGAAACGGGCGTCCCGCTTTCTGAGATCCACAAGATCACATGGGAAGATGTTGCCGACAAGAAGCAGTTCCGCGATGACGCCGACTTGCAAAAGCAGCTGCTTAAAGCCCTGAAGGCGCATCCGTTCATGGCTCACAACGCCGCTTTCGAGGACAGCTGGCTGCTGCTTCACCTGAACGGCTATGCCGAGGCGCGCAAGGCCGGTAAGATCGTTCCCATCGACACGCGCGATATCTGCCGTGCGCTCGACCCGGAAGTGCGCTTCATGTCATGGGAAGCCAAGCCTGCAAGCCTCGAGGCCTGGGCGCACCGCCGTGGCGTGCTCGCCGACGACGAGGAAGAGCGCCACTTGGGACTAGACGACGTCGACTTGATGTTCCGCACGCTTATCGCCGAGCTGAAAGAGCGCAACCTACTGAAGTAACCGGGCAATGGGGACAGACGCCCAAGCTCGCATCGAAGTTTACGTTTCGGTACCTGCGGGCGGTCTTCCTTGACTTGCCGCACACGCGTACTACAATTGCACCGTTAGCACTCTTCAGAGAAGAGTGCTAACTTGCTGAATACCGTCAACGATGCCTGCATATAAACGTAAGGAAAGGAAGCGACCGGCCCCATGCGCAAATTCAAAACAGAGAGCAAGAAACTGCTCGACCTCATGATCAATTCCATCTACACGAATCGCGAGATCTTCTTGCGCGAGCTCGTGTCAAACGCATCCGACGCGGTCGACAAGCTGTATTTCCGCAGCCTGACAGACAAGTCCGTTCAGCTGGGCAAGGAAGACCTCGAGATTCGCGTGGCGTACGACAAGGAAGCTGGCACGATTACGGTGTCCGACAGCGGCATCGGCATGACGGCCGAGGAACTCGAGAAGAACCTGGGCGTCATCGCGCATTCGGGCAGCCAGGAATTCAAGGCCGAGAACGATTTTTCCGAAACCGACGCCGCCGACATCATCGGCCAGTTCGGCGTGGGCTTTTACTCGTCGTTCATGGTGGCCAAGAAAGTCAAGGTCATCACGCGTCCGTATGGCTCTGATGAAGTCAGCATTTGGGAAAGCAACGGCATCGACGGCTACACCATCACGGCCGGCACCGACGCCGACAAGCCGGGCCATGGCACCGACGTCATCCTGACGGTCAAGGACGACACCGACGACGACAAGTTCTCGGACTTTGTCAGCGAATGGAAGCTTCACAACCTTATCAAGCAGTACAGCAACTACGTGCGCTATCCCATCCACATGACGGTGACGAAGACGCGCGAGCTGCCGAAGCCCGAAGACGCCGACGAAGACTACAGGCCGCAGTACGAGGAATACACCGAGGACGAAATCGTCAACTCGATGATCCCCATCTGGAAGCGCCGCAAGTCCGACGTGACCGACGAGGAATACGCCGAGTTCTACAAGTCTGATTTCCACGACTTCACCGACCCGGTGCGCACGATCACCGTGCACGCAGAAGGCGCGCTGAGCTACGATGCCCTGTTGTTCATCCCCGGCCGCGCACCGATGGACCTGTACAGCCGCGCGTTCGAAAAGGGCCTGGCGCTGTACAGCTCGGGCGTTTTGATCATGGATAAATGCGCCGACATGCTGCCCGACTACTTCGGCTTCGTGCGCGGTGTCGTCGATTCTTCGGATCTGTCGCTTAACATCTCGCGCGAAACGCTGCAGCGCAACAGCCAGCTGCGCGCCATCGCCAAGAAGGTCGAGAAGAAAATCCTGAGCGAACTGAAGAAGATGCGCGACAACGACCGCGAGGATTACGAGTTGTTCTGGGACAACTTCGGCCGCTCCATCAAGTTCGGCATCTACGCCGCGTATGGCATGAAAAACGAGGACCTTGGCCAGCTGCTGATGTACTACTCGGTCAGGCAGCAGAAGTACGTGACGCTTGACGAGTACGTCGAGTCGATGCCCGAGGACCCGGTCGATATCTACTATGCTGCCGGCGACGATCTCGAGCGCCTGCGCAACCAGCCCATCGTGCGCACGTTCACGCGCAAGGGCTTCGACGTGCTGCTGTGCACCGAAGACGTAGACGAGTTCTGCCTGCAAACTGTGCATGAGTGGAAAGACAAGAAGCTGAAGAACGTGTCGACGGCCGATATCGATTTGGCCAGCGACGACGAGAAGAAGATCGCCGAAGAGGCGAACGAGGCCAACAAGGAACTGCTAGACGCCATGAAGGAAATCCTGGGCGACAACGTCGCCGCCGTTCAGGTGTCGCCGAATCCGACCGAATCGCCTGCCACGCTGGTGACAGCCGGTCCCATGTCGCTCGAGATGGAGCGCATCTTGGCCAACGTGCCCGAAGAGCAGCGGATGCGCGCGTTCCGCATCCTTCAGCTGAACGCCCAGCATCCGGTATTCAAGAAGCTCGTGGCTGCGCAGGCGGACGGCAAGAAGTCCAAACTGCACCTGTACACCGACCTGCTGTACAACCAGGCCCTGCTGACATGCGGCCTTCCCATCGAAGACCCCATCACCTTTGCGGAGGAAATCTGCAAGCTGATGTAGCCGAAGGCGGGAAGCGGCTCGGGTAGCGGATGATCCCATGGCCCGTCCTGCGAAAATGTAATCAAACTGACGGAATAAGACACGGCGCCAAGCGTCGTGTCTTGCTAATTTAGCGGTATTATTGTCGCAAGAAGCAGGCACCCGGATTTCCGGAGGTGAGTCATGGCGGAAACCACGAATTACCAGTGTCCAAACTGCAACGGCCGTCTGCATTACAACGGCTCGATAGGCAAGCTGCAGTGCGAATTCTGCGGGTCCGCGTTCACGAACGAAGAAGTCGAGGTTCTGTACGCGCAAAAGCAGGCAGCTGCCGACGCCAAGGCCGCAGGAGACCGCGAAGCCAAGGTCGCCGAGGAGAAAGGCGTCAAGGCTGGCAAGGTTTCGACTGCCGCCGCATCGACCGCCGAAGCCACACGCGTCGAAGCCAAGCATGCCAAGACGGGCGATCCCATCCAGGATTATCTGAATGCCGCGAAGTGGGACGATTCCGACATCGACAACATGCGCGCCTACAACTGCCCATCATGCGGCGCGCAGTTGATGGTCGACCAGGTTACGGCCGTCACCAGTTGCCCGTATTGCGGCAACAACACCGTGGTGCCGGGCCAGCTGTCCGACGTGCTGAAGCCCGACTTGGTCATTCCCTTCAAGTACGACAAGAACGCCGCTGTCGCCGCTCTCAAGTCCTACTACCAAGGTAAGCCGCTTTTGCCCAACAGCTTTACGGCCGAAAACCACATCCAGGAAATCCAAGGTGTGTACGTGCCGTTCTGGCTGTATTCGGGCACGGGCACAGGCGACGCCGTTCTAAACGGCCGCAACGTTCGCACCTGGTCCGACAAGAACAACGTCTACACCGAAACGGATCACTACCGGCTGTACCGCACGGGAATCATGGAATTCGACCGCGTGCCCGTCGACGGGTCTTCGAAGATGCCCGATGCGCACATGGACGCCATCGAACCGTACGATTATTCCGAGCTGGTCCCGTTTTCGATGGCGTACATGCCGGGGTACCTGGCCGAGCGTTATGACTACGACGTGAAGCAATGCGACCCGCGTGCACGCAACCGTGCCGAGAACACGTGCGCCGAGGAAATCCTTAAAACGGGTCACGGGTACATGGAAGTCGACGTGGGCAGCGTCGATGCCGATGTGCAATGGACCAACGTCGCATATGCGCTCTTGCCTGTATGGATGCTGCATACCAAATGGAAGGGCACAGACTACTTGTTCGCCATGAACGGCCAGACGGGCAAGCTGATCGGAGACTTGCCAATCGACCAAGGCAAGGTGACCAGGCGCTTCATCATGATGTTCTTACCGCTGGCGATAATCATCGCCGTGGCAATATTCTTCCTATTCGGGTTTTAAGGAGGTGCTCGCATGAAAACGTTGAAGAAACTGCTCGCCAGCTTGTTCGCAGTCGTGTTGGGCGCCTCGCTCATGGTGGCTCCGGCAACCGCTTTAGCCGAAGTCAGCTACGACTCGCAGGTTGCGACGGCGCTCATTAACGGGTCGTTCATCATCGACGAGACCGGGCTGCTCACGCAATCCGAGGCCTCGCGGTTGCAAAGCATGGCCCAAAACGTCTTAAGCAAGAACAAGGTGGCTGCCTACTACGTGACGGTTGACAGCTTGGATGGCTATTCCAACGCCGTCGACTACGCCGATGCGTTCGTCGAAGAATACGGGCTGCAGAACGCGGCCTCCAACGGATGCGCCGTCATGGTGGTGTGCGTGCCCGCCGGCAAGTTTGCCATCGTATCGCAAGGCGCTTGCGCCAAGCAGCTGAACGACGACACCATCAACTACCTCGTCACCGATATACAGCCGTATTTGGGCCGCAGTGATTGGGAAGGCGCGGGCGAAACCTTCTTCGGGGACGTCACGCAGACGATGGGCGGCAAGAAAGCCAACGCCGTGTCGGATGTCAAGTACAACGGCACATACGTCACTGACGACTACGGCCTGTTCACCAACGAGCAGCGTGCCACTCTGGAAGCAAAAGCCACCCAATTGGCGCAAGACTACAACATGGGCGTGTACTTGCTGGTTGTCGACAACATGGGCGCCATGGACACCACGAGCGCACAGCGGACCAACTTCGCAACAAGCTTCTACCGCGCCAACGATTTGGGTCTCGGCTCGGGCAAAGACGGCATCATGTTCGTGCTGGCGCCAGGATCGCGCGAATACGTGACCATCGCCTACGGCCAGGGTTCGTATTCGTTCTCTGACGAGGGCATCGCGTATATGGAAGACGCTGTTACCAGTTATCTGAGCAACAACGACTGGTACAGCGGCGCAGAGGAGTACTACGACGCGATAGGCGAGCAGCTGGAGTACTACAGCGTAAGCGGCAAGCCGTGGACCGAACCGAATCCGCTGTCGCTCTTGCTGAAGATCCTGGCCATTCTGGGCATTCCCGCTGCTGCCGCGTTCGGCAAGGTCGGCAGCGAGAAATCCTCCATGAAGACAGCCCGCGAGAAGCACGAGGCCTCAAGCTATCTGCGCAGGGGAAGCTTCAAGCTAACCAGGTCGCAAGACGAGTTCGTCAACACGACGATGTCCGTCACGCCCATTCCCAAGCATGAGGACAGCGGCGGCGGCGGAGGCAGCTTTGGCGGCGGCGGCTGGGGCGGCAGCGGAGGCGGCGGCTTCAGCAGTTCGGGAGGTGGTAAGTTCTAGAGGGGACTGAAAGTGGTCGTTACGATAGTGGAACACAACCCAATTCACGTTTCACTATCGGGTATGATGTGCGTTAGGCAACAAGCGCGGCCGCAGCGCTAGATGCGGTGAACTGCCATTGGCGATAGGAGCAACTATGGGTTTGATTCAGGCAATCACGGGTGCCGCGGGCGGTGTGTTGGCCGACTCTTGGCAGGACTTCTTCTATTGTGATGCAGATGTCCTCAACGAGAACGTCCTTGCGGCAAAGGGCATGAAGCGCACGTCCGATAAGGGCCGCAGCTCGAATGTCCGGGGCGAGAGCAACATCATCACCGACAATTCGATCATCGCCGTCAATGACGGTCAGTGCATGATGATCGTCGAGTCCGGCGAGATCGTCGACGTTTGCGCCGAGCCCGGCCAGTTCGTGTACGACCGCTCCACCGAGCCTTCCCTGCTCGTGGGCGACCTTAAGGAAAACCTCCAGACTGGTCTCAACCGCATTCTCGAGCGTTTCACGTACGGCGGCGACACTGGCAAAGACCAGCGCATTTACTACTTCAACACCAAGGAAATCATCGGCAACAAGTACGGCACGTCTTCGCCGATCCCGTTCCGCATCGTCGATGCGAACCTGGGTCTCGACATGGACACGTCCGTCCGCATGAACGGCGAGTACTCGTACCGTCTGGTCGATCCGGTTGCCT
>JAFWJU010000091.1 GCA_017511465.1 Eggerthellaceae bacterium | reverse complement strand
TATCGCCGGGTTCGTCGGCAACTTCGTTTACCCGTATCTCATGTACCTGTTTTGGACCAAATTGCGGCGCAAGCCCTTCGACCTGCGCACCGGGCGTGCAGTGGCGCTTTTCGCGATTACCGTGTTCGTTTGCGCGTGCGTGCAGTCGCTCATCATCTCGCCCGCCGTGCAATGGCACTATCCCGATGTAGACACCATGCTGTTCGCCATGGTCGTCATAGGAAACGGCACGCTTTTCCCAATTGGGTTCGCCATACCCTTCATCATCATGCTGCAAGAAGAATTGGGGTTCAGCCCGTTGGGTTCGAAGATCTCAGAATAAGTTGCGAAACCGGTTTTCCGAAGTGCTCCAAGCGCGCTTCGCTGCGCGTGTTTGCGTACAATAAGGGTACTGACGTTGATTGTTTCCAGAAGGAGCCGTGTTGTGGGCGACCAGCAGTTAGCCGATATCGTCTCTGCCCTTGGCGGGTTAAGCAATGTCGTCACAGCTACCAATTGCATGACCAGGCTCCGCGTAACCGTCGCCGAAGAGGGGGCTGTGCGCGAAAGCGCCATCAAGCAGAATCCCGCGGTTTTGGGGCTGGTGCACGACCGTCAGGCGTATTACGAGATAGTCGTGGGTCCAGGCAAAGCCAAAACGTATGCGAACGCCGTGCACGACATGATGAAAAGCGCAGGCGCGGCGAGTCCTGCCGTGGCGGGCGCCCAATCTGCGGGCACGGCTTCCAACGGAGCGGCATCTGGCCAACAGGCCCCAAAGCAAACCTTGGGAGCGCGGCTCAAGCAGTTCTGCAAGATTTTGGGCGGCATTTTCGTGCCGATGATCCCCGGTTTCATCGTGTCGGGCATTTGCGGCAGCTTCGCCATGATCATCCAACAGCTGGTGCCTGGCTATTCGGATAGCGTCTTTTGGGGCTGCCTGTACAACCTGCTGTACCTCATCCAGCAATCGCTGCTGACTTACCTCACCGCTTGGACGGGCTATCGCGCTGCCGAGCAATTCGGCGGCACTCCCGTGCTCGGCGGCATGCTGGGCATGATCACGTCCATGAGCAACATCAACGACATCGCCACCTTCTTGGGGCTGTATAACGCCGACACCCCTTTAAGCTCTATCCTCATGGCGGGGAAAGGCGGCGTGCTGGCGGTGGTGGTCGGCGTGTTCCTGTTGGTCAAGGTCGAGCATATCGTGGACGACCACATGCCCGATGTGCTCAAGGTAATTGGCACGCCGCT
This sequence comes from Eggerthellaceae bacterium, assembly GCA_017511465.1. Classification (GTDB taxonomy): domain Bacteria; phylum Actinomycetota; class Coriobacteriia; order Coriobacteriales; family Eggerthellaceae; genus UBA9715. Next base: position 2,519 of record JAFWJU010000091.1, on the reverse strand, counting down.
TGTCACCATGCTCATCTGCGCGGCATGCTACGTGTTCATCGTCATGCCCGTTGCCGGTTTCGTGGCCTCGTGGTTGTGCGATGGCATGAACGCCATTTGCATGAGCGACAACGCGTTTGTCCGCATCATCACGGGCTACATAGGCGCTGCGCTGTTTCTGCCCTTGGTCGCTTTGGGCATGCATCATGGTTTGGTGGCGCTTTATGCCATCCAGCTGCAAGCGGTGGGTTACGTCACCTTGTATCCCGCCCTGTGCATGGCGGGTGCCGGCCAAGTGGGTGCGGCCATCGCCATTCGCCGCAAAGCCAAGAAGTGTGGAAACGAAAAAGTGGTGGCCATCGCCGACGCGGGCATACCAGCTGGTTTCTTGGGCGTTGGCGAGCCGTTGGTGTACAGCCTGACGCTGCCCATGGGCAAGCCTTTCATCACTGCCGGCATCGGTGCCGGGTTCGGCGGTGCGTTTGTCATGTTCATGCAGGTGGCGGCCACTGCATGGGGGCCGTCTGGTCTTTTGGGCTTGTGCGTGATGGATGCAGGCCCCAACGGCATAGAGGTGAGCCTGGGCGCTTACGCGATAGGCTTGCTTGTAAGTTACGTTATGGGATTCGTCATCACCAATATCTTTGTGAAAGAGGATGAGGTTGCCGAGCTGTACCGTGACGAGGCCGAGGATGCGCAACCGGACGTGCAGCTGGCTGAACCGCAGAGCGCTTCCGACGATGCTTGCCCCACAAACGACGCGCCGACCGAAACAGCTTCGCATCCTGCGATTTCCCATGGACAACCCGTTGCCTTAGACGGAATGATCCTGTTTGCGCCAACCGACGGGCGGCTCATCGCCCAAAACGACATCGAAGACGAAACGTTTAAAGCGGGCTATTTGGGCAGCTGCTTCGGAATAGCGCCGAGCGCCGACACCGTTTACGCCCCCTGCGACGGAACGGTAGAGCTGGAAACCGACACGCGCCACGCTTTGGTCATAGACACTCCCCAAGGCCAGAGGGTTATGATCCACGTTGGCCTTGGCTCTGTGAACCTTGCAGGAGAGGGTTTCGAATTGCTCGTTCCGGTGAGCAGCCCTGTAACGGTTGGCCAGCCCCTTTTGACGTTTGACGCCGCCCTCATTCGGTCGAGCGGTTACAAGGACACGGTCATCACCTCGCTGCTGCAAGATTCTTAGGTGCTTCACATTCGCCAAGTGCGAAATGATGCAATGTGGGATTCGGCGTGATGTCAGCTTTGGGCCAACCCCTTCTGCTACCATATGCCGTTGGCATTGAAATGGGAAAACACAGGAGCGCTTACATGAAGCAAGAGAATATCCGCAACGTCGCCATCATCGCGCACGTCGACCACGGCAAGACCACCATCGTTGACCGCCTGCTGTACACGGCGGGCGTCTTCCGCGAAAACCAGCAGGTTGCCGAACGCGTGCTTGACAGCAATGACCAAGAGCGCGAGCGCGGTATCACCATCCTGTCCAAGAACATTTCCATTACCTATAAGGGCGTAAAGATTAACGTCATCGACACGCCGGGTCATGCCGATTTCGGCGGCGAGGTCGAACGCGTTCTGAACATGGCCGATGGCGCGTTGCTCATCGTCGACGCTTTCGAGGGTCCCATGCCCCAGACGCGCTTCGTGTTGCGCCATGCGCTGGAAACGGGCATGCGCATCGTGGTCGTCGTCAACAAAATCGACCGCCCCGGCGCCCGTCCGCACGAAGTCGTCGACGAGGTGTTCGACCTGATGGTCGAACTGGATGCAAGCGACGAGCAGCTTGATTTCCCCGTCGTCTTCACCAGCGCCATGGCCGGGTATGCGCGCTTCGAGCCCGAGGACGACAACGCGAACATGATTCCGCTGCTCGAGACCATCCTGAAAGAAGTTCCCGCGCCCGAGTGCCAGCCCGATGGTCCCATCGCGCTGCAGATCTGCACCGTAGACCATTCCAGTTTCGTCGGCCGCATCGGCGTCGGCCGCCTGCATTCCGGCACCATCCACAAAGCCGAGCAGGTACTCGTGGTGAAAAACGACGGCACGCGCTACAACACCCTGATCAAGCAGGTGTTCACGTTCGAAGAGCTGGGCAAGAAAGAGCAGAAGGAAGTATACGCGGGCGACATCGTCGCCGTTGTCGGTGTGGATGACGCCGATATCGGCGATATGGTCACGAGCCGCGAGAACCCGGTGGTGCTCGATCCCATCCAGGTGGAACAGCCCACTATGGCGGTCGTGTTCGAGCTGTCGACGTCGCCTCTTGTCGGACGCGAAGGCGATATCGTGGGCAGCCGCCAGCTGCACGAGCGCCTGCTGAAGGAGGCCGAATCCAACATCTCGATGCGCATCACCGAGGTCCCCGAAACGTCGGGCATGGAAGTCGCCGGCCGTGGCGTGCTGCACCTGTCGGTTTTGATGGAAACGATGCGCCGCGAAGGGTTCGAATTCCAGGTGGGGCGCCCGCAGGTCGTGTACAAAACCGACGAGTCGGGTGCGCGTCTCGAACCCATCGAGGAAGC
>JAFWJU010000090.1 GCA_017511465.1 Eggerthellaceae bacterium | reverse complement strand
ATCTTCTTCATGTGTTCCCTTTCCTTCCCTTTTCGACCGAAACGCCACCGCCCCTTGCGGTTCCTTTCGGCTTGCTTTATCACGATAAAGCGTTGGAGAGTATACCACACCTTGGCCCCCTGGATGGGCCTCCGAGCCGTGGTCTGTACTATATTCGCGGAATGCGAGGCGAAGGCGCGCTTGCGTCATGCGCCAAAGCGCCCCAGGACGCGTCAGATTCTCTTCTTCCTAGCCTTGGGAAGCTTGAAGGTCCTGGGCTCGAAATCGTAGAGTTCCGAAACGTCGACGCTCGTCGATAACGTCAGGGCGCCTTTCCAGCACACGTCAACGCACAAGCCGCACTGCACGCAGTCGGCTGCCGAAAACTCGAAGAAGCGGATGGGATCGGACGGCTTGTCTGCAGGATTGCGCGAAAGCGCTCCCGTCGGGCAGAACACGGCGCACATGCCGCATGCGTTGCATTGTTTCACGTCGATGGAGACAGAGCCGAACAGCCGCGAATCGATGGCGCCCGATTCGGGAATGCCGATGACGTCAAGCGCGTTGATCGCCGCTTCGTGAGCCGGCATGTCCAGCAACGGCAACGTCCCGTCCTCGGTCACGCGCAGGCGCTCGCCTATCGGCCGCTCGCCGACCTTGTAACCCAACTCGTTTTCTATCGAGGTCTTGGCGGCGGTCTTCGCGGTTTCCTTGGCCGCCGCAGCCGCATCGGAGAAGAATCCCCGGCGCGTCGACCCATACGCGCCGCTTGCATCGTCGACGCGCATGTCCTCGGGAAAACCCGTCTGCCGCGTAATGCGCACGTCGCTGCCATGAGCCGCAAGGAGGGCGTCGGCGCGCTGCATGGCATCGTCTATGGACGGCACGCAGACCCCGTGCTTGCACGTGGCGCAATTGCCGTCAACGAGCACGATTTCCCCTGCGCCTTGGGCGGCGAGCTCGACCATCAGCGTTTCGGTCGCGCGGGGCAGGCAAGGCACTTCGGCGAAGCAAGCGGGGTCGGCTTGGCGCTTCGAGGCGATGCGGGCACACGCTATGACCGCGCGCCCGCCGTTCTTCCGAATGGAGCCTATTGCCCCCAAGCGCACGTCGTCATCGGTTGGCTTGACAGGCACGAGTGCCTCGGTCGGACACGCCGGAACGCAAGCGCCACACGCAATGCACGAACCCGCATCGAGTTTCACCTCGTTCGCTTGCACGGAAATGGCGCCAACAGGACACGCAACCGCGCAACGACGGCACGAGGCATTGCGGTTGCGAACGGCGACGCACCGGTCGGACACGACGGCAATCGGGCTCTTTTCGAGCGCCTCGGCCACCTGCATTATGTCGTTTATCGAGGGCATAGTGGGATTATGCCACGAGAACACGCGGTTAAAGACGCCGTGTCGCGTTTCGTGCTAATTGGGCTATTCCTCGAGGAAGGCTTCCTCGATGGCGTGCAATTCGCCAGGCGTGTTCGCGTTGACGAAGCAGCCGCCCATGGGCTCGGCCGCCAGCACTTCGGATTGCTGGAACTCGCGCACGTTGATGCGGTCGAAGAACGACTGGGCGCGCTTGTTGCCCGCCTCGAGCAATTCGACCACGGCAGGCAGGCAGGCAGAGCGCCGGTACAACGCATGGAACGGCTCGTAACCGTGCTTGTTCACGGGAATGACCGCATCGGCGCCCGCCTCCTTCAGCGCGATGGCTTCGGCGACGACGAGACGCGGCGAGGCGAACAGCATGTCGCAGGCCACGATGGCAACATACGGGTTCGATGCGGCGTCGAGAGCCGTGTGGATGCCGGGCAAAGCACCGCGGAAATCATGCAGGTCGGGCACCAGCCTGATGTTGTATTCGGGATAATCGTCGATGATGAACGCCAGGCGGTCGGCCTCGTTCGTCGTGATGACCAGCTCGTCGGCAACGGGCGCCAAGCGCTCGACCATGCGGCACATTAGCGGGCGGCCTGCAAACGGCACGAGCGCCTTGCTCTGCCCCATGCGCCTGCTCTCGCCGCCAGCTTGAATGACGACGGTCAACTTCGGGCGCACGAAGAAAGCCTCGAGGAAATCGACGATGCCGTCCACGTCATCGGGATCATAGTGCGGAATGCCGTATGTCTCGGCAGCCTGTTGGGCTTCGGCGATATCCGTCACGACGGCAATCGTGTTTGCCGTGGGCATCTTCGTGGCAAGGTCGGCCGCGATGCTTCCCGGTTCATACGCGAACGCGCGGTCGCCGCGGGACTTCTGTATGAAGTCGGTGCCCAAAGGCGCACCATCGACGGCCCCCTGCGCGAATGCCTGGGCGACGGCGGCGTCTGCCTCGTTCGCCGCTCGCATGACCTCGATGGTGGGAAGGCCGCTCTTGCGATAGCCCTCGACGATGACGATGTCATGACCGGGCATCGACCGCACGATCTGAGCGCACTCGAGCTCGCTGGACAGCGTCTTCACGCGCGCCAGCTGGTCCGGCGCGGCGACAACCGTCTCGGTTGCGCCGGCATGGCGATGGCGGTACGAATCCTTGCCCGGCACGTCGAACTCGAAACCCGTGCGATGATGGTGCTTCACCGAGCCCACGTCGCGGCCACGGGCCGTCAATTCTGCGATGAGCTTCACGACGAGCGTGGTCTTGCCCGAGTTGTGACGGCCGACGACGGCAACAGCCGGACTAGGAATGTCAATCATGAGTCCCCCTCTTTCGGAGTGCCAAGTATAACCCAATGGGAGCGAAGGTAAAGACCCTGTACGAACAGGCGCTAAACGTGACTAAGCGGTACCTTACGCCATCTCGAAAAACTGCCTGTACAGCTGTATTTCCGCTTCGCCCGGTTTGCTCGACACGAACTCGACGATGCCGGGATCGCCCGACTTCGTCATGAGCCCCCGTTCAGCCAGCTTGCGCTGCAGCTGCAGGGCCGTGCCATGAGCGCCGTCGAACAGCGGCACATCGCCGATGACGGCGCGGATTTGGGGCGCGACGAACGCATAATGGGTGCATCCGAGCACCACGCCGTCGACGTTGCCGGCATAGTCGCCGATGAATTGCGCGATGAGTTCGCTCACATCGGGTGAATCGAGGTTTCCCTGCTCGATGCGGGCGGCAAGACCCGGGCACGGCGCGGAAATGACCTCGTGCCCGCTTCCCCACTTTTCCGCAAGTTGCTGGTACTTATCGAGCCGCAGCGTTATCGGCGTGGCCATGACCAGGATGCGCTTGATGCCCGAAGCGAGCGTGGCGGGCTTCAGCGCAGGCTCGACCCCGATGATGGGAACATGGGCGTAATCGGCGCGCAGCTCGGTTGCAGCCGCCGACGTCGCGGTGTTGCAGGCGATGACAATGGCCTTGACGCCCTCGTCGAGCAAACGGTCCACGATGGAACGCGACAGGCGCACCACCTGCTCGCGCGATTTCTCGCCATAGGGCGCGTTAACAGAATCGCCAAAGTAAACGAAATCCTCGTTGGGCAGCGTGGCGACAAGCTCGCGCAGGACGCTGATGCCGCCCACACCCGAATCGAAAACGCCGATGTAACCGCTATAACGCACGAACTACTTCGCTCCATACGTCTCGTAGTATGCCTGGATGGCGGCCATCTGCGCATCGTCGATGACGATGCGGCCCTGGCACTCGCGGTTATGCAGGTGCGCGGCGACCTCGTCCATGGTGACGATTGCGGCCGTCGGGAAGCCGTACAGATCGGCAACCTCGTCGAGCGCGCACTTCTCGCCGCCCTTGCCGACCTCTTGGCGGTTGAGCGAAACCATGAGCCCGCACACCTTCACGTCGGCCTGGCCGGTGATGATGGGGTACGTCTCCTCGATGGACCTGCCCGACGTCGTGACGTCCTCGACCATGACGACCCGATCGCCGTCGTTGAGTGCGCTGCCCAGCAGGATGCCGGCATCGCCGTGGTCCTTGGCCTCCTTGCGGTTGCTGCAGTAGCGCACCTGCTTGCCGTACAGCTCGCTGATGCCCATGGCCGTGACGACCGAAAGCGGGATGCCCTTGTACGCGGGCCCGAACACCACGTCGAAATCGAGCCCGAAGTTCTCGTTGATGGCGCGGGCGTAATACAGGCCCAAACGGTGCAGCTGGTCGCCGGTCGTGTAGGCGCCTGCGTTCATGAAGAACGGGGACTTGCGACCGCTCTTAAGCGTGAACTCGCCGAACTTGAGCACGTCGGACTCGACCATGAACTCGATGAACTCTCGCTTGTAGTCTTGCAGTTCGCTCATATGCCATCCTCGCTTTTAAATCGGGCCCGATACTGGTCTTTTCCATTTTACCCCCGATGGCGACAAGGAACACGTCAGAACCCGAAGGCACGGCGGCGCTATGGTACAATCCCAGTGTTTCGCCGGCGTGGCTCAACGGTAGAGCATCTGATTTGTAATCAGGTGGTTGCGGGTTCGATTCCTGTCGCCGGCTCCACGAAACCGCAGGGCCATGGACAATTCCATGGCCCTTTCTCATGCGCAAAACAGGTTGCGTGCTTGTCGAGCGTGCACTTTGCGGCGTTTTCTGTCGCCTGCTCCTGCCGCACGCTGCCTGCTGGCTCCTCGAGCGTTCCCTTTGCGGGGTTTTCAGCCAACGCGCAGCTTCCGTGGCGAAAAACCCTGGAAAGGGAATGGGGTTTCGGGTCTTTGAGCGTTCCCTTCGCGGTGATTTCAGCCACGAACGCCCATGGCAGCGTTCACTTTGTGGGGTTTTCAGCCAAAGGAATAATGAATTGGCTGAAAATGCCGATAAGTGAACGCTGCTGGGGCCCAAAGTGCACGGAAGGGCAAATGTGGGGCTATGCCAAAACGCCCGTGCCGTCCCACTCGGGGATGAAGCTCTCCTGGGCGGCGGGACCCTCTTGCCAGAAATAGTCCTCGATGCCGAGCGAATCGGCGAAATCGAGCAGCTGGTCGTACTCCCCGTCCGGCACGCGACTGCCCAATTCGGGAAAGCACTCGAGGGCAGACGGTACCATGACGGGCGTGTACTGGTTCATGATGGAATACATCACGTCGTTGCCGAACCGGTCGAACAGCATTTCAAGCGCACGCTTCGACTGGTCGAGCGCTCCCGGCAACACGAGATGCCGCACGATGACGCCCTTCGTCATGCGGGGCTGCCCGTCCACCTCGTCGAACGCGGGAGCCCCGAGGGCAGCCATCTCGCCGATGGCCGCAAGCGCGACTTCGGGGTAATCGGGCGCATTCGAGTAGCGTTGCGCAAGCCATTCGTCGGCATACTTGAAATCAGCCAGCCACACGTCGGCCGTGTCGGCCAATGCGCGCACGGTTTCGACGCGCTCGTAACCCGAGGTGTTCCATACCACGGGAACGAACAATCCCCGCTCGCGCGCCGCCGCAACGGCGAGCATGATGGCCAAGCTGTAATGGGTGGGCGTTACGAAGTTCACGTTCAGGGCGCCCTGCGCTTGCAGCTCGAGGCAGATATCCGCCAAGCGGTCCTCGTCGATCTCGATACCCGCCTTCCCGGCGGCGATATCGGCGTTCTGGCAGTACACGCACCGAAGCGGGCAATGCGAGAAGAACACGGCACCGCTTCCAGCCGTGCCCGATAGCGGCGGTTCTTCCCAGAAGTGAAGCGCCGCGCGAGCCACGGTCAAGCCGGCTTCTGCGCCGCAGGCGCCACGTTGGCCTTCGCCTCGCAGTGCTCCGCACATACGCGGGCAAAGGTTGCAGGGGCTAGTTCGCAGAGTATCCACCGAGACCGCCGTACATGCCGAAGCCATCGTCATCGTCGTATCCATGATCGTGGTCGCAATCATGGTCGTGGCAATGGTCGTCGTGATCGGAGAACAGGTCCTCGGCGCGGGTCCAATCGAGGCCATGCGCCGCGCTATCGGCCTCTTCGCGGTACATGAGCGCCAAAGCAGCCGGGGCCTTTTCGGCGCCGCCGATGACGGCGATGACCTCGAGCAGGTGCATGACGGATTCCAGCTGGGGCAAGATCAACTCGACGTCGTCTGCCGCCAGCATGGCAGCTGCCACCTCGGCCATGAACATCTCGATGGTATACGAGCCCTCGAACGAGTCGGTCGACACCGCACTCGCGATTGGAGCCGCATCGGGCGTGTTCGGACGCACCACGGCATCGATCCCGTCGAGCGACGTCGTGGAGTTGGCCGTCGCGCGCATGAGCGCTTCGGATTCGACGACACTCGCAAGAAGCGCGGCGGCCTGCACGGTACGGGCTGCCTTGGCCAGCTGGGCTGTGCCACTTGCCCCCGTTCGCTCGACCGTGCCCGCAATGGTCTCGAGAACATCGATCGCCTCGTCAACGTCGTCGGGCTCGCCTGCCGCAAAGCACATGAGGTTGGCGGGCGACTCGAAAGCGTCGGGAAGCGACGGGTCGATCACCGAAAGCGGCGCCTCGATGGGGCGCAGGTCGTTAACCGTGGCGACTGCCGACAGCTCGCGCGCGAACGAGGGGCTGGTCGGCGACAAATCGACGAGCAACGTGCCCGGACGGGCGCGCTTGACGAGCCCTTCCCCGTCGAAATACGCGTCTTCGAGCGCGCTTGACGACGTGCAGTACGAGAACGCGACATCGGCTTGCGCCACGTCATCAGCACGTTCCCAACCGAGATCCGCAAGGCAGCGCGCAACGTGAGCGCCGACCGTCTCGTGGCCGACGAAGAAAAAACGGGGATTCATGGTGTTACTCCTTGCTGCGGACTTTCTTGGCGACGCGGTCCGAAACCGAAAGGTCCTCGCGGGTGTCGTCGCCCATGAAGGCGATGGCGAGCATGCCCGGGCCCACATGGCTGCCGATGACCGGGCCAATGGACGTCTCGAGGAACAAAGCCGTGTCATCGACCTTGATAAGCTCGTCCTTCAAACGCTCGACGTCTTTGGGGCAATCGGCGCTGCCGATGACGATATAGGAACCCGTTCCCAATTCGGGGGCGTTCCTGCGATAGAACTCTGCAAGCTGGCGGATGCCCTTCTTGCGGCCACGCGCCACGCCCGAAAGGGAAAGCTTGCCATCGAGCGAGATGTCGAGCATGGGCTTCACGTCGAGCTTGGCACCGGCAAATGCAACGGTGGCCGGGATGCGGCCGCCCTTGCGCAGCCATTCAAGCTCGTCAAGGGTGAACAGCTCGTTGACGTAGAAACGCACCTCACGCGCCCAGGCCGCAAGTTCCGATGCGGTAAGGCCGCGTGCCCGCTGGCGGATGGCCTCGTACACGAGCAAGCCCTCGGCGATGGAAGCCAGATGCGTGTCGACTGCGTACAGTTCGGCATCGGGATACTCGGCGGAAACCTGCTCGCAGATAAGCTCGGCTGTGTTGAAGTTCCCCGACAGGGCGCTCGCAAAGCCGAGGTAGACCGTGGGAACGCCGCTTTGGGCAGCGCGCTCGAATGCTTCGGTGAGGATAGGCACGGGAATCTGCGCAGTCGACACCTCGGCGCCCTTGCGCATGCGCCCATAGAAATCATGAGCCGAAATGCTGGCGAACATGTCGTCGAAATGCTCTTCGCCGTCCAGCATGAACGGGAAGCGCAGCAGCTCGACGCCGGGCACATCGATGACAGCTGGCGGCAAATCGCAGCACGAATCGATGATCACATTACATTTGACGTCGGTCACAGACGACAACCTTTCATGCGGGCTTCGTACAAGCACGATGGCATTGAATTCGAACTAACGTGTCCTACGAAGCATACACCAGCGAAGCCGGATTGACAGTCAATTTCCCCGGAAGCCCATGTTCGCACTCGTATACGATTCCGATAGCGGGACCCACATGCACGCCAATGCAGGCGCTCACCGGAATAACCGGCACGTCGCGTTTGGCAATCGGCTCGATGACGTCGTGCGCCCAGCGAGCTGCGGCATCCGGTGAGCCGATATAGTGAACGACCAGGTTCTTCAACCCGTATTGTTCGACATCGGCCTTGAGCTTTTTAGCGATGGCGGCAAGGGCCTTCTTTTGGGTGCGCACCTTGGCAAACGTCGCCGTCTCGCCATCGGCCACTGTGAGCACCGGGCATATCTGCAGGAAAGTGCCGAGCAGGGCCGACGCCGTGCCGATGCGGCCCCCCGCCTTCAGGAAACGCAGGGACTCGGGCGTGAACAGCCAGCGCGTCGCACATATCGACTTTTTGACCATATCGACGCATCTGTCGAGCGTATAGCCCAAATCGCGGCCAGCCGCGGCGGCGAACACAGGCCACGCCTCATCGAAACTGTTCGATGACGAGTCGATGATGCGGAACTTGAATCCCGCGCTTCTAGCAGCCACGCTGCGCGCGGCCCGCAATGCGCCTTCGAGCGAACCCGACATCTTCGAGCTCATGAACACGCCAAGCAGTTCGTCACCGGCATTGGCGATTTCCTCGAACAGCGATTCGAGCTTGCCCTGTGAAGGCTGACTCGACTTGGGAATGTCATCGACCATGTCGTATATATCGCTGTAAAACGTCTCGAGGTCCATCGTGGCATCCTCGTATTCGACGCCATCGCGATTCACGTACAACGTCACGACCTCGATGTTGCTCGCCAGCGCCCATTCGTGCGGAATCGACGCCGTCGAGTCGGTTACTATGCGAATCATCCGTCTCCCTCGGATTGTGTTCTACACTCACTCGATCGCCTGATTGTCTCCTGCGAATTTCTTCTATTCGAATCCCCGCATCTTCGACACGAGCGCGCTGCGGCGGTCGAACAGCCCGCGTTCGAGGCCGACAGGATACGTGTGCGGATTCAGCAAGCGCTTCTGCGTCTCATCGAGCGTCTGCAGCCCGACGCGCATGCGGTCGCGGGCGGCCATGGCGCTGCGGGCCTCGGCTTCGAGGACGCACCTGCCGTCTCGCGCCAACGGGTGCAGCAGCGTCTCGAAACGCTTGCCTTCCAAACGTTTGCGGCGCAGGCTATCGTACGGGTCGACGATGATCTCCTTAGCGTTGATCTTGGCGTTGACGTCGAACACCATATCGCCGGCTATCTTGCCCGTCTCGTCGTAGTAACGGCGCACGTCGAGCACGCCGGGCGTCGTCAGCTTCTGCACCGACTCGCTGATCTTGATGTGGTCGGTCCAATTCACGTCGCCCTTCTTGCGCGTGCATGACAGCTTGTACACGCCGCCCAACGTGGGCTGGTCGTACGCGCAAGCCAGCTTCGTGCCCACGCCCCAGCTCATCGCGTGCACGCCCTCTTGGCGAATCGAGCGGATCGTGTACTCGTCCAAGTCGTTGGAAAGCACGATGCCGCAATCCTCCAGGCCCGCTTCGTCGAGCATGCGGCGTGCCATCTTCGACAGCCACGTGAGGTCGCCCGAGTCGATGCGGATGCCCAGCAAGCGCTCGCCGCGCTCGCGCATCTCGAGGCCGACCGTGATGGCGTTGCGCACGCCCTGCTCGACGTCGTACGTGTCGACAAGCAGGATGCAGTTGTTCGGGAACGACTTCGCGTAGGCCCGGAACGCCGTCAGCTCGTCGGGGAACGACATGACCCACGAATGGGCATGCGTGCCCGAGACGGGGATGTCGAACATGCGGCCCGCGAGCACGTTCGAAGTGGACGCGCAACCGCCGACGACTGCCGCACGGCTCGCCCACACGCCGCCGGCTGCACCTTGCGCCCTGCGCAGGCCGAACTCGGCCACGGGCGTTTCGGCCGCTTGGCACACGCGCGCGGCTTTGGTTGCCACGAGGGTCTCGAAGTTCACGCAGTTGAGCAACGGCGTCTCGATCAGCTGGCATTCGAGGATAGGACCCTTCACGTGCACGAGGGGCTCGTTGGGGAACACGGGCGTGCCCTCGTGAACGGCGTCGATGTCTACCGATAGCTTGAAATCGGCCAAGTACGACAAGAAGTCGTCGTGGAACAGCTTGCCGCCGCCCGGCGCGTTGAGGCCCGCCAGGTACTCGACGGTTTCATCTGTGAAACGGTACGTCTCGACGAGCTCGGCCAACTGGTCCATGCCGCATGCGATCGCATAACCGCCCTTGAACGGGTAATTGCGGAAGTACATGTGGAAGCAGGCCTCAGTCGAGCCCATGCCATGGTCGAAATAACCCTGCGCCATCGTGATTTGGTACAGGTCGGTGAGTGCTGCGTAATCTATGTTCATGCCAGGTTCCATTTCAATCGCTTACTCCGTTGGTCCTTCGCCGGTGCCGGCTTGACCCGTCCTATGCGAACGGCGGCGGCGGCGCTGATTGCCCGCGTTTCCGCTTCCCTGTTGCTTTGTGGAAGCGTCGCCAGCAGATGCTTCGGCGCGGCCAGCCCGCAGGCCAGACGAGTTGCGCCCGACCTTCGAACCCTTCGCCTGCGCCTCGACGGTTGATTTCGCTTGCTGCTTGCCCGAAGACGCGCGGCTGCGACGACGGCGCGACGAGCCCTTGGGTTTCTGCTCGGGTTCGCGTTTGGTTTCCTGGGCGGTCGGCTCGGTCTCGATTTGCGTGCTTCCGTCCGATTTCACCGTCGTGGAACGGCGGCGGCGCGACTTGCGCTGCGTCGGCTGGCTTTCCTTGGCCTGCTCGCTTTCGGCAGCGTCCTTTCCCGCGCCGGAACGGCGGCGGCGACGCGACCGGGTCGGCTTCTCTTCGGGCTCTTCGTCGTGCACGCGGCGAACCTTGCCCGGCTCGGCAAGCTTGTCCTCGCCGGTGAGCTCGTTCGTGAACAGGCTGAGCGCGCTGTCGAGCGGCATGGGCGCCGGCTCGGTTGCGCGTTCCCACGCCTCTTCGCCGACCGCATTGGGCCGGGCGCCCTCTTCGGCGGGCTCCATGTCGGCCAGCGGCACCCTCACGGGCTTGTCGTCGCCCACCTTGATGGAAACGACTTCGCGCGGCACATCCAAATCGACGACCTTGCCTTCGCCTTCGGGCGTCGTGATGGTGGCGTTCTTCTTCGGCGCCCTGCTGTGGAAGTCCTTGTACGCGTCGAACTCATAGCGCAGACAGCACATCAAACGGCCGCATACGCCCGAGATCTTCTGGGGATTCAACGAGAGGTCCTGCTCTTTGGCCATGCGGATCGACACGGGGTTGAACTCGCCGCCGAGCCTTCGGCAGCACAGCTCCTGGCCGCAATGGCCCAAGCCGCCCACCATGCGGGCGCTGTCGCGCACGCCTATCTGCTTCATGTCGACGCGCACGTGGAACTCCGCCGCCAGCTTGCGGACGAGGTCGCGGAAGTCGACGCGTTCCTCGGACTCGAAGTAGAACACGGCCTTGTCGCCTTCGAACATGTACTCCACCGCAACGGGGTTGATGTCGGGAAGCATTTCGGCAGCCAGGCGCTTGAACGTGGGCAGCGCCTCGCGTGCCTGATCGGCCAGCTCGTCGGCCCTCGCGGCATCTTCCTCGGATGCCAGGCGCAAAACCGGCTTCAGCGGCGACTTCAGCTTTTGCTCGTCTTCCTCTTGCATGTCGAACAACTTGTCGGACACGTGGCCGAACTCGTTGCCGCGCGCCGTCGACACGATGACCGCGTCGCCGATGCCCAGCTCGAATTCACCGGCGTCGAACCAAAGCGTCTTTGGATTGAACGTCAATCTAACGGGGGCTATGCGAACCATACAGAGCCTCTCTTATCTCAAACAACAACGCGTCTAAGCACGTTTCGGGTGACACATTACACAATATGGCCTCGTCGCAGGCGGTTACCGCCGCCAGGGCCCTGGCAACGCCCGCCTCGTCGGTGTGGGCCGCGACATCCTCGATATCGGCGAGCACGTCGTAGTTGATGACCAACTCGCCAGCGCCCGCGCACACCGTCAGCACATCGCGCAGGAACGACGACGTGATGGCCGTTATCTGGCGGAACGACTCGAGGCTCTTGGCAGACAGCTCGCGCTTGTTGCGCGCCTCGATCTGCCGGATGGCCGAACGTCCGAGGAAGTCGGCGTTTTCGGCCAATTGGGCCTCGTGAGCGGCACGCACGGTATCGAGCGGCGCCTTGGCAAGGACCACGAGCTCGCTGGCTTGCGACAGTACGTCCCACATGTCGGCGTTACCCAGATGCGCGAGCACGTCGAGCACGCGCTTGCGGAACGCCAGGCGCTCGTTCGATTTCAAAAACTCTATGGCGCGCGTGATGGAACCGCCGCACGCTTCCATCCCGATCTTTGCCAGGCGCAAATCGGCGCCCGTGCGCTGCGAGAGAATTCCGGCTGCCTCGCTTGCCGGGATCAGACGGAATGGCACGACGGAGCAGCGCGAGACGATGGTGGGCAGAACGCTTTCGCGCGTGCGGCCCAGCAGGATGAGCACCACGTCATCAGGCGGTTCTTCCAGCGTCTTCAAGAACGCGTTGGCCGCCGACGTGCCCAGCAGGTCGACACGGTCGAGGATGTATATCTTGCGGTTGGCCTGGATGGGCGCAAGCGACGTGTCGGCGACAATGTCGCGCACCTGGTCGACCAGGTAGCGTCCGGCGCCTTCCGGGGCGTAGTAACGCACGTCGGGATGCTTGCGGCGGGCGACGCGCATGCACGTGTCGCATGTCCCGCACCCACCCCGCTCGCACAAAAGCGCCGCAGCCAGGGAATAGGCCGCTTGCGTCTTGTTCGAGCCGGCGGGACCCGTGAAAAGGTACGCATGGGTCACATGCGATGTCGCAACGCTTGCGCGCAAGAACTCGCGAACGCGCCTTTGCCCGTAGATCTGATCGAAAACGTCGGCCACGTTAGCTGCGCCTCATTAAATCGCGTTTCATCGCAAGGCCGGCAAAGAACTCGTCAGTGCATATGGACGGGTCGCCCATCCACGGGAACAAGTCAGAAAGCTCGTTGAACACCTTACGTGCCGTAACCGTTTTAGCTTCGTCGGAAATGACAACGCGGATACGCTCGGGGTCTTCCTCGGCGAGGCTGAGATAGCCCATGTTCACGCGCTCGTGGAAATCGTTGCCCGCCATTTCCAGGCGGTCAGCATGCTTGTCGTGCGTGGCACGCTCGAGCCCCAGTTCGACGTCGCCGCCCGTCAACATCAAGATGGTGCGGTCGGGCCAAATCGACTGGCATGAGAACCGGTTGACGTCGTCAATGAACGAGCGGTCGAGGCCGCGTCCGAACGACTGGTACGCCACCGTGGAATCGGCGAAGCGATCGCACAGCACGATGCTGCCGTTATCGAGCGCGGGTTTGATCACCTGCGCCACCAGCTGTGCACGGGCAGCTTCGTAGATGAGTAGCTCGCTTTCGGGCGTCATGACGTAATTGCCCGGATCGAGCACGACGTTGCGCAGCTGCTCGCCGATGATGGTGCCGCCGGGCTCGCGCAGGCATACGACCCGATCGCCACGACTTCTCAGCGCCTCGGCGACGTAATACAAGTGCGTCGACTTGCCTGCGCCGTCGCCACCTTCGAATGTTATGAACACGCCTTTGTTGTTCTGCATATCGTCTTCCTATATGGCGGGCGCCACACACCCGCCACAAGCGTTGATCCGTTTATCACACCGTGCTGTAAACGTCGTTGCCGACTACGTCTATACCCACGAACACCGGGAAATCGACCACCTCGATGCGCCGTAGGGCCTCAGTTCCCAAATCATCATACGCCAAGGTCTCCGACGCTGTGACGCACTTCGCAAGATAAGCAGCAGCGCCGCCGACCGTGACGAAATACACCGCGCCATTGCGGATGCAAGCCTCGCGGACGTCCTGCGAGCGAACGCCCTTGCCGATGACCGCCGCAATGCCCGCATCGTGCAGCCGCGGAGCGGCGAAATCCATGCGCGACGCCGTCGTGGGACCGATTGCCCCGAAGGGGCGCCCCGCGGCAGCGGGCGTTGGACCCGCGTAGAAGATGGCTTGGCCGTCGAGGCCGTAGGGCAACGCGTCCTCGCCAGCCTCGTCGAGCTCGGCGATCAGGCGCATGTGGCCCGCATCGCGCAGCGTGTACATCGGGCCCGTCAGCAAGCACGCATCGCCGGCACGCAGCTGGCTCAGCTCTTCACGGTCGAACGGCATCGTCAGCCGTTTTGGGGCGCTAGAGTTCATAGGTGCCCCTCCTCATCGCCGAACAGCCCATGTTGATGGCCAGCGGAAGCGCCGCGATATGGCATGGGGCCGTGTTCACGCGCACGCCGAGCGCCGTCGTGGATCCACCGAGCGCAGCGGCCCCAATGCCCGTGGCGTTGATGGCCTGCAGGAGCTCGTCTTCGAATTCCGCGACGCGCGGGTCGGGCGCGGCTTCGCCAAGCGGGCGCATGAGCGCCATCTTGGCCAAACCCGCCACCTTGTCGAACGTTGCGCCGATGCCGATGCCCACCACGAGCGGCGGGCATGCGTTGGCGGCCTTTTCACGCACGCAGGCTAACACGGCATCGACGATGCCCTGCTTGCCGGCGCCCGGGGTCAACATAACCACGCGGCTCGCATTGTCCGATCCGCCGCCCTTGCACATGACGTGCAAGCGCGCGCCGGGCTTGTCGCTTACGCGCAGCTCGCAGAACGCCGGAGTGTTATCACCCGTGTTCGCACGATCGAACAGCGCATCCCGCACGAGCGATTTGCGCAGGTTGTGCTGCACGAACGCCTCGGCAACCACGTCGTTTGCATCGGCTAGCACATCGCCTTGCACCGACACGTCGGGGCCTATCTCCAAACACACCCACACCGAACCGGTGTCCTGGCATATGGCCACGCGGTCCTCGCGGGCTATGCATGCGTTCTCGACCAGAAGGTTCAGCGCCATGACCGCGCGCGGGCTTTCCTCGCGTTCGCACGCCGCGCGCAAGGCCGCCTCGATGTCGGCGGGTAGTTCGAAAGCCAGCTGCGGCAGCGCCTCGCGCAGCGTGTTGGCCACCATGTCTCTCGTTATCGTCTTCGCCATGTCCCCACCCCGCCTATTTCTTCTTGCGGGTGCCGCGTTTGGCCCTGCCCCTTGCGGGCTTGGCTTCCTTTTCCTGTTCCTTCGTGGGGCAGTTGAAGTTCGGGCACAGCTTCCACGGGCCGCGCGCCGTCTTCACGATGACCATCGGCGCGCCGCATGCCTCGCACACCTCGTCGGTCGGCTTCAGCTCGCCGTATTGCGGCAGCGGGTAGCTGCAGCCGCATTCGTCGTAGTTCTCGCAGCGTATGAAGCGCTTCAGCGTGCGCGGATTGCGTTGCGCGATTAGCTTCGCGTCGAAGATGCCGCGGTCTGTGCAAGCCGGGCAAATGCCCACGACCACATCGGGTTCCTTGTTCGAGGGGCACTCGGGGTCGATGCACGCGACACGCGGCTTGGCGCGGAAAGCGCTCACCCTCACTTGGGGCATGCCGCACGTGGGACACGGTTCTTCCTGCGCCTCGATCTTGCCCTTGGGCAGCGGGAAGGTCACGTCGCAATCGGGCCAGCCTGAACAGCCGATGAACATCGAATGCGTCTTGCTGGATGCGCGGATTTGCAGGTCTTTCCCGCATTTCGGGCACTTCCCCACGAACGCGTCGGCGGCGACGGCGTCGGCAAGCGCTTCCTTCACCTGCGCCTGCACGGGCAGCAAGCCGGCCAGCTCGGCGGCTAACAGATCGCGGGAATTGCGCACGACCTGGGCCTTCGTCGTGGTGCCGGCGGCGATGGCGCTCATCTCGTCTTCCAGCTCGGCCGTCATCTCGGGATGCGTGATGTGCGGCGCGTACGTGTCAAGCGCGTCGATGACGGCCATGCCCAGCTGCGCGGGCTCGATGGGGTCGCCTTGGATGTACTTCACGTCGTACAGACGCTGGATAATGGCATGGCGCGTCGATTTGGTGCCAAGCCCCAGTTTTTCCATTTCCTGGATCAGCTTGCCCTGGCTGTAGCGCGCAGGCGGCTCGGTTTGCTTCTTCGTGCACGTGGCTCCGTTGAAGGCCACCATTTGCCCTTCGCTGAGCGCGGGCAACTGCTCGTCCTTCTTCAAGCCATACGGGTAAATGGCGCGATAGCCCGCCTTGACGGTGACGTCGCCGCGCGCCACGAATTGCTCGCGGTCGGCTGCAGACGCGCCCGTGCCGGGTACGTCCAGCGTCACCTTGGTGCCCTCGACGACGGCAGAATCCGAAAGGGTCGCGAGGAAACGACGCGCTACCAGGTTGTACAGCTTGTATTCCGCCGCGCCCAAATCATCGGGCGTCGCCTTGGCCGTCGGGTAGATGGGCGGATGGTCCGTCTCCTCCTTGTTGCCGCGCGTGGGCTTCAGCTTGCCTTTCGCCAGCAGCTCCTTGCAGTACGGCGCGTATGCCGGGTTGCCGCTAATCGTGCGCACGACCTCGGCCAGGTCGAGCGACGACGGGTACACGGTGTTGTCAACGCGCGGATACGAGATGTAGCCGTCCATGTACAGGCTCTCGGCCAAGCGCATCGTGCGCGAAGGCGAGATGCCCTCGGCGGCGGCTGCAGCCATGAGGCTCGTCGTGTTGAACGGGGCCGGCGGGCGCAGCGTGCGCTTCTTCTTCTCGATGGCGGTCACGCGTGCATCGGTTGCGCCTTCGAGGTGGGCCATGACGCGGTTGGCGTCGGCTTCCTTCTTGAAGCGGGCCGTTGCGTGCGGCGCCTCGAACTCGTCGTCGCCTTCGCCGAACGAGCCCTTGATAACCCAGAAGTCCTCGGGCACGAACGCCAAACGCTCGCGTTCGCGTGCCACTATCAGCGCCAACGTGGGCGTTTGCACGCGACCCGAGCTGCGCACGTTGCCGTAGCCCGCGAACTTCACCAGCGTGAGGTAACGCGTCAGCGCGGCGCCCCAAATCAGGTCGATGTCCTGACGCGACTCGCCGGCAGCCGCCAAGTTCTCGTCGAGCGTGACGAGGTTGTTGAACGCGTGGGTTATTTCCTCTTTCGTGAACGCCGAATAACGGGCGCGGCTGACAGGCGCTGTGGCGTTCACCTCCTGGATGCACGACAGCGCATCCGAGCCGATCAGTTCACCCTCACGATCGAAGTCGGTCGCGATGCAGACGCTGTCGGCCTTCTTGGCCAGGTTCTTCAGCGACCGGATGATGTCTTTTTCCTTCGGAAGCTTTTCGATGGGCGCGTACGCCAGGTACGGCAGCGCCTCCATCTTCCAGCCCTTAAGGTCGACGCCGTCTTCGGTGAACGGCTTCTTTTTCTTGAACGGGGGCTTGGGCAGCGAGTTCGGGATTTCGGCCTCGACGGTTTCGCCGCCAGCCGTCACGCCGCGCCATCCGCCGCGCTTCTTGTATACGAGTTGGGGGGTGAAATCGAGTTCCAGGATGTGGCCGCGCAAGCCGATGGTCACCCATTCCTCGCCATCGATTTCGAAGCGGTATACAGGGGTGTTGAAGACCTTGTCCTTCTTCGCCTTGGTGCCGAGCAGTTGCGCGATTTTCTCGGCGGCGTCGTTCTTCTCAGTTACAACCAGTTTCACTGGCCTTCTCCTTCCGCGGCCGAATTCCACAGCCGCAATCGTTCACACGGAAGCCCTT
>JAFWJU010000089.1 GCA_017511465.1 Eggerthellaceae bacterium | reverse complement strand
GGCCGACAAGATAGAAACCGTTCGCAACGAGATGATCTTCAACCTAGGCCACGGCGGCGAAGCTGCTGGCGAGTACCTGCTGTCGGCCATCTTGGAGGCGCAAGCCAAGCGCAAGGGCGATAAAGCGGACGAGAAAACCGACACGGCGGAATAACCACAGCCGTGTGCCTTCCACTCCTAGGTGTGTCACAAGCAACGCCCATACACAACCAGTGGTATTTCAAGTTTGTAAATCCTATTGTTAATGTTGTGGTAACAACAGTCGACGTTTAGAATTCTATTGTTTGCCCAGAGCAGGCAATTGCTGACATAACCAAACCAGAGTCGAAAGGTAATCCAATGGCACGAATGTTTGGAACCGATGGCGTCCGCGGTGTCGCCAACATCGAACTCACCTGCCCCCTCGCCTTCCGCCTCGGCCAAGCCGCCGTGCGCTTCCAAGGCCCGCGCATCATCGTGGGCAAGGACACGCGCCTTTCGGGCGACATGCTCGAAGCCGCCGTGTGCGCTGGCATCACCAGCATGGGCGGCACGGCTCTCAAGGCCGGCATCATCCCGACGCCCGCCATCGCGCTTCTGGCCAAGCAGCTCGAATGCGACGGCGGCATCGTCATCAGCGCAAGCCACAACCCGCCCGAGTACAACGGCATCAAGCTGTTCGACGGCAAGGGCTTCAAGCTTCCCGACGACGTCGAGGACCAGATTCAAGCAGCCATCGAGTCCGGCACCATGGACGACGACCGTCCGGCCGGCGATGCCGTGGGCGTCATCGAGGAAGTCCCCGATGCGGTCGAGCGCTACGTGGCGCACGCCGTCGACAGCATCCTGGTGCAGGACATCGACTTCGCGGGTATGAAGATCGCCCTCGACTGCGGCCACGGCGCCAGCTGCGTTTCGTCCGGCGACGCGCTGCGCCAGCTGAAGGCCGACCTGCACGCCATGAACGTCGACTTCACCGGCACCGACATCAACGTCAAGTGCGGTTCCACCAACCTCGAGCCCCTGAAGGCCTTCGTGGCCGAGGTCGGCGCCGATGCCGGCATCGCCCACGACGGCGACGCCGACCGCGTCATGCTGGTCGACTCCCAGGGCAACGAGATTGACGGCGACATGATGGAAGCCGTTCTTGCCATCGACATGAAGCAGCGCGGCTGCCTGCCGCACGACACGGTCGTTTCCACGGTCATGACCAACCTGGGCTTCGTGCGCTGCATGGAAGGCCGCGGCATCACGGTCGTGCAGACCAAGGTCGGCGACCGCTACGTGCTCGAGGAAATGCTGGCCAAGGGCTACGCCATCGGCGGCGAGCAGAGCGGCCACCTGATCCTTCTGGACTACAACTCCACGGGCGACGGACTGATGACCGCCGTGCAGTTCCTGGCGGCGGCGCGCCGTCTGGGGCTGACCATCGACGAGGCTTCGCACATCTTCGAGCGCTACCCGCAAGAGCTCATCAACGTGCGCGTTTCCGACAAGGAAGCCGTCAAGACCAACGACGCCGTGCAGGCCGCCGTCAAGGCCGCCGAGCAGGCCATGGGCGACACCGGCCGCGTGCTGTTGCGTCCCAGCGGAACCGAGCCGCTGGTGCGCGTGATGGTCGAAGCCGCCAGCGACGAGGACGCCAAGCGCCACTGCCGCGAAATCGCCGATGTCGTCATCGCGGAGCTCGGCATCGAGTAATCGGAACCAAAGCCACCGACCCAAATCGGTGGCTTTTTTCAAGGTCAGGAAACAAACGGAACGGACAGAAGGAGAAACATGAAGGTCATCATCGACACCCCCGAAGGCATCGCCAAGCAAGCTGCCGCATACTACAAGGAAATCCTCGACGCCAAGCCGAACGCGGTGCTCGGTTTCGCGACGGGTTCCACCCCGCTCGACCTGTACGCAGAGCTCGTCAAGATGTACGAAGCCGGCGAAATCAGCTTCAAGGATGTCACCACGTTCAACCTCGACGAGTACGTCGGCCTCGAGCCCACGCACGACCAGAGCTACCGCTACTTCATGGACACCAACCTGTTCAACCACATCGACGTCGACCCGGCGAACACGCATGTGCCCAGCGGACTCGACACGAGCGACGAGGCCCTCGCCGCTTATGACGCGGCCATCGAGGCGGCCGGCGGCGAAGACCTGCATATCCTGGGCATCGGCGTCAACGGCCACATCGCATTCAACAAGCCGGGCGACCCCATCGACACCATGACCCACGTGGTCGAGCTCACCCAGAACACCCGCGAGGTCAACGCCCGCTTCTTCGAGAGCATCGACGACGTGCCCACCCACGCCGTGACCATGGGCATCAAGAGCATCATGCACGCTCGCAAGATCATCCTCATCGCCTTGGGCGAGGCCAAAGCCGACGCCATCAAGGCCGCCGTCGAGGGCCCGGTCGACCCGATCTGCCCCGCAAGCGTCCTGCAGCTGCATCCCGACGTCATCTTCTTCTGCGACGAGGGTGCCGCTTCCAAGCTGTCGCTGTAATCCCCGGGGGCACTTGGCGCGAAGCGCAACGAGTGCCCCTTTTGCACTGCACGAACGACGTTTAAAAGGAGCAATTCAATGAAGGTGAAAATCGCCGACCTGTACGATTTGTCGCACACCATCGCCGCGCCGCTGCTCGAGCAGTTCGAGTACCCGTGGGAAGCACTTGCCCACATCAAGGAGTTCATCCTCGAGCTTGGCCCCACGCTTCCGGCTGACGAGTTCGACAACCCCGCCGAAGGCGTTTGGATCGCCAAGGACGCCAAGATCTTCGACAGCGCCTACATCGGCAGCCCGCTGATCATCGACCACGAGGCCGAAGTGCGTCACTGCGCCTTCCTGCGCTGCCCGGCCATCGTCGGCAAGAACGCCGTGGTCGGAAATTCCACCGAGCTCAAAAACGTCATCCTGTTCGACAAGGTCCAGGTGCCGCATTACAACTACGTGGGCGACTCCATCATCGGCTACTGCTCGCACACGGGCGCCGGCGCCATCACGTCGAACCTGAAGAGCGACAAGACGCTTGTCACCGTGAAGGATTTCGCGACGGGCGAGACCATCGAAACCGGCATCAAGAAGTTCGGCGCCATGCTGGGCGACCACGTGGAAGTCGGCTGCAACAGCGTCATGAACCCCGGCACTGTCATCGGCCAGAACTCGAACGTGTACCCGCTTTCGCGCGTGCGCGGCTACGTTCCCGCCAACCACATCTTCAAGGATCCGGGCAACGTCGTCGAGAAATACTAACGGCTGACGCTGGCAAGGGAAGCTAAAGCGTTCAAGCGGTCGGGTTCGCCCGGCCGCTTCTTTTTGGGCGCGCTCGCGGTGGCTTTGCCTTGGTTCCTGCCTCCCATTCCGACACTTCCGGCGTTTCCCGCCTCTCCTACCCCGCACTTCACGCGTTTCCCGCCTCCCATTCCGGCACTTCACGCGTTTCCCGCCTCTCCTACCCCGCACTTCCCGCAAATCTCGCCACTTTCATTTTTTCGCTGACAGATTCGCTGGAAGTGCATGGTTTTTGGGCCATTTTGGGACGGATTCTCCGGTTGTGCATGATGAAGAGGGCGGATTTCCATGCACTTCTGGGATATCTGTCACTGGAATTTCCGAAATGGATGGATTTAACGAAAGTGCATGGTTTCCCATGACAGAATTGCCAGAAGTGCGGGGCGACCTGACAAAAACCGATGTGCTGCGACCCGCATGCTTATAATGAATACAGCACAACAACTGTTGTGAATCCGAAGGGGGCTTTGTGAGAAAGGGTCTCAAAGTCGCCGGAATCATAATCGCGGTCATCGTGGTCGGTGGCGCCATCGCGGGATTCGTCTATACCGACGGCAACCTTCACGCCGAAGAGCGCTTAATCTCGAAGGCGCGCGCCGCCGGCATCGTCGAGAAGCAGGCGATAGTCGACGGCCACACTATCAATTACGGCGAGGGTCCCGATAACGGCCCGGCGCTCATGCTTGTGCATGGTCAAGGTATGGAATGGGAAGACTACGCGAGCGTGCTTCCCGAGCTTTCGAAGCGCTACCACGTGTTCGCCGTAGACTGTTTCGGACATGGCGAATCCGACCATGACCCCTCGTTGTATTCGTGCGCGGTGAACGGCGACGCACTCATCACGTTTGCCAAAGAGGTCATCGGCGGCGACTACATCGTCACGGGCCATTCGTCGGGCGGCGTCCTCGCAGCCTACATTGCGTCGAACGATCGCGCCAACGTGATAGGCCTCGTGCTGGAAGACCCGCCGCTGTTCCGGGTGACGCCCGAAGAGGCGCAAGAAGGCAAGGGAACGTTTGCGTGGTATGACGGCTATATCGTCGCGCACTCGTTCCTGCAGCAAACCGAGGTCACGGCGTATCCGGTTTTGTACGCGGAGCACAGTTACCTGTTCGGCCTCTTCGGCGGGCTTCAGAAGATGCTTGCCGACCAGACTGCCGAATTCTGTGCAGCGCATCCGAACGAGCATGTGACGAACGCGTTCGTCCCGCGTGATTGGACGCGCGGGATGTACTTCATGAATCAATACGACCCGAAGTTCGGCGACGCGTTCTACGATGGCACCTGGATGGAGGGCATCGATCAGGTAGCGATGCTCAAGGCCATCGAATGCCCCGCGGTGTTTGTCAAGGCCACCACGAACTATGGCAATGACGGCGTGCTGTATGCAGCCACAAGTGACGAGGACGCCCAGCGCGTCTTGGATTGCGTGTCGGAGTGCAGCTTCACCAAAATCGATTCCGGCCACGACATCCATTACGAGCACCCGAATGCTTTCGTAGCGGCAATCGACGAGGTTGCCAGCCAGTAATATACCGACAATTTCGCACTAAGCCAGCGAGGCGAACAAACTGCGAGCGGCCCGTGTGTAGGTTTCCTGCGCGCGGGCCATAGCCTCTTCGGGGGACAAGCCGGCGCCCGTCTCGATGACGCGCGACACGCCCAAGCCCGCAACCTGGTTTTCGTCGAGCAGCGATCGCCCGCAGATGACGGCCACGGGAACGCCTGCCTTGTGCGCATGAGCCGCCACGCCGCTGACGACTTTGCCGCGCAACGACTGCCCGTCAAGCTGCCCTTCGCCCGTCACGACCAAGTCGGCACCTTGCAGCAGGCCGTCGAAATCGACCCATTGCAGCAGCGTCTCGACGCCCGACTCAATCTGCGCGCCCAAGAACACTGCAAGCCCCATGGCCAAACCGCCCGCCGCACCGTAACCCGGCGTGTCGAAGTCGATTTCGGGATGGGACTCGTGCAGCACGTCCGCATAATGGCGCATGCCGGCTTCGAGCCGTTCGAGCGCCGCGTCGTCGGCGCCCTTCTGCCTTCCGAACACGTACGTGGCGCCCGTGGGGCCAAGCAGCGGGTTCGTCACGTCGTTCATCAGCGTGAACGTCGCCTCGCGCGCCTGCGGGATAAGGCCGCTCTCGTCGATGCACGCGATGCGTTCCATGTTCTTGCCGTTGCCGACAAGGTCGCGGCCAGCCTCGTCGTAGAACCTCACGCCCAGCGCGCGCATGCATCCCATGCCGCCGTCGTTCATGCACGAATCGCCCAGCCCCACGGTTATGTGCTTGCAACCGTGGTACAACGCATGCGCGATGCACTCGCCCACGCCCGAGCTCGACGTCTGCAGCGGGTCGCGGTCCTCTTCGGGGATGTGGACGAGCCCGCACATCGACGCGCTCTCGACGAACGCCTCGTCGCCGCAGATGAGGATCTTGCACCTTATGGGTTTCATCAGGCCGTTGTTGGCGATAATCGACACTAGCTGACCTGGGCGCGCAACGGCAAGCGCGTCGAGCGTGCCGCCTCCGCCGTCGGCAATGGGCACTGAGACGCATTCCGCAGACGGGAATGCCTCAAGCGCCGCCTCTTGCAGCAACGAGCATGTCTGCACGCTCGAAAGCGTGCCCTTGAACGAGTCGGATGCGAAAACGAATTTCATACTGCAAGTATACGGCACAGCGTGAATGGGAATGGCGGACTTCAATTGCCATCGAAGGTATTCTGCTGAGCATGCTGTAAGCCCGGGCGTGCACTTGGCGGGGTTTTGTGCCACCGGAACGCATGAGGCGCGCACTTCGCGGGGGTCTTCGGCGCACTTGGCGTGGTTATACGCCATCTGAGAAATTTCGTGGAAGAAAAGCCGAGAAAGTGACCGCCCAAAGGCCCCAGAGGCGATGCACTTCGCGGGCTTTTGAGCCGCCGGGACACACAGAAGCGGGCATTTGGCGGGAATCCCTGCCACGAAATTCCCGACATGGCAGGAAAACCCACTAAGTGAACGCTCGCAATCGGGCAGTATACGGCAGACAACGCTTTATAATGGCACTAGGCGAAAACGATGAGGGCAAGGGCGCATCATGAGGGAAGTACCTGCGGGCCATCCCGAGAAACCGCAAGGCGCAGACGGGTTCAAGCTGCTCGACCGCATGAACGGCGGCAGCCACGAAGAACTCGCCGTGTGGGCCCTGCCCTTCCTGCCCATAAAGAGCGATGCCCGTATCCTCGACATCGGATGCGGCGGCGGCGCAAACCTCGAACGCCTGCTGCAGCGCGTGCCCGAAGGCCACGTGACCGGCATCGACTATTCCTCCGTCAGCGTGCAGGCATCAAGCGAGTACAACGCGGACGCCATTGCCCAAGGACGCTGCGACGTGATGGAAGGCGACGTGCGCAACATGCCCTTCGCCGATGACGCGTTCGACATCATCACCGCGTTCGAAACGGTGTACTACTGGGATCTGCCCGCAGCGTTTGCGGAAGTCAAGCGCGTGCTGAAGCCCGGCGGAATCTTCCTCGTCAGCAACGAGGACGACCGCGGCGACCCCGAAGTCTTGGAACTGGCGACCAAGATTCCGGGCATGATCATCTATGCCCCTGAAGAGCTGGAAGAACCGCTGAAGCAAGCCGGGTTCGCCATACAGGCAGTCGAGCGCAAGCCCAAAATCGGGCACTTCGCCATCATCGCGACGAAGTAGCTACGCAAACAGAGCGCAGCCGCCGAAATAACGCAATCAGCCTACTTGACGTAGTACACGTAGTTTTCCTTGCGCGGCGCAGGATTCGGCGTCGGCATGTCGGCATAGCCCAGAATCACATGACCCACGCCCTCGAAGTCGACGTCGGTGGGAAGCCCCCAATCGGCGAGTATCTGCTTGCCCTCGTCGGTTTGGAACTCCTGCTTCGCGCGCCAGATGTAGCAGCTGGCAAGGCCCAGGTCATGCGCGGCCAGCAACATGTTCTGAATGACCAGCTCGCCGTCGTTCTCGTACGTCATGACGGACTTGTCTACGAGCACCACCAACACGACGGGCGCGTTGTAGAACGGGTCGCTGTCGACGCCCATGATGGACGCGTTCAACGTCATCAGGCGGTCGCGCTGCTCTTTGTTCGTGATAGCGACAATCGTCGGTGATTGGTTGTTGCGGCCAGTCGGCGCCCACATGCCGGCTTCGAGCACCTGCTGCAGCAGCTCGTCGGGAACCGGGTCGCTTTTGTACTTGCGGAAGGAACGACGCGTGCGAATGCATTCCAGGGTTTCCATAGTTGCTCCTTATAGTCGAATGTTTTACCAGGTCAACGATACCGCAAAACCAGCGTGATATCGCCCTCTTCGGCATAACACCCTTCGCACCGCCCAATTGACGCGCGCCATCACCCTTCCCATCCCGCGCCTAGCGTACAATTGGCGTAAAGCCGCAGGCAGCAAGGCATTGCCCGCGACCCGCAGTACCACAAGCAAGACCGAAAGAGATGATCCGCGTGCCAAGCATCAACCCAACGTGCGTCGATTGCGCGATGAACACTTGCAGGAAAAACGGAGCGGAATACCCCG
>JAFWJU010000088.1 GCA_017511465.1 Eggerthellaceae bacterium | reverse complement strand
TGCTCATCGGCGAGCCCGGAACGGGCAAGACTGCCATCGTCGAGGGCTTGGCTCCGCGCCTCGTCAACGGCGACGTGCCGTCAAGCCTGAAGGACCGCGACATCATCACGCTCGACATCGCAAGCATGCTGGCTGGCGCCAAGTACCGCGGCGAATTCGAAGACCGCCTGAAGGCCGTCTTGCGCGAAGTGAAGGACAGCGAAGGCCGCATCATCCTGTTCATCGACGAGCTGCACACCATCGTGGGCGCGGGCAGCGGCGGCGATTCGACCATCGACGCCGGCAACATGCTGAAGCCCGCCCTCGCCCGTGGCGAACTGCATGCCATCGGCGCCACGACGCTTGACGAATACCGCAAGTACATCGAAAAGGACGCCGCGCTCGAGCGCCGCTTCCAGCCTGTGTTGGTGGGCGAGCCGTCCGTCGAGGACACCATCGCCATCCTGCGCGGCTTGAAGGAAAAATACGAGATTCATCATGGCGTGCGCATCACCGACGGCGCCATCGTTGCGGCAGCGGAGCTTTCGAACCGCTACATTGCCGACCGCTTCCTGCCTGACAAAGCCATCGACCTGATGGACGAGGCGGCCAGCCGCCTGCGCATCGAAGTCGACAGCATGCCCGAAGAGCTCGATGCGCTCGACCGCAAGTTGCGCCAGATGCAGATCGAGGAACTGTCGCTGCAGCGCGAAAGCGACGATGCGTCCAAGGAGCGCCTCGAGCACTTGCAACGCGAAATGGCCGAGCTGCGCGAAGAGCTCGACACTCGCACGGCCGAATGGAAGAACGAGAAAGACGTCATCGTCGATGTGCAGACCATCAAGGCGGATATCGATGCGGCACAACTCGAGGAAGAGCGTGCCGAACGCGAAGGCGACCTGTCGCGCGCGTCCGAGTTGCGCTACGCCATCATCCCGCAGTTGCGCGCCAAACTCGAGGAAGCCGAGCGCATGCTCAGCGAGCGCGAAGAAGACGGCGCCATCCTGAAGGAAGAGGTCACCGAAGAGGAAATCGCCGAAGTAGTGAGCGCATGGACGGGCATTCCCGTCAGCAAGATGATGAAGGGCGAAATGGAAAAGCTCGTCGACCTCGAGGCTAAGCTGCACGAGCGCGTCATCGGCCAGGACCATGCGGTCAACGTCGTCGCGGGCGCCATCCGACGCAATCGCGCGGGGCTTTCGGATCCCGACAGGCCCATTGGCAGCTTCCTGTTCTTGGGTCCGACTGGCGTGGGCAAGACCGAGCTGGCCAAGGCGCTGGCCGAGTACTTGTTCGACAGCGAAAAGGCCATGGTGCGCATCGACATGTCCGAGTACATGGAGAAGTTTTCGGTGCAGCGCCTCATCGGCGCCCCTCCGGGATACGTCGGCTACGACGAGGGCGGCCAGCTAACCGAGGCCGTTCGCCGCAGGCCCTACTCGGTCGTGCTGCTCGACGAAATCGAGAAGGCGCATCCCGACGTGTTCAACGTGCTGCTGCAAGTGCTTGATGACGGTCGCCTGACCGACGGGCAAGGTCGCGTGGTCAGCTTCAAGAACACGATCATCATCATGACGAGCAACGTCGGGTCGCAGTTCATCCGCGAATTCGCCGAAAACGGCGATGCCGACACCATGCGCCATGCCATCGACGAGGCCCTGCGTGCAACGTTCCGACCAGAGTTCCTCAACCGCATCGATGATATCGTCACATTCGACGCGCTCTCGATTAGCGATATCGAGCCCATCGTCGAATTGCAGCTGGCCGACGTGCGCAAGCGCCTCGAAGACCGCCGGGTTACGCTTGACGTGACGCCCGCCGCCATGGAGAGCTTGGCCATCGACGGCTACGACCCGGTGTTCGGCGCACGTCCGCTTAAGCGCCTTATCCAGCGCGAAGTGGTTGACCGTATTGCCGAGCAGGTCGTGCGCGGCAATTTGATGGAAGGCGACCATGTCCTGATCGACGTCGACGGCGACGGCAAGTACGCCTGCCGGGTCGAGAAGCCCCTCGATTTGGACTTGAGCACTTTGGAACTGTAGTAAACGGCGGGCCAAGTACCCCAAGCTTGGCCCGTTTCTGTATAATGATTCGGCCTGACAAACAACGATGGGAGACCAACATGGTTGCAACGCGTGAAGAGAGAATCGTCATTCCCCCCGTGCTCGAGAGCGTGCTTCGCTATTGCCTGAAAGACGCCAAAGAGCGCATGGAAAAAGGCGAGCAGGTCCTGCCGTTCTCGGCGCTTGCCGTAAAAGAGACCCTGTTCATGGAAGAGCATCCTGGCGATTCCGTCGCTGATTGCTTCAACAGCGCCCGCAAGACCGTCCAGAACGCGAAGGGCGCCGATGCATACGGTTTCTGCTACGACGGCTACCTCGACGCCGAAAACGACCAGAAGATCGACTGCATCATTGCGGAAGGCGGCGTTCCGGGTGCCGAATACGGCCACGCCATTGGCTTGCCGTATCACTTCGACGCTTCTGGCAATCCTGTCTTCCAGGAAGAGCCCGTTTACGTCAGCAAGTCGCTGAACTACATGCTGAATGCGGTTCCCGACATCGACGACGAAGACGATGATGAGGACGAGGACGACGACTAAAAGCGACATTCCTGCAAGCATTACGTCATAACCACGAGCGGGTGCGCGACAATTCAGTCGCCACCCGCTTCCTTTTTCATTAGTTATTAAAGGAAAATACCTGCCAATTCTTGGACTCGCTGTCGGCTGCCCAGGTAGGTCTTTTAATTATTCTTCTATTTGCCATGGTGATTGGCTTAGGGGCATGCATCGTTCATATGGGCGGGAAGGGACAAGCGGCCATGCAGACGGGAAGGGGTGTTCGCCGCTTGCGCAGGCGGGGATAACGTATCAGGGCAGTGAGAGGTGCTCCGCCGAGCAGCTGTAGGCGAACACCCCTTCCCGTCTGCATGAGAATGCGGGCAGCTGTCGGTGAACGTGAGCGGCTGTCGGCGCAACCCCTTCTCATAGGCGAAACGTGGACAAGAAGACTAAGTGAACTGGGTAGTTCTTGTGAAGCGTGGCGGCAAGCTGGAGGCTTTGCTAGAATAGACAGGCTATTTTACCTGCCCCGGTTCACCGGCCGGGGCCGTTTAGTCCAAAGGAGGTGAGCTGATGAAGGCTTACGAATTGCTGTATTTCGTCGCCCCCACTCTCGAGGAGGAGGCTCGCGCAAACGTGCAGAGCCGTATCGAGGGTGTCATCACCGCAGGTGAGGGCACGGTCGACAACGTCGACGCTTGGGGCAAGCGCAAACTCGCGTACGAGATCAACGGCCTTGCCGAAGGCGACTACATTCTCGTCGACTTCCATGTCGGTCCCGACCACATCGCCGAGCTTGATCGCATCCTGCGTATCAACGACAACGTCCAGCGCCACATGATCGTGTGTCGCACCGACCGCGACTAAATCGGGAAGAGCGCCCATATGAAGGGCGCAAGGAAGTAGAGGTGGAACAATGAGCATCAATCGAGTGATCATCAGCGGCAATCTTACCCGCGACCCCGAACTGCGCCGTACGCAGTCGGGCATGGCCATCATGGGGCTGGGCGTGGCGGTCAACGACCGTCGCAAGAACAACCAGACCGGTGAATGGGAAGACTACGCGAACTACATCGATTGCACCATGTTCGGAACTCGCGCAGAAAGCCTGTCCAACATTCTGACGAAGGGCACGAAGGTTGCCATCGAGGGCAAGCTGCGTTGGAGTCAGTGGGAACGCGACGGCCAGAAGCGCAGCAAGATCGAGGTCATTATCGACGAGGTCGAGATCATGTCTTCGCGCAACAACGGCCAAGGCGGTTATCAGGGCGGTTCGAACTACGGTGGACAAAGCGGCTACCAGAACCAGAACGCTGCTCCTGCGGCGGCTCCGGTCGTGGATGCCTCTTCTTCCATTTACGATGACGACATTCCATTCTAAGAAAGAGGTTACGTATGGCTGATTACTCCAAGCAGCCTCGACGTAAGTACTGCCAGTTCTGCAAGGACCAGGTTGATTACGTCGACTACAAAGACACGCAGATGCTGCGCAAGTACGTTACCGACCGCGGCAAGATTAAGCCGCGCCGCGTGACGGGCGCCTGCGTGCAGCACCAGCGCGACATCGCGAACGCCGTGAAGCGCGCACGTACCATGTCCCTCATGCCGTACACGGTTCCCGCCGTCAGCGGCCGCGGCGACCGTCGTCGCAACCGCGATTAAAGGAGGTGCCGAAATGAAGGTCATTCTCCAGGAAGAACTGCACGGTAAGGGCGGCGAAGGCGACGTCATCGACGTTGCTCGTGGCTTTGCCAACTACCTGCTTATCCAGGGCATTGCTATCGAGGCTACCAAGGGCAACCTGAAGCAGCTCGAGCAGCGCCGCAACAACATCGCGAAGCGCGAGGAAGTGCGCATCGCCAACGCCAACGATCTCAAGGCCAAGCTCGAGGCTACCGAGGTTACCATTGGCGCCAAGGTCGGCGACGAGGGCAACCTGTTCGGTTCCGTTACCGCCCAGATGATCGTCGACGCGCTCGCCGGTGAAGATCTCACCGTCGACCGCCGTCGCGTTGAGATTCCCGAAGCCATCAAGACTGTGGGCGAGCACCAGGTCCTCGTGTCGCTGTACCGCGACATCAAGGCCGCTGTCAAGGTTAACGTCGTTGACGAGAACGCCGCTGCTGCCCCGGCTGAGGCTGAGGAAGTCGCCGAGGAAGCTGCCGAGGCTGCCGAAGAGGCCGTCGAGGAAGCTGCTGAGGCCGTTGAAGAGGCTGCCGAGGCTGCCGAAGAGGCCGTCGAAGAGGCTGCTGAATAAACGTATTCGCATGGAAGGGCGGCTTGCGAGCCGCCCTCCTTGTCAGGTGATGCGCCATGGCAGATAACGCTGCGAACAACAAGTCTATTCCCAGCAATATCGAAGCCGAGAAGTCGGTTTTGGCTGCTTGCATGCTGAACGCCGACATCTTGGAAGAGATCATGATCAAGCTTCAGCCGGAATGCTTCTATCGGCAGTCGCACCGCATCATCTTCGAGGCCATCAAGGACCTGCACTCCCGCCGCATTCCCGTCGACCAGATTTCGCTGGCAGACAACCTGAATGCCTCGGGGCAGTTAGATGCAGTCGGTGGCCGTTCGTACATCATCGAACTCGCGGACAACACGTTTGCGCTCACGAACTGGTCGTATCATGCCGACATCGTAAAGCGCACGTCGATCATGCGAGACCTCATTTACGCATCGACTCAGATCAGCGCCATGGCGTACAACTCGCCCGACGATCTTGACGAAGTAATCGAAGACGCCGAAAGGACGCTGTTCGAAGTCACCGAGCGCCGCGTGTCCTCTTCGTTCGTGAAGATGGACAAGCTCATCAACGACGCGTTCGAGGAAATCACGAAGCTCGCCGAGCGCAAGACCCACATGGCCGGTGTGCCCACTGGGTTCAAGGACGTGGATGATTTGTTCCACGGCTTGCGCGGAGGCGACTTGGTCATCTTGGCTGCCCGTCCTGGCGTCGGCAAGACGTCGTTCGCGCTCAACTTGGCCGTGAATGCCGCGAGCGAGGGCATTTCGGTCGCGTTCTTCTCGTTGGAAATGAGCTCCGGTCAGCTCGTTCAGCGCATTCTATGCACCGATGCGCGCGTCAACCTGTCGAAGGTCCGCGGTGGATATATTTCCGAAGGCGACTGGGGCGCCATCGCCGATGCGTCGAACCGCCTTGCCAAGCTCGACCTGTACATCGACGACACGCCGGGTCTCACCATTCTCGAGGCACGTGCGAAAGCACGCCGCGAACTGCGTTCGGTGGAACCGGGCAAGGGCCTCATCATCGTCGACTACTTGCAGCTCATGCAGCCGCAGACGGCTCGCCGCGATGGCAACCGCGCTGTCGAAGTCGGCGAGATATCGCGTGGCCTGAAAATCCTCGCGAAGGAAATGGACATGCCCGTGCTGGCGCTGTCGCAGCTGTCACGTGCAGTCGAAATGCGCGGCAAGAAGCGCCCGCAGCTTTCCGACTTGCGCGAATCGGGTTCTATCGAGCAAGACGCCGACATCGTCATGTTCATCGACCGTTCCATGGACGCGGCCGAAGCCGAGCAAGATGGACGCCCGGCCCTCAACACCGCTGAGCTCATCGTGGCCAAGCACCGTAATGGCCCCACGCGCGACATCACGCTGGCATTCGTGCCCGACTACACCCGCTTCATGAATTACGCCGAGGAGACCAGCCTGTAATGCGAAGTGGATGACGCACCGCTCATGACGAGGCGCCTCATCCACTTCGCATTCCAACCGCTAATCGCCATGACCAGAAAAGTCCGATTCATACACGCAGCCGACCTTCATCTGGGATCTCCCATTCGCGGGTTGAGCGCGCTGTCGGACGAATGGGCGACCCGCCTGCAAACCGCAATTCCCGAGGCTTACGACCGCGTTATCGAGGCTGCCCTTACGCGCGAGGTGGATTTCGTCGTGCTTGCAGGCGACCTGTTCGATACCTCGTCCGTTTCGTACTGTGATTACCTGCGGTTCTTCGAAGGGCTCGAAAAGCTTCATGCGGCGGGTATTCCCGCATACCTGATTGCCGGCAACCACGACCCCTACACCGCCTGGGCGCGCAATGTGTCGCGTCTGCCCGAATCGGCGCACATGATGGGTGTTGGCGTGCCGACATTCGAGTTGTATGAACGCGACGGCGAGCCGTTGTGCCTCGTTGGGGGCCGTAGTTACTATTCGCAAGCTTGGCCGCTCGATATGGGCGTTGCCGATGGCATCACGCGGGAAAACGCCGTAGGCGCCTTGTCCGAGGCTCATCCCAATGCGGCAGATGCGCCGTTTTCCATTGGCATCATCCATACCGGGTTCGAAGTCGACGCCAGCAAGGCGGTTGTAAGCGAGGACTTCCTGCTTGCGCAAGACATCGATTACTGGGCTTGCGGGCATTTGCATCGGCACATGGTGCGTCCGATCGCCGATGACCCGCGCATCGTGTTTCCCGGCAGCATACAGGGCCGCGAGCTCAAGGAGTCGGGCGAGCACGGTTGCTATCTGGTCGAGCTCGAGGAGGGCTTGTCGCCGCGGCTCGAGTTCGTGCCCACAGCCAGCGTCGCGTTCCATTCGTTCGATGTCGACATCAGCGAGTGCCGTACGCTTTCCGATGTCGAACGCGTGGTCAAGGAAGAGCTGTTCCGCGAGAGCAGCCACGATTACTGCAGCGACATGGTGGCGCACGTGAACCTCGTCGGCGAGACCGACCTTCACGGTTATCTGCGCAAGCCCGAAGTCATGGCGGGTGTTCGCAAGCGCGTGAACGATGCGTGCCCCAGCTTCTTCTGCGATGCAGTCGTGGATGGCACGCGGTTCCCCTTGGCCGAGAGCGGCTCGGCTGTGCCCGAGTTCAAAGAGGAATCCGATGGCGTCCTCATCGATTACGTGCAGAACACGCTCGTGCAGCGTGGCATTGCCGTCCCCGATGCCCTTGCGCGCCGTATAGGCGACTTCCGCGTGGCAGCTGCCACGCTGGCTTCCGACTTGCTCGACACGAGGGGCGACGGTCTTGACGAAGCGGTGGCACGCGAAGAAGTGGCGCGTCGCATCGCGGAATCGACCAAAAAGACGGGGCATGCCGAGGCCTCCATATTCAAGCTTGGCGATAAGCTTGAAGCCAAATACATCGAAGTGCGCAGGGCAACCGAAGGCGCTGCGGCCATTCGGCAAAACGACCGCGAGTTGCGCGAGATGTCCGCAAGCAAGAAGGACATGGCCGCCCGTTCGCGTGAATTGTCGGACGACATCGAGGACATGACCGCATGGCGCGACCAGCTGCAGGCAACCGACGAGGGTCTTGCGGCTCGTCGCAGCGAACTGGCTCGGTTGCGTGTTGCCGCCGATGAGCTGACGGTCCTCATAAAGAACGAGGATTCCATCGATTCCCGTCTATTGGGCCTGTCCACGCAAGACGAGCGGGCGCTGCGCGACAAGCTCGAGGAATACGCCGTCGAGCGCGAGAAACTAAACAACGCGGTTGAGGACGCTAAGCAACGTAGCGACACGTCGAGTGCTGCCTACGAGGCACTGCTCGAGATAGACGAGGATGATGCCGGGTCCATCAAGAAGGGCGCCCGCACCGCCCAGATAGTCGTTTCGGTGTTGTTCCCGGCGGCGTTCATGGTTGCAGGCCTCTACTCGTTCGTGCATGGGCGCGAGATTGGCAGCCTGTCGTTCACGGGGTTTGGCGTCGGTATGGTCGTGCTGGCGTTCTTCCTGGCTGCCGCCGCCATCGTGGTGCTCTTTCGTCCGAACCGAGATGCCAATGCCTTGGAAAATCGTCGGAAAGACGCGCACTGGGTCATGCTGCAGGACAAAAAGCTGTTGAATGCACGCATGGCCGAAAGGGATGCGCTCGAAGCGGAGCTCAAGTCGCTTCTCGAACGCAACGGGTTGGGGAGCGCCGATGGGTCGATCAAGCAAGCGCTTTTGCTTCTCGACGATGCGCAAGAGGCGCGGGCTCGCATGGCCGAGCAGCGTCATCGTGCCATGGCGCATGAGATGCACGAATCAGCTGCCAACAAGGCGCTTGCCGAACTCGAGGCACAGCGGCGATCCATAGAGGAAGCGGCTGGACTCGAACCCGACGCCCCGGTGCGCACGCTCGAGTCTATGTTGCGCGCCAAGCAAGAAGAGCGCGATGAGCTTGAGTCGCAGCTCGAAGGCGCGGGCGCGCGCATCGAGGAGCTTGCGCGCACGCTCGACGAAGCCAAGGGCGATCGCACCTTCGATAGCGTGAAGCTCGATTACCACCAAATGCGCGCACGCCTGCGCATCGCCAAGCACGATTACATCACGCTGCTGCTCGCCCAGCGTTTACTTGCGAACGGGTAATCAGATTCGAGCGGAGCGCCCCGACCTCTCCTGCTTCATTTCGCTGCCTTTCCGTTAGCCAGCCTACGCTCCTTGGGCATCCCCTTCGCATGTATAATTTCCTTGCAACCAATCCAAGGAGGCAGGTTATGAACACGGTGCTGGTCGGCGCCCAATGGGGCGACGAGGGCAAGGGCAAGGTCACGGACCTCATCGCTCACGATTACGATTACGTCGTCCGCTACCAGGGCGGCAACAACGCCGGTCACACGGTAGTGCATGGCGGCACGAAGCTGGCGCTTCACCTCATGCCGTCGGGCGTCATGTATCCAGATTCCACGCCGGTCATTGGCAATGGCGTCGTCATCGACCCAGGTGTGCTCGTCAAGGAAATGGCCATGCTGCAGGCTGAGGGAATCAGCTGCCAGAACCTCAAGATCAGCTGCGATGCCCACATCATCATGCCGTATCACAAAGACCTCGACGGTGCCGACGAGAAGCGCCTTGGCGAGAACCAGATCGGCACGACGAAACGCGGCATAGGCCCCTGTTACCAGGACAAGGCCGGACGCAAGGGCATTCGCGTGCAAGACCTCATGGACGAGCGCATCTTCCGCCTGAAGCTGAAGACGGCGCTCGCACAGAAGAACCTCATCCTCGAAAAGGTCTACGGCCTGCATACGTACACGGTCGAGGAAATCTGCGACGAGTACCTGCCTTACGCCAAGATCCTGCGTCCGTACATGGCCGAGACCACGCAGCTGCTGAACCAAGCCTTGCGCGAGGGCAAGTCCATCCTGTTCGAAGGTGCGCAGGGCACGCTGCTCGACATCGACCACGGCACGTATCCGTTCGTCACGTCCTCACCGTGTTGCGCAGGCGGCGCTGCCACCGGCACCGGCGTGGGCCCCAAGGCCATCGACCGCGTACTCGGCATCCAGAAGGCCTACGTCACGCGCGTGGGCGCCGGCCCCTTCCCAACCGAGCAGCGCTTCCCCGAAGATGGCGGCACGGGCGAAGAGGCCGAGATTGGCGAGAAGCTGTGCGCCGAAGGCCACGAGTTCGGCGTGACCACGGGTCGCAAGCGCCGCTGTGGTTGGTTCGACGCCGTCATCGGACGCTATGCGGTCGAGGTCAACGGGCTGACAGACATCGCGTTGACGAAGCTCGACGTGCTTTCCGCGTTCGATACCATCAAGGTGTGCATCGCCTACGAATGCGATGGCAAGCGCTACGACTATTTCCCCATGCAGCAAAGCGTGCTGTTCCATGCAAAGCCGATTTACGAGGAGCTGCCTGGCTGGAAGGGCGAGGACATCACCGAATGCCGCTCGTTCGAAGAGCTGCCCGCCAATGCGCAGGCTTACGTCAAGCATCTGGAAGACATCACGAACGCACGCATTTCCTTTGTGAGCGTCGGTCCCGACCGTGATCAAACCATCATCCGCGATTGGTACAGAGAGGAAGACTAGCATGAACATCTTGGTACTTGGCAGTGGTGGCCGCGAGCATGCAATCGCGTGGGCGCTCGCAAAATCCCCGAAGTGCGACAAGCTCTATGTGGCGCCGGGCAACGGCGGAACTGCCGATTTCGCCGAAAACGTCGCAGGCCTGGCAGCTGATGACGGCCAAGCCGTACTGGCATTCGCGCAGGAGAACGCCATCGACATGGTGGTCATCGGTCCCGAGGCCCCGCTCGTCGCGGGCGTGGCCGACGTGCTGCGCGCAGCCGACATTCCCGTGTTCGGCCCCGATGCGCAAGGCGCGCAGCTTGAGGGCAGCAAGACGTTCTGCAAGGAATTCATGATGCGCAACAACCTGCCCACAGCCGAGTACCTCTCGACTGACGACGAGGCAGCGGCGCATGCGTACATCGACGAGAAGGGCGCTCCCATCGTCGTCAAGGCCGACGGCCTGGCGGCGGGCAAGGGCGTCATCGTGTCTCAAACCGTCGAGCAGGCTCATGATGCTGTCAAGCAGTGCTTCGAGGGCGCGTTCGGCGAAGCCGGCAGCACGGTCGTCATCGAGGAGTGCCTGACGGGTCCCGAATGCTCGATGTTGGCGTTCGTCTCGGCTGGCAAGGCATATTGCATGGCGCCGAGCCAGGACCACAAGCGCGCCTATGACGGCGACGAGGGCCCCAACACGGGCGGCATGGGCGCGTACAGCCCGGTGCCCATCGTGACCGAAGAAGAGCTCGCCCGTATGGAAGAGGTCATGGCGCAAGCTGCGGCAGCCACCGCCACTGAATTCGAAAACGACTATCGCGGCGTGCTGTACGGCGGCTTCATGCTGACCCCGAAGGGCCCGAAGCTGCTCGAGTACAATGCGCGCTTCGGCGATCCCGAAACGCAGGTTGTCTTGCCGCGCCTCAATTCCGACCTGGTCGACGTCATGTTGGCTGTGGCCGAAGGCCGTCCCGACGACATCGAGCTCGAATGGGCCGACAAGTGGACCGTCACGGTCGTTCTGGCAAGCGCGGGGTATCCGGGCTCTTACGAGAAGGGCAAGATCATCACCGGCATCGAAGACGCTGACGCACTTGAGGACGTCAAGGTGTACCATGCCGGCACCGCCATGCGCGATGGCCAGCTGGTCACAGCTGGTGGCCGCGTGCTCAACGTGACGGCAATGGGCGACACGTTCCAGGCGGCTCGCGAGCTCGCCTACAAGGCATGCGACCTTATCCAGTTCGAAGGCAAGCAAAACCGTAGCGACATCGGCCTGCGCGCCATCAAGGGCCGCCAGTCTTGGGATTAGGACACAAGATGCGCCAGCGGGGATAGACCCCGTTGGCGCATTGGAGGATTGAAATGCTGTCTGAGCGCCTCATCAGCCTCGCGGTACGCGAGACGTCGAAGAACTACTTGAAGATCAACCGCACGACCGACACGCATGTTCCGGGGCCGAAACCCGGTCAGAAGTACATGCTGTACATGCACGTGCCGTTCTGCCAGAAGCTGTGCCCGTATTGCTCGTTTAACCGCTTCCCGTTCAGCGAAAAGCGCGCCGTGCCGTACTTCGCCAGCATGCGCAAGGAAATGCTGATGCTGGCCGATTTGGGCTACGACTTCGACAGCGTTTACATCGGCGGCGGCACGCCCACGATTATGATCGACGAGCTGTGCGCCACGATTGACCAAGCCCGCAGCCTCTTCAGCATCAAGGAAGTCAGCAGTGAGACGAATCCGAATCACCTGGTTCCCGAATACCTCGAGAAACTCGAGGGACGCGTGCAGCGCCTGTCGGTTGGCGTGCAGAGCTTCGACGACGGCTTGCTGAAGCAGATGGACCGTTACGACAAGTACGGATGCGCCGACGACATCGTCAAACGCATCCAGCTGGCCACGCCGTACTTCACGTCGATGAATGCGGATATGATCTTCAACTTCCCCGCGCAGACCGAGGACATGCTGATCCACGATATCGAGCGCATTGTCGAATCGGGCTGCACGCAGACCACGTTCTACCCGCTCATGGCTTCGCCGTCAGTCGAGCGTTCGCTCGCGCGCACGGTGGGCAAGGTCGACTACGATCGCGAGCAACGTTACTACGAGATCATCGACGAGTTACTGACCGGGGGAGACAAGCCCCTGTTCACACACAGCAGCGCATGGACGTACAACCGCTTCGATTACGATTCGGGCAACGCCTCGGGCGGCGACATGATCGACGAGTACGTCGTGCAGTACGAGGAATACCCGGCCATCGGCAGTGGCGGCATCACGTACCTCGGCAGCAGCCTGTACGTAAACACGTTCTCGTTGCGCGAGTACGGTCAGGCGATCGAGGAAGGCCGCATGTCCATCATGGGTCGCACCGATTTCAACATCCATGACCGCATGCGCTACCGCTTCCTCATGCAACTGTTCGGCTTGCGTTTGGACAAGCTGCAGTGGGAACGCGATTTCGGCATGACTGTTGAGAACGGCCTGCCCGTCGAGATGGCGTTCATGAAGCTCGCCGGCGGATTTGCAACCGACACGCCCGAGGAGCTGACGCTGACGCCCAAGGGCCGCTACCTGGTTGTCGCCATGATGCGTCAGTTCTTCATCGGCGTTAACAACCTGCGCGATCAAGCCCGCGCCGCATTGCCTGGCGAAGAGCGCGAGTTGTTGTTCGGATAAATCGTGAAACCAGCTTGACCCGCAGAAACGGTACCGTTAGAATATCGTTTCGCGCCACACAACCGGTCAGGTAGCTCAGTTGGTAGAGCAGCGGACTGAAAATCCGCGTGCCGAGGGTTCAAGTCCCCCCCTGACCACCATGCAAGTTCGGAAGACTCCCAAGATCGGGGGTCTTCTTGTTTTGGGGAACTCGCAGGGGGGGGACTTGAACCCTGCGAAGGGCGAAGGCGCCAGTGGCGCCTTCGGGCCCGAGCACGCCGATAGGCGGGCGCAGGGCAGCGCTTGCGCAGCAAGCGCCCAAGTCCCCCCCTGACCACCATGCAAGTTCGGAAGACTCCCAAGAACGGGGGTCTTCTTGTTTTGGGGAACTCGCAGGGGGGGGC